>CAZPSQ010000514.1:0-2463 GCA_964588755.1 uncultured Prosthecobacter sp. | reverse complement strand
TCTGCTGGCCGCATTACGCCGCGATTCGCTGGCCTTAATGTGCCGCAAATTGACACTACGACACCGAGGTACTTGCGGGAAGCAAGGAAGAGGGTTCCAGGGCGCGCGAGTTCCTTGAAAAGTTTGTGACAGTCAAGCTGAGCCTGTTCGTCGACAGTTCCAGTATTCGGGACTTTTTGCGAAGGGACTGGCTACGCGCAGAGAACCAACTGGGCTCGATTCCTTCCGACACCATGGTGAAGCTCGGCGCAGTGCTCAACGAATTGGCGAGCGTTCTTGACGGTGACTTGGCGACGAAGTACTTGCCCCTTGTTGGCGACCTACGCAAGGTGAAGCGCTTCGCCAACGCCATGCTTCTCATGCAGATCGAGAAGAGCGACTTAGGTCGGACGGACTTCAACAAGCGCGACCTTATCAACCTCATTCTGTTGCACCTGAACTATCCAGGGTTGTTCAGACGCATCTACGCCGAAGAGACGGAGGGACGTTGCGGGATTTTCTCTGTGCGTCGCGAGTACGGAGAGCCCGAGTTCGCGAACTCTGCTGAGTTCTCGATATTGGTGGAGCAAGAAGGACAACAAGGAGCCGCCGCGTTCCTGTTAAAACAGCTCTTTGACGTGACAACGTTGGAACTCGGGGATCGAAGTGCCGTAGATGAGGCTGTCCTGGCATCACGTGCTTGCTTCAACCAGGACACTTTCAGGAATTTGGAGGGGTACCTCAAGCTCCTTGTGCGGTTCGCCACGCCAGAACCACAGGAGACATTTGTTCTGTACCAGGAGGCAGTGGAACGAGTTCGGAACGGGGCGTCTATTGCTGCGGTCCTCACGTCACCTGACTTTCTATTGGAAGGAGGGGAGCACGCGCATGATCAGTTCTGGAGGGTGCTGGTCAATCAGTCTCATGACTTCACTCGCGCTGTCGCCGAAGACGCCATCGACACGCTCATCGACTATCTGCCACGCTACTCGGCGATCGCGAATGACGATCGTGGGCTGCGGCACAGGTCGATCTATTCCCTGTTGCGACTGATGGACCAAGCCGGTTGGGGGAGGACATCGGGGCGTCGCCTTCCTAATAGCCCGGAGAACATCATCGAGATCGCATGGCGGATCTTCGGCGAAAACTCCTACCAAGGGAAAGGCCTGCTCGAACGCCTTGCAAGTGCTGATCGCGGCGCCCTTGGTTGGAACGATCTCATGTTGTTCAGGCTTCAATGCTCCGCAGATCGTCAGGGGCAGTTGTACAACCTGCATTCAGCACTCATCGTCCATCAGGATAGCAGTGCTGCGACAGCTGGTTTGGTCAGTGAACTCGCATTGATGGGGATGAGAAGACTGTCTCAGGAGGTCTTCGCGCTGTTCAAGCGAACCTACATTGATCCGCGGCGAAATTTTCTTTCGGAAGTCAGTGACACACCAGTGGAAGCGTTTCTCGGCGACGCTTCGTCGCAACTTGGCCAGCAGGCTTCATGGGATGAACAATCTGAACAAGGTGCCGCTTCGCTTGCTCAGCACGTTTCCTCGGCGCGCGTTGTTGTAAAGTCCTTCGTGATCTACCAGCTGAGCAATCCGTTGCCCCCAAATGGTTCTGGTGTGGGCTGTGGGCATTACGATGAGTGCGGGGCTGAAGATGGTAATGGCATAGCAAGGCTGATGAACGAATACGCGTTTGGCGTCTGCTTCAACCCCGACATCCACGAGGACAACGTCTTTCATTTCCTCGACCACTGCCTGTCGCATTTGAGTAACCCTTTCTTTTCTGGCAGAGATGAAGGGGGCTACTTTGCGTCCATGGCTCAACTTCCAGGAGGTCTTGATCCGAGGGAGATGGGACGGTACTGGAGGCAGCACCAGGAACTCATTCGCCAGCGAATCCCGCACGTCGAAAATCGGTGCGTAGTCACATACAAATACACAGCTTCGTATCGCGAAGATCTGGCTGGAGTCTTCGCCGTACTTAATGGATTGGCCGACGAAGCAACAGCGATTGAGGCGGAGCCCTAAAAGCATCCGCCGACCCCTTCTTGAGCAGGGTCGAACGGGCGTTGAGCTTGCGCCACTGACTCGGTACGGTCGGCGTTAAGAAGACCTCAACCTCGCGACGTGGGGGTACGGTTGCGGTACCGTTGACACTGGGTGCAAGTAATGACGGCTCGCTGGCGCTTGGCTAACCGCAATATGCCCGAAACGGTGAGTTGAGAGTTTGGCCATTACTGGGCGCAACCGCTGCATTGCCGCCATTGGTTCGACAATCTCGAATGGCTTTTCACGGTCGAAAGGGTGAATAGCCCACTTCAGCAAGCGGTCCTCCGGACTCGCCGCCCCAGCCTTTTTCCGCGAACCCGGTCGAACGTCGGCAATGGGGGGCACAGCCGACGTTCAAGGCGCATCCCGCCAATGACCGCAGTGGCCGAAGAGGAGTCATTGGAGCCGACCGCAAACCCGTCTTCTTTACGCGGCA
>CAZPSQ010000513.1:0-2464 GCA_964588755.1 uncultured Prosthecobacter sp. | reverse complement strand
CCGAACCCCCAAGTTAGCAAAGAACCCGGATTGAGGGTGCCAGTCAGGGAGTAACTGGGGTGGCGCAAAGGCTTGATTGCGTGCAAGGTGGGGGCGGAGCATGAGGAGTGCAGGCCGGCATAGCAATGGTGGGGGCTGCGGAAGCGGCCCACTCCGCAAGTTAGCATGGTCGCAGCCCCTGCGAGCCAGTCATTGGTGGCACCTGCCCATCAGCAGGCGACCCCGTTCAGGAGATTGACCACGTTTTTCGGCGGCTGCCCTTGTGCTTCACCTCAACACCAACACCCACTGATGACATCATGAGCACCAAAGTCCGACAAAGGCGACGCGTGCGGCGCGCCGCAAAGCAGGCCGAGGATGGCCAACCGATATTGAACACCACTCTGCATCCTGATGCCGCAGGCATCGACATTGGGGCGGAAGAACTTGTGGCGGCCGTGCCGCCTGGACGTTGTGCAGGGGACAGCGTGCGCAGTTTCTGCAGCTTCACTTCCGGTGTGTTTGCCTTGCGCGACTGGCTGCTGGAGTGTGGGGTCACCACCGCCGCGCTTGAGTCCACGGGCAATTACTGGATCACCACCTACTCGGTGCTGGAGGATGCGGGCATTGAGGTTTGTCTGGTCAACGCCCGCCACGTCAAAGGTGTGCCGGGCAAGAAGACGGACGTTCAGGATGCACAATGGCTCCAGCAACTCCATGCCGCCGGACTTTTGCGCAAATCGTTCCGTCCGGCGAAGGACATCGTGCCGCTGCGCTACCTGATGAGACACCGTGCGGAGCTGGTGAGTGAAAGCGCGCGGCAGATTCACCTGATGCAGAAGGTGCTCATGGAAATGAACCTGCACATACAGCATGTGTTCAGCGACATTGATGGAGCCAGCGCGCAGAGGATCATCGAGTCCATCCTCGCAGGTGAACGTGATGCGGCGAAGCTGGCCAAGCTGCGGGACGATCGCTGCCGGAGCAGTGAGGCGACCATCATCGAGGCGCTCAAGGGCGATTACCGCGAGGAGTATCTGTTTGTTCTCAAGCAATGCAAAACACGCTGGGAACAGACGCTTCAGACCATCGCCGAGTGTGACATTCAGATTGCCGTTTTGAGCGCCAGGGTTGCAGTCGGGACAGAAGTTGTGGGCTCGCTGCCCGCACCGCAACGCAAAAAGCAGCACAGCCGGGGGAAGAACAGTCCGGCTGCTCCTGTCTTCAGCGAAGCTTGGCGCTTTTATGGCGTGGATCTGAGCAGTGTGCCGGGTGTTGGAGCGGGGACACTGGCCATACTGATGAGCGAATTGGGCACTGGCGAGCAATTGAAAAAGTCATTCAGGAGCGCTGAGGCTTTTGCCTCGTGGCTGGGACTTTGTCCAGACAACCGCATCAGCGGTGGGAAGGTGCTCAAAGCCAAGACACGCAAGATCAACAGCCGCGTCGCGGCAGCACTGCGCATGGCTGGCCAGGCCGTGCGCAACAGTGAGAACAAGCTCGGGGAATACTGTCGCCGGATGAAAGCCCGCCTGGGCAAGGCCGAGGGTATTACCGCCGTTGCCCATAAGCTTGCGCGTATTTTGTTCGCGCTGATCACGCGCCGGGTTCCCTACGACGAGAATGAGGCTTTCAAACAAACGCCCGCCACACAAAAACGCCGGATGAACAACCTTCAAAAACAAGCCTCTCAGATGGGCCTCCGCCTCGTTCCTGCCTCGTAACCCCGCATCGAGTTATTCAGGAGCTTTGGTTGCGCAGCACACCAAAGCTAATGGTTGTTGAACAAGCCCGGGGTGGAGCTACGGGCGCACGCCGTCGAAGCGGTTGGTGCTTATGCGGTTTGCTTCAGGTTTGAGTTCCGAGCCAGAATGAACTTGGGCTGCGATACACGGGGTTTGAGTCGTGACCGGGGGACGAGTTGACTTGGATAAACCTAATTTGGCAGGGATTTGGGGCGGCAATGTCTCTGTTTTCCCCTTCGATGGCGTGGACTTCCCGACCAGAGTCGTGCGTTGGCTTGGCGGGGTGCCTGGGGATGATCGTGTAGGTCTCATGCGTTGGGTGCGGGCGGTCCGCGGTTGGGTTGTGTCTGGCTGAGCATCAGCCGCCAGAGGGGCCGGTGGATCGATGCGGCCGACGAATCGCATCGGCTTGCCGCAGCAGGCGCACTTGATGACGAGTGGCTCTGTTGCGGGCGGTGGCGGTGGGGTGAGCACGCGGAGGAGGTGGCGCAGTCGTTCCAGTCTGGCCTTGGCGGCGGCGCTAAGGAACCCGTAGTGGCGCACGCGCATGAGACCCTTGGGAAGGATGTGCTGGCACCAGCGCCGAAGGAACTCGTCAGGGGTGAGGGCGAGGACGCTCCACTCGCCCGTGGCGGAGCTTTGACAGTTGATGCGGAGGTTGCCTGCGGTGTCGTAGCCGAGCAGACGTTGCTCGCTCAAGGCGGTCTTGTTGACGTAACGGGCGAGGTAGCGCACGGCGG
>CAZPSQ010000512.1:0-2496 GCA_964588755.1 uncultured Prosthecobacter sp. | reverse complement strand
CACCGACTGGAGTCTGGGCTTCAAGAGTGGTCTGGGACATGGTTGAAAAGGCGTTGAAGGTTGAGAGGAGAGGGAAGGGGGAAATCACTGCGCGGACATGATCTTCTCCACGCCGGTGACGATTTCGCGGATGCGGTAGGCCAGGCCGTCCGTCTTGCAGACGGACTGGATCTTCGGCTCCGCATAGGCCGCGCGCAGCATCATGGCCAGCTGGCCGTAGCCGTAGAGGCCGTAGTCGTTCATCTCCACGACCACCACTTTCTTGAACTTCGCAAACAGGCGATCCAGCCCGGCGGGCATCGGGTGGATGTGGCGCAGGTGCGCGGAGCCGATCTTGTGCCCTTCGGCGCGCATGCGGTTCACGCTTTCCTTGATGGGGCCGTAGGTGCTGCCCCAGCCGACCAGGAGGACATCGCCCTCCTGGTCGCCATAGACCTCCGGCAGCGGCAGCTTCTTGCTCAGCTCGATGAGCTTGTTGCGCCGCTTCGCCGTCATCTGCGTGTGCATCTTCGGGCTGCCGGAGGGGTGGCCCTGCTCGTCGTGCTCCAGGCCGGTCACGTGTGGGTACTTGCCCTGCAGCCTGGTGCCGGGCGGCGCGTGGCGTGTCACCTTGTCCAGCGGATACGGTTTGAAGTCCGCGCCGCGGTCGGAGAGATCCAGCGCTGGCTCCACCCAGTGCTTGTCCAGGTCCGGCTCCGTGAAGGCCTCGATGCGGCTGCTCAGCGCCTGATCACTCAGGATAATGACGGGGCAGGAGTATTCGCGGGCCAGCCGCCCGGCCTCCAGCGCGATGTAGAAGCAGTCCTCCACATCCTGCGGGGCGAGGACGATGCGCGGGCAGTCCCCATGGCTGCCGTAGATGGCCTGCAGCAGGTCCGATTGCTCCACGCTCGTCGGCAGGCCGGTGGAGGGGCCGCCGCGCTGCACGTTGATGACGATGAGCGGGATCTCCGCCATGCTCGCATAGCTCAGCGCCTCCATTTTCAAACTGAGGCCGGGACCCGCGCTGCCCGTCACGGCCAGGTGGCCCGCATAAGCCGCGCCGATGGTCATGGAGACCGCCGCCAGCTCATCCTCCGCCTGCACATAGATGCCGCCGTATTTCGGCAGTTCGCTCCGGAGGATCTCCATGATGGGCGACCATGGCGTGATGGGGTAGGCCGAGCCGTAGCGCACCCCGGCAGCGATGAGGCCCATCGTCATGATGGTGTTCCCATCCGTGCTGATGCGGTGCTCGTCCGTGTGCTCGCCCTCCTCAAAGTTGAAGGTGCCCATGTCACCGATGGGGTAGGCATACCCCGCGTCAAAGGCCAGCATGGCATTGCGCAGCACGCTCTCATCCTTCTTGCCGAAGGTGCGGGCCACTATGCCGGTCAGCTTTTCCTTGTCGAGCTGGTAAACGGCGGCCAGCAGGCCCAGCACAAACATGTTCTTGCCACGGTCCCGCGCGCTGCCGCCGATGGCCTCGATGGTGGCGGCGGTGAAGGGCACGCCGATGTGGTGGATGCCGCGCTCCGTCTTCAGCTCCTTCACCTCGCCACTGTCGTAAAAGCAGATGCCGCCCTCCCGCAGCGCGCCCAGGTGGGCATCGTAGCTGTGCTGGTAGAAGGCCACCAGTACGTCGCTCTCATCCCCCGGGTGCAGCACGTGGCCGGAGCCGAGGTGAAGCTGGAAGATCGACGGCCCGCCGGAGATGGTGGAGGGGATCGTCATGTAGGTCATCACATCGTGCTGGGTGCGCCCGGCCAGGCGTGCCAGAAAACCGCCGATGGACTGGATGCCATCCTGGGAGTTTCCGGCGAGGCGGATGACGGCATTGCGGAGCGTTTGCCCCGTGGTGTTGGAGACAGTGGCTGTGGACATGATGGTGTCGCTGATGTTCGCCGCCCCGTGGTTGTAGTGTGGTGTGGTGGTGGGGACGACTTAAATGGGATGCTATGAAACCGTTTTTAAAACGTCCATGGTCTTGATTGTCTTTTTTTTGGGATTCGTGTCCACGGAACCCCGGGAATCAAACCCCTTGCTATCCTTCTCATTGGTGAGACTATGCCCGCCCCCAAATTCCGGGGGACTGTCCCCCCATGAGCACGCAATCCTTCCCTGAACTGGGAATCTCTCCAGAGCTTCTTGAAGCCGTCAAATCCCTCGGCTTTGAGCAGCCCTCCCCCATCCAGGCCCAGGCCATTCCCGTGGCGCTGACCGGGCGCGATGTGGTGGGCCAGAGCCACACCGGCAGCGGCAAGACGATGGCCTTCGGCATCCCCGTGGTGCAGGGCGTGGACGGCTCCAAGCGCGCGGTGCAGGCGCTGATTCTCTGCCCCACGCGCGAGCTGGCCATGCAGGTCTGCGCGGAGGTGCACAAGCTGGCCACCTTCAAGGAAGGCGTGCGCGCCACCCCCGTTTACGGCGGCGCTTCCTACGACCGCCAGATCCGCGCCCTCCAGAGCGGCTCCCAGATCGTCGTGGGCACCCCGGGCCGTATCCTGGACTTCATGG
>CAZPSQ010000511.1:0-2531 GCA_964588755.1 uncultured Prosthecobacter sp. | reverse complement strand
GGCTGCTCTTCATGCTGAAGGAGGACGACATTCTGGACCTGATGGCCTATCTGCTGAGCAAGGGGAATCCGGATGATCCGATGTTTGTGAAGTAACCTGTGAAACAAAAAGCCCCGGTTGTGATGACCGGGGCTTTTTTGTGGAGGAGTGGAAGAGGGATAAGAGCCTGATGCGAGGCGGAGCGTTCCTTGTTGCGCAGCAACAAGGCTACTTTAAACAAAAAGCCCCGGTTGAAACAACCAGGGCTCTTTTATTGAGAAGTAATCTCGCGAATGAGGGCAAATTACTTGGCCTTCTTTTCGGTGGATGCGGCTTCTTCCTTGGCCTTGGCCCAGCGGGCTTTTTGGGCGGCGGCGATGCGCTTGCGACCGGCGACGGAGATGCCGGACTTGCGCTTGGCAGGCTTGTCACCGTCCACAGACACGGCGGCGGGCTTGCGGCCACGGCGCTTGCCACCAGCGGCGGCCCCACCCAGAAGGGCTGCCAGCTCCTGCTGCATATCTTCGATTTTTTCCTGGAGAGTTGCCGCGCGACGCAGCTGGGAAGCGGAGAGATTCATAATAAGTGGTGTGGTGGAGGGTTATTGCTTTTTTATGGACATTTAAGACCCATGTCAACTTTAGAATGGTCGACTAAGGGTGGATTTAAAGCCATAAAAGCACCCTGCCCGCCTTATCAGAAGCTCAGGGAAAACCCGAACAATCGCAGGAAACAACATCTCACCTAAGACAACACCACCCAATCCAAGATGATGCTTACTCAGCCATGGGCATATCACATAGCTTTGTCATAAATCTTTTCAAACACGGCTGCCGTCCCCTCCGCCACACGGTTAGGATCGATGATGGTGATGCCTTCCCCGCCAAAGTGAGCGGTGACGGTGGCGCCTTTGCCCTCCTGCATGTATTTCCAATTGAGATCACGCACACGCGCCGCCGCATCCACGATGGCGCAGGTAATGCGCGCCTCCTCGGCAGTGGGATAGATGTCCGCCACGGCATCCCGGCTTTCCCCGGCAAACTTGACCCGGCAGATGGCGACAAGGCCCACGGTAAGGCTGTCCACGCCGTAACCAATGTAACCTTTGCTGCCGTCCGGGCGCGCCACCTCACGGGTGAAATGGTTGTTGCTGGTACGGGAGCCGCCGTTGGCGTTCCACCAGCGGAAGCCACGATATTGCTGGTCGCTTTCCACCTTGCCGTCCGCGCCCACGATCTCATGCCCTTGGTTGACGGGGCCTTCAAAGTCAGCGGGAGTTATCCAGTTGTTATGAAAGTTGATGGACATGCCGTTGTCGAAGTCCACGCGCACCTGCACGGCGTCGAAGGCGTTGATGCCGTCGCGCACGAGGCGCTTTTTCTGGCCGACGGCGGTGAGGCTGACGGGCTTGGACTTGTAATAGCTCCAGATTAGATCCGTCCAATGCGGGCCGACATAACTGAAGGGGTCGCTGCTTTCCACCCACTTAAAGGTGCTGGCGCTGACCTCGAGCGGCTCCTCAAGATAGGCGGTGCCATAAAGCGGGGCGCCGATGCGGTTCTGGATGTCGTCACGGATGCGGAGATGGTCGGGGTCGTATCGTTTGTGCATGTCCACGGCGACGATCAGGTTCCTGGCCCTGGCGGCGTCGATGATCTGGTCGGCCTCCTGGATGGAGAGGCACATGGGCTTTTCGGTCAGGACGTGGACGCCCCCGGCCAGGGCGGCGAGGATGGGCTGGGTGTGCAGGTGGTCGGGGGTGGCCACGGCCATGACGTCGAGGTCAGGGAAGGCTTTGAGGATGTCGTTCCAGGGCTCGTCGCCATGAAAGGCCTGCGGCTCATGGCCGGTGATGTCCTTGAAGGCGGCGGCGGCTTTCCGCGCGGATTTCTCGCTGCGGGTGGCGACGGCGACGAGGTCAAATTTGACGCCTGCGAGCTCGCGGGAGTGCTTGTCCAGCCCGACGCGGGCGAGCTGTCCGGCAATGCCGAAACGCTGCAGGTCCGCATAGGCACGCGCATGCACATCTCCGCCGAACATGCCGGCGCCAACCAGGGCGATCTTGATGGTTTGTTCCATAAGTGGCCATGGAAGGCGGAGCATGGCATGATGCAACCGGCCATGCTGGTACCTGAGTGCCGGATTAGCATGTTTTGGTGAGGGCCGCAGGCTTGCCTGGGCCGCGCCCTTTTCATCGCCTGCGGCATGACGTGGCCTTTGCGCCTGGAAACAACCACGGCTCAGGTGGCAGCCCGGCGCAGGTGGCCGATGGGGATGACTTCAAGCCAGCCGGTCCTCCGGGCGCAAGAACAGGCGCAGCAAGCAGCCCCTCCCCGCGCCCAAAGAAAAACGCGGAAGCCTTTCGGCTTCCGCGTTTCGCATTTTTTCTGAGTGAATCAGGCGCTCCGATTATTCGGCGGCGACAGCTTCCTTCTTCTTGGCAGCGGCTTTTTTGGCCGGGGCCTTTTTCTTTGGAGCCTCTGCGGCGGGGGCCTCGGCGGCGTCGCCCTCAGGGGCGGCGGCCGGGGCTTCCACCGTCTGGGCCACGAAGG
>CAZPSQ010000510.1:0-2531 GCA_964588755.1 uncultured Prosthecobacter sp. | reverse complement strand
GCCTTCATCATGCTGATGCTTCCTTCAGCCATCAAAAGTTAATTACAGGCTCTAATGACGTCGACGGAGCCCTGAAGTCTGCGTTGCTGGAAACGAGTATCACCAACTCTTTGCATCAAACCGCCCCCACTTCAGTTTCGGTTCAAGGGACGTTTAATATATAAACTTAAAGGTTGCCTATATATTTGAGCATGTCTTGCCAGCGAATCACAATAGCAAATTCGACAATGAAGGCATCCAGTGCTGTTTTTCCTCTCGCCAGCCGGGGTTCCCGGCGCTATCTCGCGCCGTGGAAGACGCCGACTACAAGGTCAAACTCGAGATTTTTGAAGGCCCCCTGGACCTGTTGCTTTACCTCATCAAAAAAGAGGAGATCGACATCTACAGCGTGTCGCTGGAGCGCATCACCAAGCAGTACCTCGAATACATCGACACCTTCAAGGCGCTGAACGTCGAGCTGGCCAGCGAGTTCATCGTCATGGCGGCCAACCTCATGTACATCAAAAGCCGCGAGCTGCTGCCCAAGGACGTGCAGCCGCCCGAGGAGGACGCCGAGGAAGGCGACCCCCGCTGGGAGCTGATCCGCCAGCTGGTCGAATACAAAAAATTCAAGGAAGCCGCGCAGTTCCTCGGCGTGCAGGAGGTGAAGGGCAACGAGCTCTTCGTCACCACACCCGAGCTGCCCGACCTCGACGCCCCCGTGGAGTCCATCGGCCAGGTCGGCATCTTCGACCTCATCCGCGCCTTCCAGCGCATCCTGAAACGCTTCGAAGGCACCAACGACTTCCGCGAGATCGTCAACGACCGCTTCACCGTGGCCGACAAGATCGAGCACCTGCTCGACATCATCCCCCTCGGCGGCCGGATGAAGTTCGAGGAGCTCTTCAGCTCCGTCGCCAGCCGTGGCGAGATGATCGTCACCTTCCTCGCCATGCTCGAGCTCATGAAGCTCAACCACCTGCAGGTGGAGCAGGAACAGCTCCTCGGTGAAATCATTGTGGTAAGGCCGGTCGTGTAAGCAGCGAATCGTCCTCGACCAACGCGCGTCGTTCAAGTGCTTGGTTTCCAGAAGATCGTTCTTGGTCGTGGCTTGACTTGGCGGCGGCGTGTCCAGGCGCACGTCACTTCTTCTTCCCCACTGGCGCCGTCGGCACCGCCACGCGCTTCACCTCCGTCACCTTCCCCAGCGCCCAGAACAGCCCGCCGACCGCGCCCAGCAGCAACAGGCCCAGCACCACGGAACCAAATCCGGGGAGCAGCGGTTTGCGGTGGCGGCGGCGTCTTGCCATTCCGGGACTGTGACACGGCTTGCCGCTTTGTGCCAGTGCGGCTATCATCGAAGATGCTTTCCTGGTTCTCCAACGACCGCTTCCCCCTCTATCTGGCCCCCATGGCCGGGGTCACGGACGTCATTTTTCGTCGTCTCTGCAAAGAACAGGGGGCCGATGTCCTGGTCACGGAGTTCGTCAGCGCGGAAGGCATCCTGCAGCGCGACGACCGCACCCGGCACTACACCGACTTTGACGACGAGCAGCGCCCCCTCGGCGTGCAGCTCTTCGGCTCCGACGGCGTACGCATGGGCGAGGCCGCCCGGAAGATCATCGACTGGAAGCAGCCCGACTTCATCGACATCAACTTCGGCTGCCCGGTGAACAAGGTCGTCTCCAAAAACGGCGGCTCCTCCCTGCTGAAGGACTGCCCGCTGCTGGCCAGCGTGGCGCGGGAGGTCGCCAAGGCCGTGTCCATCCCCGTCACGGCAAAGATGCGCATCGGCTGGGACGCCACCCACGTCAACGCCGTGGAGGTGGCCCGCCTTCTGGAAGACTGCGGCATGCAGGCCATCGCCGTGCACGGCCGCACCCGCGCCCAGGGCTACACCGGCCTTGCCGACTGGGACGTCATCGGCCAGGTGGCCGACGCCGTGAAAATCCCCGTCATCGGCAATGGCGACATCTCCAGCGGCCAGGACGTGGAAATACGCCGCGCGCAGACGAATGTGAAGGGCGTCATGATCGGCCGCGCCGCCATGGCCAACCCATGGATTTTCAAAGAGGCGAAACACTACCTCGCCACCGGCCAGCACAGCGCCCCCGCCAGCGTGCAGGACCGTTTCGACTTCATGCGCCGCCATTGCAGGCTGGCCATCGAGCGCAACGCCAAGATGCCGGAGATGGTGACCATCCGCTCCATGCGCAACCGCCTCATGAACTACACCAAGTCCATCCCCGGCGGCAAATGGCTGCGTCAGCGCTTCTCCCAGGTCGGCAGCATGACGGAGATGGAGGACATCTTCGCCGCCTATCTGGATCATCAGGCCTCGCACATCTATGAGCATGACGCCGATGAGGCGGCCATCGGCAGCTAAATCCCCCTGGCCCACGAAAGCCCCAAGTACCGCTGGCCCACTGGCCTGCGGAACAAGCGTCCCCTGCCCCACGCCCCACCCAGGGCCATCGCGAAAACCAGCAGACGCCCGCTGCAGCCGAATGCGGCAGCAGTACTTTCCCAAGCACCAGCCTGCGAACGTCCGG
>CAZPSQ010000509.1:0-2540 GCA_964588755.1 uncultured Prosthecobacter sp. | reverse complement strand
CCGCCTTTTTGGGCTTTATCGAAGGCAAATGCTGCCAGCGCGGGCGGCTTCATACACCTCGTGGATGGCCTCCCAGTCCGCACCGCGCCCCACCAGTGGAAAGGCCGGAGCCGCGCTTTCTCTGGCGAGCGGCGCACCGCCCGACGGTTCGGGCGCGCGCTCTGGCTCGGCTACCGGGATGCGATTTTCCAGAATCATCTGGTACAGCGCCGTGGTTTCTTCCAGGGGCGCAACCCCCAGTTCTTGCTCCAACACGCGCACGCACTCACGGTATTGGCGCAGCGCCATGCTGCGCTGGTTGGAGCGCGCGTACAGCAGCATCAACTGGCGGTGCGATTCTTCGCGTAGCATATCCAACGCTAGCAACTGGCGCGCATACCCAATGGCGCGCTCGTGCTGGCCGCTTTCAGCATACCCCGCGGCCAGCAGGTCGAGCAGCCGGATCAATTCTCGGTTGAGGCGTTCGGAATGAAAATACTGCCAGTCATCAAATTCGACCGAATCACGCAGAGTAAAGCCGGCCATAAAACGATCTTTATACAGGCTGATGCTCCTGGCGAGGGTGTCCAGGTAGCGCGCATCCCCGCCCAGGCGTTGTTGCTCCGCTTGCTGGTGCAAAGATTCAAACTGGAGCACATCCAACCAGAACGCTCCATTTTTGTTCAGCCCGATACGCTCGCGCTCAATCGCAAGCACCCCTTCCCCCACGGCTTTGTTCAACACCGAGAGAGTTCTTCGTAACGCCGCCCGCGCCCCGCTCTGGTCATAATCCGGCCACAGCAGGTTCGACAGGGCATCCCGGGAAACGGGCTCGCCGTGGATAGCGAGGTAGGAAAGCAGCGCGGTGGCCTTGCGCGTATCGACCGAGACCAACTGACCCTCGCGCTCCATGCGCGGAAAACCAAACAAATACAGCCGCAACGGCTCCATATTCATTCTCCATTCTCTACCGGAATTGTACAGGATTCGTCCCAAAACGCCAAGAAGGCCAGACGCCGTAACGATATATATTTCGAGCATCTGATATGAACTCGATAGCGAAGAATTATCTCCCGCCAGGGACGCAAAGTTCGCGTTTGCATGTATCTGATCTCGTAATATCTTCGTAACGATTTTTTTTTTTTTTTTCCCTAAAATGATGTCAGATGGTCATTTTCTGTGGAGGATATGTTCAGGCATGGTGAATTTGCGGAGGATTTTTTGGGAGAAGAACCATATTGGCAAAATTGCCAATACGCCGGCGGGTATCTGGTCGTGGATGGACGCAATGTATGAGGCCCGATCTGCATGACCACACCGCGGCGCACCCAGGCAAGCGATCAGCAGCCAATTTGTGAATTGGATTTTCCCAGCCAGCCGGGAAACGAGCTGGCAGCCGTAAGGGCCGTGCTGCAAAACATACAGTCATACAAAATTAGCGCTACCAAACGCGAACGGATGAAGACAGCCATCGCCGAAGCGACCATGAACGCGATGGAACACGGCAATCGCTTTCGGGTTGAGGATCCGGTCAAAATTCAAATCCTGGCCGGCAGGGGGCAGATCATTATCAAGGTCATGGATCTGGGAGATATCAATACCATCCCAGAGGCGGAGATACCCGACATCGATGCCAAACTGGCCGGAAAGCAATCTCCCAGAGGTTGGGGGCTGTTCCTGATCCGGCATATGACGGACGAAATGTACGTTTACGCGGAAGGAAACTTTCACATCACCGAATTGGTGTGGAATTGTGAGAACGAAACAAGCGAGCATTTGAACGGTTAGACAAGGAGTACGAATGAATGCACCGGTCATGAATCTGGATGTACGCAAGGTAGGAACGGTGGGGGTGATCGACCTTTCCGGCGAGATCACCTCCGCGGCTGAGACGCGTTTGATGGAAGCCTTTGCGCTGGCAACAGAAGAACACCCGTCCCAGGTTTTGATGAATTTTGGAAAACTGAATTTTATCAACAGTTCCGGCATCGGGTTACTGGTGACCCTGCTGATCCGCGCGCGCCGCCAGCAGGTACGGCTGATGGCCTGCGGCTTAAGCGACCACTACCGCCAAATTTTCGAGCTTACCCGCCTCAACGAAGCCATTTCGATCTTTGCCACAGAAGAAGAAGCGCTCAGCGCGGTGAACATCGCGGCAGGCTAACGATTATGACGTTCGTAAATTCCCGCACCCATTCCGACGATACGTCTGCCTGGGCCCAACCTGTTGAGCGCCTGGTGGTTGATGGCGTCCCGTCTGGGGCAGTCAACCTCAACGTTTCGGGGCGCGAGTTGACCGGCCCGATACGCGGTTTTGGGCAACTCTGGCGCAAGACCTACCAGGCGCGGTTGAGCGGCGTATCCCCGCGCGAGGTGATGCGCGCCTGGAAGCAAAACTTTCAACGCTTCTGGCCGCAAGGGAATTATTTTTATGGAGCGGTGGAGGGTATCCAGCCGGGTGATGTGGCGGTATTAAATCTCATGCAGCCCAGGCTGGGCCCGCCGCTGATTTCTACCGGCGTATACGTGATCTACGCCGACGACGAATCATTTTCGTTTAT
>CAZPSQ010000508.1:0-2551 GCA_964588755.1 uncultured Prosthecobacter sp. | reverse complement strand
CCATGGCGAGACCACGGGCTTCATTGGCGGCTTGGGCGAGGAGGGCTTTGTTCATCGTCGATTAGGGATCTGTCAGTCTAGGTTTTGGTCAAAAAAAGCGCAGGAGTCGGCCAGGCGCGGGGAGGGGGTGTTCTTTACTGGCGGGAAGGTCGGTTTCAAGGCCGAAAAGTGGACTGGTTCGGACGCAAGGGGCGGGCTGAACCGCGCCGGGGCAGCGGCCGTTTTGCGAGATTCCACCCTCCAGTGCCGTGAAGTCAGGAGTCACCACCTCTGCCCAGGAGACTCATGCCATGAAACCCACGTCCCACACCACCCGCCGCCGTTTTCTGGAACTGTCCGCCCTGGCCTCCTGTTCCCAGCTATGGGGCCAGGTGCCGGGAGAACGGCCACCGCAGGATGCCGCGGTGAAGGTGCTGAACCCACGCGGGCGGGTGCCGGTGAGCATCATCATCGATGACTCGACCTGTCTGGTGAACCTGAACAAGTTTGCCATCCCGCAATTCGCCGCAGCGAACCCTGGAAGATATGACCACTATCCGTGGAAGAGCTGGCCGGATGAGATTCCAGACAGCTTTGTGCGGAAGTTTGCCGACTGGGCGGACGCGAACGGGGTGAAGGGCAAGTACAGCATTGTGCCGTACCCGGCCTGTGTGGGGCGGCTTGATGTGCAGATCCCCGGCTGGACGCAGCGGGAGCTGCAGGACAGCATCCAACTGGTGCGGGAGCGAATGATGCCGAACTGGGACATCCACCCGGAGATGGTGACGCACACGCGCATCATCGACCCGAAGACGGGGCACCCCTTCCCCGAGATCAGCCCGCGTTTCATGGAAAACTGGAAGTGGTGCGGTGGGCGCAGTGTGGACGAGATCGCCGGATACATGAGCTATGCGCTGACGATCCTGAAAAACATCGGCCTGCCGTGCGAGGGGATCACGACGCCGGGTGGGTTTGGCAGTGATGCGCGGCCACAACTGGCGGAGGCGACATTTGAGGCCTGCCGGAGTGTGTTTCAGACGGAGATCCCTCACTACTTCCGCGACCTGCATTCCGAGGGGGATAAAAGCGTGGCGCCGATGGTGCAAAACGCGGGCGGCTTGGACACCAACGATCCGCGCTGTGTGGTGCATGTGCTGGGCTGCACGGGCGACTGGACCGGCGGCTGGGACTGCGTGACGCCGAAGGGCGCGGATGCCTTCATCACGGAAGACGGCCAGCGTGGGCGGCTGGTGGAGGTGATCCGGCGGGGTGAGCCTGCGGTGATCGTCTGCCACTGGACCGGTATCTACTGGAACGGGCTTGAGATCGGTTTTGAAATCTTCCAGCAGGTGGTGAAACGGCTGCACGCGACCTTTGACGACCTGCACTGGATGAAGCTGAGCGAGATAGCCCGCTACTGGGCGGCCAAGGAGCTGACGCGGATCGAATTCGATGCCGGCAGCCGCACCGGGACCCTGTGGGCGCCGTATGCCTGCGATGGGTTCACGCTTTCATGGCCGGTGGAGTCCGGGGTGCCGCAGGTGCTGCACGGGGAGGCACGGGCGGCGCTGGCCGAGGTGGGCTCCCGCCTGAAACTGAGGCCGGGGACCTGGTGCCGGGAAAAGGGCCGCACGTTGCTATGCCTGAAGCTGGAGAAGGGTGTGTCCACGGTGGGATTCGAGGTGTGATCCTGCTTGCCAGACGGACGAATGGACCGGATGTTTCCCGGTGAACAAGAGCAACATCCCACTTTGGATCGCCGGTGTGCTCCTCCTCGGCATGGGCTGGATCGTGTTTGACATGAACCGGCCGGGGGCGACATCGACCAAAGGTGGCAGCTCCCTTGCCGCGGTGAGGGATGCCAGGGTGCCGGTGCTGCTGGAATTCTATGCGGACTGGTGCGGCCCCTGCAAGATGGTGGGCCCGGTGGTGGAGGAACTGACGCAGACGCTGAAGGGCAAGGCGGTGGTCGTGCGCATCAATGTGGATGAAAATTTCCTTGTTGCGCAGGAGCACGGGGTGCGCGCGCTGCCGACATTCATCTCGTTTAAAAGCGGCCGCGAGACAGGCCGGGAGGTGGGCGCGATCTCCAAGGAGAGAATGCTGGGAATGATGGGGCTGTAGAAGGGCGGTGAAGCGTGCAGGCCAAGGCACGAAAAAGGGCGGAACCCCTTGCGGCTCCGCCCTTCGAATTTTTCACGGTGTGCTTCCGATCACAGCAGGCACTCGGCGATCTGCACCGCGTTGAGCGCCGCGCCTTTGAGGAGCTGGTCGCCAACGACCCAGAAGGCCAGGCCGTTGTCCAGCGCGCAGTCCACACGGATACGGCCGACGGCGCAGTTGTCGCGCCCGGCGATGTCGAGCGCCAGGGGGTAGTGCTTGGCGGCAGGCTCGTCGAGGACATCCAGGCCGGGGGCCTTGGAGAGGACCTCGCGGGCGGCCTCGGCGGTGACGGGCTTTTCGAACTCGGCGCTGATGGCGATGCTGTGGGAGCGGAAGACGGGGATGCGCACGCAGGTCACGGACGCACGGAACTTGTCGTGGTGCATGATCTTGCGACCCTCGTTCTCCA
>CAZPSQ010000507.1:0-2578 GCA_964588755.1 uncultured Prosthecobacter sp. | reverse complement strand
CGGCCGCTCGTTGGCAACAACATTCACGGGCTACTCGGTCCGCCGCTGCTCGCCGAGAGGACGCTGCGGACACGCGCACGGGCACTACGCTGGCTGCCAAGATGTCGGCAGCCGATGCTGTGCACGCAGGTGCAAGGACTCGACTATCCTGGTGGCCATCAGATCGAATCGCTCGAGCAGCCAGCAGCGGGCCAGGCGAACGGGGCGACTGCGCTGCGCTGCCCGTTTTCTGGCCAGAACGGCGCCGCGGGCAGCGTGACGGAGAGACAGTCGATCTGCGGCGCCGCCATCAGACGCCGCGCCCGGGACGAACGCGACGAGCAGGAGGCAGCGAGGATGACGATCAGCACGATGGCCCGGCGGACGGCCCGGGCAGACGCGAGCCTGCGTTGGCAACTGTCTTTGCGAGCTTTGCGGCCCGAGCCGTGCGGAAGACGGTTGCCTGGCCTGGGAGGTGTGCCACAA
This sequence comes from uncultured Prosthecobacter sp., assembly GCA_964588755.1. GTDB lineage: Bacteria > Verrucomicrobiota > Verrucomicrobiia > Verrucomicrobiales > Verrucomicrobiaceae > Prosthecobacter. Next base: position 2,113 of record CAZPSQ010000507.1, on the reverse strand, counting down.
TCAGAACACGATGGACGCGAGTTTGTGGCGGTCGAGCTATTGACCGATCAGCCCGCCGCAGACGCGCGCCTGGCGACACCGCAGGTGGCCGCGGCAGTCAGGCTTGCCAGCGACTTGCGATCCACCACTTCCGGCAGCTCGCCTGACGGCGATGCCCGGCAGCGCTACGAGCAAACACTAATTCGTTGAGTTGACCTACACATGTACGCGCACCGTTCGACCTTTCTCGTTCTCGCCCTGGTCCTGCTACTTGCGCTCCTCGTACTTTCTGGCGCCAGGCCTTATGACCGGGCGACATGGGTGATGGAAGTGTTTCCCATCGTCATTGCAGTACCTGTGCTGCTGAGTACGTACAGGCGGTTTCCGCTTACTACGCTGCTCTACGTCTGCCTCTTCCTGCACGCGTTGGTACTCATGCTTGGCGGCGCCTACACCTATGCCCGCGTCCCGCTCGGCTTCCAGATTGCGGACTACCTCGATCTCGCTCGCAATCCGTACGACAAGATCGGACACTTCTTTCAAGGCTTTGTGCCAGCGCTGGTGGCGCGAGAGATTCTCGTTCGGGGTGCTTACGTACTGGGCCGCAAGATGCTCGTCTTCAACGTTATCTGCATCGTGCTCGCGATCAGCGCGTGCTATGAGTTCCTCGAGTGGGGCGCCGCGCTCCTGATGGGCCAAGGCGCAGACGAGTTTCTCGGTACACAGGGTGATCCTTGGGACACACAGTCCGACATGTTCTTTGCGCTCATCGGCGCAGTCTGCGCGTTGTTCTTGCTGTCGGGCGAACAGGATCGGCAGATCAGGCGCTTGATGAATGCAGCACTCCGTGACAGGGATCCCGATGTATCCGCCAGCACTGACCACAAACATCGCAGCGCCGAAACCGTGGGCAAGCTGGCGTCTGGCGAGCAGCGGCGACGCCTCGAAACACGGAACGACCCGTGAGGACGGCGTCGCCCCCGCGGGGCAAGGCTTTTCCTCTTGCCTCGTGTCCCCTGGATTTCGTTGGCAGCACAAGAACAACCCGCTTCGGCACGATTTACCGACGGACTGCATTTTTTTAGCGCGGAGCGTGACGGACGCCGGACGATCTTCGTCACCGCTGGCGGTTGTCGACCTCCGCTCTGCTTTGCCAGTGGGCTTCAAGAGATGGTTGATGCAAGCAACTCATCGTCGCTGAGCCGGCAATATGCTGACTTTCGCCGTCTCAGCCGTTGCCTACTTTGTCGCCGGTTATTTGATCAGGCGTTATCTCGACCCCTCGGGAATCGCGGAGAGGGGCGCACTTCTGGTAGTCTTTATCGAGCCAACCCCTATTGATGTTCGGCCAAGGTGTCGACGATCGTTTCTGCGCAGAGATCTGCGTGTGTTCGGTCAGCCGCGTGCCGCCGATGGAACTTCCTGCGTATTCGAACGAATTGATGAGATGTTCGGAGACGATCCAAGGGACTGTGCGAGTCGTTCGCCACCAGCGCGTCGATGCGGTCGGCAGCACCCGTGCTGGTGATCCGCTCGGCTGCTCGTGGAACGTCAACTAGCCCGAACTTTGGGCCGCATAACAGCATAGAACCCAGTAAACATGCGGGTCCTGGACGATTTGAGACCAAGAAACGTACCCATCGCCTGGGTACAAAACTGATACGGTGTTGCCACTTGGCCCGACTTCTGCTTGCTTCAGCGCGTCGAAAGACCTTAAGCATCTGATCAATAACCGTTCTATTGCCGGCTGCCAATGTACCCAGCAAGACGACCAGAAATGCAACAAATATAATGACATATCAGCGGGTTGAGTCGTTGCGCACGCAGATTAAAATTCGGCCTAGCGGCGGTCTACAGCATCGAACGAGAAATGATGCTCGTGGGTCGTAGTCTGCAGTTGCGAAAAGTTCAAGGCCGCCACTCGGCGTGATTTCCTGCCCTACGTCCGGTAAAGGATCCATCCCGGCCGTCCACGCAGCGTGCCGCCACCGGCCGCTCCGGCCGATGAGCGGACGAAGGGTACCCTTTTTCGATTGTCCGCTTCGGGGTGACGACCCGACGCTCGTCCGCGAAACTAATCTCGCGGCCCTGCTCCGCCTACGCGCCCCCCAGTGCGGTCGAGACGGCAAGGCTT
>CAZPSQ010000506.1:0-2591 GCA_964588755.1 uncultured Prosthecobacter sp. | reverse complement strand
CCACACGAATGATGGGGCCGCCGCCCATGACAGCGCCATTGACCGGGCGGCTGGTTTCCAGGGACAGGAAGACACTGCCCTCGCCGAAGGGCCAGTTCTGCGCGATCTGCCATGCACCAAGCCAGCCGACCTCCTCCGCACGGGTGAAGGCCGCATGCACCGTGGCCTGAATGCCCAGCTCAGCCAGCTCCAAAAAAGTGGCCACAATCGCGGCGCAGCCGATGAGGTCGTCACAGGCGGTGGCCTCGATGCGCGTGTTCGTCACATTGACGGGGAAATTCCACGTGGCCATCTGCCCCTTGGTCTTGCGCAGGCCGCGCTTGATGCCGTTGTCCAGGGACTCCTGCGGCACGCCGCCCAGGAACTCCCACTCGTCCTTCTTGCCGCCCTCAGGCTTCACAAAGGCCGGGTGGTCCATGTGCGCGGCCAGCACCCAGGTGGGCTTGCTCTTGGCCTTGCCGTTTTTGTACGTGGCCAGCAGGTTGCCAAACTTGTCGCGCTTCAACTTCACGTGGGGGCAGTTCTTGAGCAGCGCCTCGATCTCCGCACGAACATGGTACTCATGAAAAGGGGCGGTCGGCTGCTTGAGGAGACGCTTGAGAATGTTGTTGAGGTTGGACGATGCCATGCGCCATCGTAACGCGATTTTCCCAAACACCAAACGCCTCGTGAAGAAGCTCCGATTTTTATTTGAAACCGCCCTGGTGGAATCCGCCGCGTGGCTGCTGCCGCGGCTGCCCCGGAGCGTGATCATCTGGCTCTCCCGTGTCATTGGCACGCTGGCCTGGTGGGGGGATGCACGTGGCCGCAAAACGGCGCTGGAAAACCTGCGCTGCGCCTTCGGCGATCAATACAGCCACCGGCAGCGGTGCCGCATCGCCTGCGGTTCCTACCAGGTGTTTGCCCGCACCTTTCTGGACCTGTTCTGGTCGGCACGCCTGACCAAGGACAACTGGCAGAAGTACTTCACCATCCATCTGCCGAGGCCGGAGGACGAGGAGCAGGCGCGCAAAACCGGCGGCGTGTGGGTGACACCGCATTTCGGCAACTTCGAGCTCGTCAGCCAGGTGTGGGGCTTTCGTGGATTCCCCTTCACCATCGTTGCGCAGGACTTCAAAAACGAGTCCATCACCCGCATCTTCAAACGCCTGCGCGAGCATTCCGGCCACACCGTGATCTCCCAGGAGAACGCCATGCTGAAACTCATGAAGGCGCTGAAACGCCAGGGGCATGCGGGCCTGCTGACGGACCTCAATATCGCGCCCGGCAAAGCCGCCACCACCATCCAGTGCTTCGGCCTGTGGACCTGCGTGCCCACATTGCATGTGGAGCTGGCCAAGCGCCTCGGCCTTTCCATCATGACCGGCGTCTGCCGCCCGCTGCCAGACGGCCGCTACGAGGTGAACATTTTCGAGGCCCTCCAGCCCCGGCCTGACGAGGACACGCGCGAGCTGACCCAGCGTGTCTGGGACCACTTTGAAAAAGCCATCCGCGCGCATCCCGAATGCTGGCTGTGGATGTACAAGCACTGGCGCTTCCGTCCCAAAAACCAGACTCCGGAGCAGGACGCCGCCTATCCCGCCTACTCCTTTGCCAGCCAGCGGTTCACCAGCATCATGCCGGTGAAAGAGTCCGCCGCGTGAGCCAGTTTTTACGTTGCCAGCCAGAACCGCCATCCGTAAACCTTCCCTTCCGTCCCACACCCAGCCAAATGTCGCTCCCCCATCTTCCCGCCCTGCGCAAAGGCCGCCCTTACGAGTCGCTCGACAAGGTTCAGGTCAAAGATCACAAAACGGGCGAAGTTTGCGCCGAGGTCAGCCAGGTGAACGCAGGCATCGTGCGCCGGGATCTGGCAAGGATCGGCGAGGCACGCGAGGCGCTGAAAAAATTTACCGTCCAGCAGCTCATCGACATCACCGCAAAGGCCGGTGACCTCTTCCTCAATGGCACCCTGCCCCTGGGCGACAAAGGCCACACCCAGTCGCCTGAGGAATACATCGCCACGCTTTCCCGCACCAGCGGCCTGCCGCACATCATGGTGAAGCGCAACATGACGAAGATCCACTTCGCCATGACCAACATGAAGATGATCCTCAACGGCCTCACCCGCGGCCTGGATCTCGACGTCATCGACCGCGGCTTCGGCACCCAGGCCGGCTGCCCCGTCTCCTACTTCCCCACCACCAAGTCCCTCGGCCTCGTCATGCCGAGCAACTCCCCGGCGGTGAACTCCCTCTGGCTGCCCTCCATCGCGCTGAAGATCCCCGTCGTCATCAAGCCCGGCCGCGAGGAGCCGTGGACCCCCTTCCGCCTCATCCAGGCCTTCATCGCCGCCGGTGCTCCGGCTGAAGCTTTCGGCTTCTACCCCACCGACCACGAAGGCAGCGGCGAGGTCGTCAAGCTCAGCGGCCGCAACCTCGTCTTTGGCGATGTCAACATCGCCAAGATGTACGAGAACAACCCCGCCGTGCAGGTCCACGGCCCGGGCTGGAGCAAGATCATCATCGGCGAGGACAAGATCGAGAACTGGAAGGACTACCTCGACGTGATGGTGGCCTCCATCAGCGACAACGGCGGCCGCTCCTGCATCA
>CAZPSQ010000505.1:0-2606 GCA_964588755.1 uncultured Prosthecobacter sp. | reverse complement strand
TTAAAAACCTGAAGTGCACGCCTTGCTGCGTCTAGCTAATTACCCATAACGGTTTGCAAGCAGGCGTAAGTTTTTTGCTTGTCCAAGTTACACATTTGACCACTAACACGCAAAAAAAATACGCTTGCTTGCTGTTATAAGCCGTACTTTATTTACTTTTTAAAAAGGTTGTCGGTTGTCCATTTAGGTCTATGAGTAAGCTGGTAATTTTGCCGTCATTGTCAGCAGTGAAATTAGGTTTGGATACGACTTGGTCGTGAGTGTCAAACAGGTCATAATGAAAGTGGTCTAGCTGTAAATTATACTTGCCTAAAACTAAATTCAATTTATTATTGAGAATTTTAATAGTAGCTTTTCCATATAACTCATTTTCATACTCGCCTGCATAGTCAACAAGTTTATGGGAAGGCGAAGTGTTTAATACTTTATTGCTTTTTAAATTTTTTTCTTCAATTTTTTTTCTTTCACGATATTTTTTAGTGCCGTCAAAGTTATTTTCATGCCACTTAGTTTGTTCTAAGTTTAAAATTCTGTCGGCAATTTCATATGCTAAAAAGTTTGAAATATTTTGTCCTGTTGTATTTGTTAGAACTATAATACCAAGACTGTCATTAGGAAAGGTAGTTATTCTACTTGAAAAACCTGTTATACCGCCGTCGTGATAAGTCATCGCATGCCCTTTGTAGGTCGTTATGCCCCTGCCTAGGGCATATAAGCTATAAAACCTATCTTTATCATTTAAATTGTTAGGATAAACACCAAAATCAATAATATTGGGTTTCATTGTTTCTTCAAAAACTGATGAGGGAATAATTTCATTATTATTAAACTTTCCCTTTGACAATTGGCAAATTAACCAATTACTTAAATCATTAATATTAGAAATAATGCCTCCACATGCTTTTATAGAGTTGCCAATAAAATAATCAACAGAGTCCGTTTTATTATTTATAAATTCGCTATGGTATGCTTTTGAGTAGTCGGAAGTTTTTACCATTTGTTCAATTGTAAAAATTGAGTTTGTCATGTTTAATGGGCTAAACAATTTTTCAGTAACAAAATTCTCAAACTTTTTTCTTGTTATTAATTCAATTATTTCACCAGCGGCTATATACATGAAATTGTTATAAATCATTGATTCACGAAAACTTGTTTCAGATTTAATTAATTTTAATTTATTGAAGATGTCTTTTTGTGAATAGTCGTAACCAAACCATAAAAAGTCGGGTGAGGCAACGCCAGTTCTGTGACTTAACATATCTCTTAGGGTAACATTGTTATTGAGGTTGTCGCTGTTAAATTCAATTTCGGGAACAAATTTTTTTATAGGTTTGTCCCACTCAATTTTTTTGTCGTTTACAAGTAAGCCAATTGCAGTTGCTGTAAATAATTTTGTATTTGAAGCTATTGGAAAAAGTGTTTGTGCTGTAACAGGAAGTTTTTTATATAAATCTCGGTAACCAAAACCTTTTGCGTAAATAATTTTTCCGTTTTTTACTATTCCTACAGCACAACCAACAGCTTTCCAGTCAGCCATTATTTTTTCTACTCTGTCGTCAAAGCCCTTTAAACTTTTATTTAAAATTGAGTCTGTCTGTGAATTAGAGTTAAAAAAAAGGAGTGTCAGTATAATTGTTAGAGGAAGTACTAATTTTTGTATTTGCATAGTTTATTATTGTTGTCTAAAGAAGTCAATACACTTTAAGTGTCAGAAAGTTCATTTGTCAATGAAATTATTTAAAGAACGGGTCGGTCTAAGTATGGCTTATAACGGTTTCAAGCTACCAGTAGTGCGGCTCAAGGCACTCGTCTACCGAAAAGCTTTTAACAAAGCTAACTGCTTTTTGGACATTTGCAAAATGAAAATAACTTTCGCGAAGCAACCTTGAACTTTTGCAAATGCTTTGGTGTCCGCCCGCATTACTGGTAGGTTGTGTTAGCGGTTAGGCCTTCAATGGTCGTCGGTTAATACTAAGTTGTCAAAACCAATTGGGCTATTATAGATACACACTTTTACTTTTTGACCTGAAGTAACATGTAACCAAAAATCGCGTCTGCATAAAAATGTTTCAATTTTTCCGTCTATGTCAACATATATTATATTTCGTTCTGGTTGGCGATAACCACCTTTGTTATATTCCGTGTCTACTATATAAAACTCGTCGCATTTTGCTTGAGTTGAAATAGCTGAATTAAAATAAAATCCGAGAAGAATGAAGCAACCTGCAATACCCATTGAAAAGCCTGTCTTAAGTGTAATATAATTGTGTAGCATAGTACTATTGATGATTACATACGATTTTATTAGGTGTGATATGTATAGCCCAATTGCAAATCCAATTGTACCAAATAGAAATGTGAAACTGTATGGATGGATGTAATTTTTGTAGTTGTCAACGGCTATTACTGTTGCAAATATTCCACCAAATTGAATGACAAAATAACCTAGTGTCACAATTACCTTTTTTAAGGTCGAAACATTTGAGTATTTGTCTTTTTTCTGTTTAGTCTTTTTGGGTGTCTGCATATTCAATATTTCGTCTAGGGCTTACCGCTAACGGTTTGCAAGCAGGCGCAGGCGGGTTTTTGAAACCCCCCTGTTTCTA
>CAZPSQ010000504.1:0-2619 GCA_964588755.1 uncultured Prosthecobacter sp. | reverse complement strand
CGCTGGATTTCCGCAGCGAAACAAAACGAAACGAAACGAAACAAAACGAAGCGCCGCGCCGCGCCGCGCCGCGCCGCTACATCAGCCCCAGCAGCGCCTCGCGGATCTGGCCCTGCCACTTCACCAGGTAGGCCAGGCGCGCCTGGGCGGTTTGCAGGTCGGCGCTGGCGGCAGGGTCGCCCGAGGTCAGGCGGGCGTCCAGCGCGGGCAGGGCTGCCAGCAGCGCGGCGCGCTGCGCCTCCACGGCATGGCCGGTCTCCTCCACCTGCTCCCGCAGTTTCATCTCCTGCGGGGCCAGCAGCGCCCGGGCCAGCGCGGTGGTGGCGGCCTCGCGCTTTTTCAGAAAAGCGGCCACGCCTTGCAGCGCGGTGCCCACGCGGCCAAAGAGCGCCATCATCGCATCGTCGATCGGCACCGCGCGCCAGGGCGTCTCCCCCAGCTCCAGCAGGTGCTTCAGGCGCTTTTCGGGGGATTGCAGCGTCTCATACGCCGCATTGACCTCCGCCGCGCGGGCGGCATCCCCCCCCGGCTGGTCGGGGTGCGCGGTGCGGCTGGCGGCCAGCCACGCTTGTTGCAGCGTGTCAGGGTCCAGTGCCGCAGCGCGCGGCAGGCCGAGGAGGGCAAAGGCGTTGGGCATGGGCGGCGTGGTTTGAAGCTGGGTGCTGCCATTCATCTCTGGCCCCTCGTTTTCATCCTCCCGGGGCTTGAAGGCCCCAAGCATCTGGGAGGAGGAGGAGCAGGAGCAGAAAGAGGAAGGGGGAGAAGAAGGATGGGCTCAGGCAGAAAAACTCTCCCCGCAGGAGCAGGTGACGATGGCGTTGGGGTTCTGCACCTTGAAGCCGCCGCTTTGCAGGTCATCGCTGTAGTCCAGCTCTGACCCCGTCACAAACAGCGCGCTCTTGGGGTCGATGACCACGCGCACCTCGCTGGATGTCACCATGATGTCGCGGTTGGCCGGGCCATCCACCAGATCCATCTTGTATTGCAGGCCGGAGCACCCCCCACCGACGACGGCCACCCGCAGCGCGCCGTGCTCCGCCCGGCCCTGCTTCCGCAGCAGGCCCAGCAGGCGGCTGGCGGCGTTCGGCAGCACCTTGATGAGCTTTTCATTGCCGATCTTGTAAGTCGGGGCTGGGGCGGAAGCTGGAGCGGCGGCAATCATTGAAACAAGAGAGGAGGGGGGGAGAAGGGCAGGGGGCGCGCAGCATAGCGCCAAAGGGAAACGCCGTCCACGCCTTGCTGGTTGCCGGGCAGAATGCAGGCGCGTTGCAGGTCCATACGCTTTTATGCTTGCCTCATGCGATGATTTTTGAGACGAAGAACAGCAGCCGTCCTGAAATTTCACCCCCCACGCCCCCCCATCCCTTCCCATGACTGCCAGCGAGGCCCCAGCCACCCCCCTCCAGCTTTTCACCCTCAAAGACGGCGTCGTTTCCAGTGACGGAGGGCAGGAGGCGGTGGACAACTTTGCCGCCGACTTCCAAGGCCTGCGCCACTTCGGCCTGAAGCTGGGGGAGTGCCTGGAGCTGGGCGCGCCCTGGATGGGCACACTGCAGGAGGAGGACTTCACCCTGAACTTCGCCTACTTCGACGCGGGCACCGACCCGCAGGACCCCGGCGCGGGCGCGCTCATCGGCCAGCACATCCCCATGTTTGAGCTGCTCACCCGCGTGAACGCCATGGAGGCCTGAACCCCGCCCCGCCCCGCCAAGCAAAGCCCCGCCACGCAAGCCACCCACCCCTTTACCATGGCCGCAACCATCACCCCCTCCCTCCGTTCCGCCCTGGAGCGCCTGAAACACGCCGGCTCCGTCAACGGCCTGCTGCTGGGCTGGCGCCGGCAGATCCTCATCAACCTGCTGCCCTTTGAGGAATTCCGCGCGGAGCGCCTGCTGCACGTGCTGCATGACGCCCAGGCCCACTTCGCCAGCGGGGGCGACCGCGCCGTGGGCACCTTCTGGTTCGGGTATGAAGGCGTCTTCGTCCTCGCCATCTTCCAGGGGGAGTGCCTCCTCGTCACCCTCCACACCCACGCCGCGGAGGCCGACTTCCTCCGCCGCGCCGGCCTCACCTTCCTGGAAGACACCCAGCTGCTGGTGGACGCCCTGCTGAGCCCCAGCGCGGATGACGAGGCCAGCCGCGACGAAACCCAGCCCCTGGGCGACCTTTCCGACATGGACCTGCCCTACAAGCCCTCCGGGCAGACAAATGTGATTCCACGGGCGTCCTGAGTGGGCGCGTCAGTCTTGGCAGAAAGTGCTTAGTGCTTAGTTTTGCGAGGGTCCATCTGGCGCATCTGCGCCTTGGTGCCTGTTTCAGCGCCCTGCAATAGGCCCTATGTTCCAAGCGCCACGAACTAAGCACCAAGCACCAAGCCGTCCAGCGCTCCCAAGCCCCCCGCTGACGCACGCCACGCCACGCCATGCCATGCCATGCCACGCCATGCGGCGGGGGTGGGCCTTGCCCGGCCCCATTAGTCCCCGCCTAACGCACCCCGCCCAGGGGGGGCGCCTTTCCGTGTTTGCATGAAAGGTTTGCCCCCGCCCAGGCGAATTCAACTTTCCACGCGCCCAGCACACCCGCTTTTCCCCCCCCCCCCCCCTCCCCCCCCCCCCCCCC
>CAZPSQ010000503.1:0-2621 GCA_964588755.1 uncultured Prosthecobacter sp. | reverse complement strand
GGCGTGCCTTCGGCGAGGAAGTCTTCCGCGTGCACGATCTTGATGTGGTAGTCGTGCGGGTCGATGCCGATGCGGAATTTCATTTCCTTCACCTTGCCGCCCTTCTGGTGCTTGTGGGCCTCCTTTTTGTGCTTCTCCAGCAGGTACTTGTACTTGCCGTAGTTGACGATTTTGCACACGGGCGGGTCGGCGTTTGGCGCCACTTCCACCAGGTCCAGGCCGCGCTCCTTGGCCATGCGGATGGCCTGGGGGGTGGACATGATGCCGAGCTGGTGCTGCCCGTCCTCATCCACGACACGCACCTTGGGCGCGCGGATACGCTCGTTGATGCGGGTCTGGTCCACATAGCGGCCGTTGTTCCTGCGGTCGCCAGGACGGTTGCCGCCGCCGGGGCGGTAGGAATTGTTGCCGCCATAACCGCCCGGACGCGGGCCCATGGGGCGCTGGGTGCCACCGGGAGGGCCGGCTGGACGTGGAGCACCGGGGGCTCCTGCTGCGCCAGGGGGGGGAGGACTGGCTCCAGGCCCAGGCGGGCCGCCCGCTGGACGCGGCGCGCCGCCTCCACCTTGATTGTGCTGCGGGCGCGACGTGAAAGTGCCGCTGTTTAACTGCTGGAATGGATTGCTTATGGGATACCTCCGGGTGGGTTCGAAACTCCAGATGTCCGTGAGGTGAACACCTGGAAAATTGAAAGGGAACGACGCGCTGCAAACATCATCATATCAGCGCGGACTCGATTCCGACATGTGTGCGCCACTGCGCTTCCGATCATGCGGAAGCTGGGAGGACGACAGAAAGACAATCATGCGTGGAAAATCGAAGAAAGAGGGCGGTTTGGATGTATTCCAATCGCGCCATGGCATGGCCATGAGAGCCAAACGCCGCACATAGGTAGCTACTTTCATCAAAATGAGCAAGCCGATTTATTTCCACTTCCGTCTTCCCTAGGGAGAGGCAGGCCGGGCCGGGGCCGCTCAATGGTCCTTGCCGCAGGTGACGCACATGAAGCGGTTGCCCCGGCCCTGGATCTCGTAGCTTTTTCCGCCGCAAAACGGGCATTTCACGCTGATGAAGTTGCGCAGGAACCAGCGTGTGGCGATGGCGACCACCAGGCAGCCGACCAGCATGGTCACCAGGGGGGAGACGCGATGGCGGTCCAGCCAGTCCCACAACACGCCCACCACCGCGCAATAGAGGGCGCCCGTGATGATCGGCCCGAAAAAGCAGAGGGCGAAGTGCCGCGCGGAGTTCATGAGGTGCGGAATCTTCACGCCATGGCCGCCTGACGCAAGCCCTCCCGCATGGCGTCCAGCGGCGCGGGGCGGTCAAACCAGTGCTCAAAGGAGATGGCGCCCTGGTGCAGCAGCAGGCTGAGGCCGTCCACGGTGCGCGCGCCGGCGCGGCGGGCGTCTGCGAGGAGCGGGGTTTCCCCACCTGCGCGGTAAACCATGTCGAAGACGCAGTGCTGCGGGCGCAGGCAGCCGGGGGGGAGCAGCGCGGCGTCGCCCTCCTTCATGCCGAGGGAGGTGGCGTTGACGACCAGGTCGATGCCGGGCAGCTCCGCCGCGACGGTGGCATCCTCCCAGGCGACGAGGCTGACCGCGGTGCGGGGGGAAAGGGCCGCGATTTCATCCGCCAGGGCCTGCGCCTTGGCGGCGGTGCGGTTGGCCAGCACCAGTTTGGGGCAGCCTTCCAGCGCGCTCTGCACGGCCACGGCGCGGCCCGCGCCCCCCCCCGCGCCGAGGATGAGGACACGGAGGTCGCGGACCTCCACGCCGAAGGCCTCCTTCACGCTGCGGAGGAAGCCGGGGCCGTCGCTGTTGAAGCCGTGCAGCTTTCCAGCGCGAATGGCGAGGGTGTTCACCGCGCCGAGGCGGCGGGCGAGCGGGTCGAGCACGTCCACGGCGTCCAGGGCTTCAAATTTGTGAGGGATGGTGATGTTGACGCCGAGGAAGCCGCAGGCGGCGAACTGGCGGAAGGCCTGGGGCACCTGCCCTGACGGCACCTGCACGCGGATGTACTGCGCCGGGATGCCGCAGGCCTGCAAGGCCGGGTTGTGCATCTGCGGACTGCGCGAGTGGGCGATGGGGTCGCCAATGACGGCGAGGCGCGCAGGCGGTGTGAGGCGCGGCGCCACGGCCTGCCAGTCCATCAATTCAGCAAAGGTCAAAAACTCTCCCACGCGGCAGAGATGGCGCAGAACGCCGCCCTGTCAAAGCGGCCCGCAGAGGAGGAGCGTAATTTTCGTTCTCGACATCTCGTTCCATCCGCGCTGCATTCATGACCAGCCCGACGGCGCAACGCAACCCAACCCCACCTCCATTTCCTCCCCCCCCTTCCCTTTTCCTTTCCCTATGAAGCTTCTCGTCCCTCTCCTCACCCTGGCGGCCACGGCGGCCGTGTTCCTGGCCCAGGCGGCCGATGCGCCAGCCGCCGTCAAGCCGCTGCGCCTCCTCATTGTGGCCGGTGGCTGCTGCCATGAGTATGACAAGCAGACGCTGGCGCTGAAGGAGGGCATCGAGGCGCGGCTGAACGCGATCGTGGACATCGCCTACAATCCGGACAAGAGCACAAAGGCCACCTTTGAAATCTACAAGGCCAAGGACTGGGCCAAGGACTTC
>CAZPSQ010000502.1:0-2638 GCA_964588755.1 uncultured Prosthecobacter sp. | reverse complement strand
TGACCAGCATCTTCACGATGGTCAGGCCGGCGGTTTTCTTGGCCTCGTTGAAGGCGTCGAGCAGGCCGCGCAGTTCGCGGATGTCGTGTGCTGCCTCCGGCCCATCGAGGCCAACGTCGGCCAATGCGTGCCGGGCACCGCGCTCGGCGGCGCGCTCCAGGATCGCCTCGAATTCTTCCTGCGGGATGGTCACCATCTTCCGGCGCTCCATTTGGGTGGAATCCATGTTTTCGTCCTCCAGAAATACAAAACCCGCCTCGTGGGCGGGTTCGCGTGGTTGGTGAAACGGTGTCAGATGGCGATGCCAGCACTCCAGCCTGCCGATTTGTAGGCCGAGAGCACGGCTTCGTCCTCGACGTAGCAGAGCCAGCCGACCTTGGGGGTGTAATACTCCCAGGTGCTCGCCACGCGCACAGCGATCTGATTTGTCTTGCCGGCCCAGACGCCAGTAGCAGCGGCAGGAACGATGTACCGGTCGCCGTCGACGGGACTGGCCGGCGGCGTGGCCAAATCCCGATCCTTGACCGAGAGCCCGACCACCGCGCCGAGCCGCTTCAAGTTCGCGTCCATGCTGGTGTTCCAGCCCGACTCGCCGAGCGTCCAGCCGTAGGTGAGTCCAAGATTCGGATCAGTGCTTGCCATCAGATGCCTCCGTAGTATTTGCCATAGTTCAGGCCGTAGCCCGCGCGGTCGACGCTGCGGGTCTGCTTCTGCCAACTCGTGTAGCCGGCGCGCACGGATTCGATCTCGACCTTGAACTTGCCGTTGATGCGGCCCAGTCCGCTGTCGGTCGCCTCGTCGGTGGTGAGATACGTCCAGGCGGTCGTGGTGAGCCCCGCCAGGGTTTTCTGGAGGGCGTTGTTCTCGTTGTAGAAACGCACCGTGTAGGTCACGCCGGCCTCCGGGCCGATGTTGGCCTCGGACTGCGTCACCAGATACACCGTCTGCTGCATCCGGTCGCGATGGGCCCAGGTCAGCGCCATCTGGCCGAGAATCGCGGTCGGCCACATGACGTTGTTCACCCGGACATTCCCTGGCGGATAGGGGCGGATCATGCGGCTGGCAAAGGTGTAGCTGTCGGCGGTCGCCGCCGATTCCGCCAGGCGCCCGAGGCCGGTCGCCGGCAGCATCTTGACCTGCAAGGACTCGCCGGAGAGGTATTGCTCCGTGACCAGCGCCTCCAAGGCGTCGGCGAACCAGATGCGCGCTGAGGCGGCATGCGATGCCGGCACCGTGTCGAGTACACCACGCTCCACCGTGACTGTGCCGGCCACGAGATTGATTGCCTTCACGGCCACGATCTCGTTGTCGAGGTAGGCGTAGGTATTGAGTTTCACGACGTCCAGATCCTGGCCGTTGCCGATGGCGAGCACGGTCGTTTGCTCGTCGATGGCATTGGTCACCGTCGCATTCGGGGTGAAGCCCATTGTGTCCACTTCGGCAAACGCGGCGCTGCCCTGGCGCGTCAGCAGCTTGACGTTGAGCGAATCGCCGGAGGGGCGGCTCGCACAGGCCACCAGCAGCCCGCCTTGGGGATCGAGCTCGTTTTGTGCGGTCGCCGATTCGCCGACCACCCGCTTGACCACGGTCCACCACGGCGCTTCGCCCAGCCGGTGATACGGCACCTGAGCCGGCGCAGTCAGCGGCGACACCCACGAGGTCGGGGTCGGGGACACGTAGGAGGCAGACGGCAGGCCGAAGATGTCTTCGACGCATTCGATCCGCACCCGACCATCGGTCAGCGTGCCATACGACACGCGCACGACTCGCATCACCAGTTGGGCGATGCCCAGTTCCGGCCAGGTGAACTTGAATACGTCACCGATGTTGAGGTTCGACGCCTGCCGATTGGCGATCAGCGTGGCCTTGGCCAGCGGTACCGAGAGTTGCTTGAGATCTCCCAGCGCCACCCGCGATGCCAGGCTGCCATTGCCGATGCCGGGATAGTCGACCGTGGCCGAGGACACCACGCCCCCCGCCAGTTCCAGCGCGGCCAGGTCGTGCACCGTGATTGCGGCATCCTTGTCGGTGGAACGATCACGGTAACGAACGGTGATCTGATTGACGAGTTCCGATTCCGAGGGCCGCGAGAAGCTCTCCAGTTCCAGAATGTTCGAGGCATCGAGCACCAGGAGGCTGGAGACGTTGTAGTCGGCTCGGGCCAGCTTGAGCACGAACTTGCCGGTGCGCGGATGGACGTAGAGCGTGCCATCGATGTGACGAAGTATCTCGGCGATGAATTCCTCCAACGGCTGTTCGCGTTCCCAGAGCAAGGACAGTCCATACTGCTCCGAAGCCAGCGTATTCGCGGCAGTCTGGAAACTGCTCGCATCGATCTCGCTTGCAGCGTAGCCCAAGCCCCACGTGGCGTTGTTCAGACACTCGTAGATGATGTGCGCGGGGTTGGCGTCGCCGTTGATGTAACCGCTCCCCAGTGCTGCCGGAGCCGGGATACGCCGCGCCTCGATGCTCCAGGGCTTGATGTAGGGGTTCATCGCCGACAACTGGCACTGCTGGGCGATGATCGACACCACGCCCCGGAAGGCCGGAATGACGCTGCCCAGCTTCTGCTGCAGGTAGCCCGACACCGTTTCCGCCGCGCCACCCATCTTGATTTCGACATAGCCCTGGACTCCGC
>CAZPSQ010000501.1:0-2649 GCA_964588755.1 uncultured Prosthecobacter sp. | reverse complement strand
CGTCGCCGTTCGCAAAGGGCGGGCCGTCATGCAGGATGTAGGTGGGCCTGCCCTCGCTGAGCTTTTGAATGCGCTCATACAGGCCGCCCTTCTGCCACTTCTCCAGGCGCTGCGGCTCCCGCGTCACAAGGTCCGCCTTCATGGGGAAGTCGGTCTTCGGCAGCAGGACGGTGTCTTTGTAGTTACGCTTGGGGGCGGATTCGGCGCTCATGGGGCAGTCAGGTCGGAAAAAAGGGAGGGCGAGAGTAGCGCGGCCCGGCCGGGAGGCAAGGGGAAGAGGGCGGCGCCTGCGGCTTGCCAAGACGGGCTCCATCCGTCAGGGACAAGGAAGCAGCATGAATTTGATGGATGCAGATCGAGGCGAGTCGTATGAGGATACAGTCCCAGGATGGAAAAAACCCTGCAAGTCTTAAACTCCCTCGAAAGCGAGGAGATTCTACAGCGCTATGCCATTGGTGGGGCGATGGGGGCCACGTTTTATGTGGAGCCACTGCTGACGTACGACCTGGATGTTTTTGTGCTTTTTCCCGAGGCTGGCCTTTTGCTCACGCTCGAGCCTTTGTATCAGGCTCTCCGGGATCGTGGCTATCATGAAGAAGCCGAATGCGTGATGATCGAAGGGGTGCCGGTCCAGTTTTTGCCTGCGTACAACTCGTTGCTGGAGGAAGCACTTCGCGATGCTCTGGAAACGATGTATGAGCAAACGCCTGCACGGGTTCTGCGAGCGGAGCATCCCGTTGCCATTTGCGTTCAGACGGGACGGGAGAAGGACCGGCAGAGAGTCCGAGTCTTCATGGAGCAGGCACAGTTGGACGCGGATAGAATGACAGACATCTTGAAAAGGCACCAGTTGGATGCAAAGTTTAGGTCGTGGACCCAATGACTTCAGAGTTCCAGCGAGTCATCGCCGCCAAACAGGAGAGACGCCACCGGCTGGCTGCTATGTCGTTTCCTGAAAAAGTTCGGGCTGTGGTGAAGCTCCAGGAGATGAGCGCTCCCTTGCTGCGAAAGCAGGGCAAAGACGTTCGGGTGTGGCGAATCGTGGAGGATGGGAGTTTGCTGGTGAAGTAATGAGCGTCAATGAAGCGAGCTGCTTTGTCCAGGGTTGCCGTTGTGCTGCTCCTAGCTATCGCTGCGTCCCATGCTGCCCCGTCCTCTTCTGTCATTAGTTTCCTTCCTGTATCTCCTGGCCTCCGCCCAGGCCCTGGAGGTCAAGGTCACCCCCGAACTCCCGATGCATCAAGCCCTTGAGCAGATTCGAGCGGCCCGGAAGGCCGGTCAGATCGAGCCAGCCAGCATCATCCTCCCTGAGGGTGTCACAGAGCTGCCGCAGCCCATCATTCTGGAGGCCCGCGACTCCCAGATCACCTTCACCGGCACCAAGTCCACCCTCGTCGGCGCGCCCAAAGTCAGCGGCTGGGAAAAGCATGAGGGCCAGATCGTCAAAGCAGACATCTCCAAGCTTTTGCCGAAAAACTTCGCCCCCCGCCAGCTCCTCTGCGATGGCGAGCGCCAGATCCTGGCGCGTTATCCGAACTTCGACGCCAAGGACCCGCTCTACGGCGGCTGGGCGTTTGTGGATGACTTCCCCCCGGGGGGCGCGCCGGAGGGCCATTTGTGGAAGCGCACCATGTTCATCCGCGCCAAGGACCTCCGCACCTGGGCGCACCCCGAGGATGTGGAGATCGACATCTTTGCCCAATACGGCTGGTGGAATTTCATCGAACCCGTGGCCTCCGTGGATCACGAAAAGCGCCTGCTCACGCTAAAAAAAGACTGCGGTTACGACCTTCACCCCCACAACCGCTACCGCTTTCAAAACGCCCTGGAGGAGCTCGACTCCCCCGGTGAATGGTATTACGACAAGCGAACCAGCACTCTGTATTTCTGGCCGGAGAAAGACATCACTCAGTGCGAGGTGCGCGTGCCTGTCATCGACAGCTTTTTCAAGACCAAGCCCGGTGCCAAAAACATCGTCATCAGCGGCCTCACCCTCACTGGCTGCCACGGCAGCGCCATCATCTTGGATGGGGCGGAGGACTGCGTGGTGGAGCGCTGCACCATCACCCGCGTGGGTGCCTTCCATGGCAGCGGCGTCAGTGTCAGCACGGGCAAAAACGTGCGTGTTTCCCGCAACGAAATCAGCCACACCGGCAGCAATGGCATCAGCCTCAGTGGTGGCGACCGCAAGACCCTCACCGGCCCCGGTCACGTGGCGGAGGACAACCACATCCACCACATGGGTGTGTTCAACAAAAACGCCTGTGGCGTGGGCATGCACGGCGTGGACAATGTCACCCGGCACAACCACATCCACCACGGCCCGCGCATGGGCGTGCAGATGAGTGGGAACAACCTCATCGTGGAATACAACCACATGCACCATCTCTGCCTGGAGACCCAGGACGGCGGTGCCATCTACACCGGTGGGCGCGACTGGATCAGCAGCCGTGGCAGCAAATGGCAGTACAACCTGATTCATGACGTGGTCGGCTGCGGCCAAAGTTCAGAAGGCCTCAAGCATCCCTGGTTCACCTTCGGCCTCTACCCCGATGACAACACCGGCGGCGTGGACATCATCGGCAACATCGTCTTCCGCGTGGCCCACACCCCCATCCACATGCACAACTCGCGGGACTGCATCGTGGA
>CAZPSQ010000500.1:0-2649 GCA_964588755.1 uncultured Prosthecobacter sp. | reverse complement strand
CCCGAAGCATCATCACCGCGTTGAGATCCGGCACGCTGGCCTCTGCGTCATCCAATGCCGACATCCGCACCTGGTGCTCGGCATCCAGCCGCTTACGGCGATGCTCGCGCACTGCGGGCAGGCCAATCCGGCCAATAGCTTGATAGCGGGCGTCATAGGCGTACTTGGCGCGCTCCCGCTCTTCCTTCAACCGTGTACGGTGCTCTCCGAGCAATTCAGAGAACAGGCGTTCGCCTTGAGTCTTGGCCGCTGTCATGGATGCTTCAAACCACTGCACAGCCTGCTCGGTGGTGGTGACGCCGGTGATCTCAACTGTCTCAGTCAACAGCAGGTCCCATATGCGCTTGGCCGTGGGCACAAAAGTCCGTCCATCGTCCGTTGCAAAGACCGGCAGGAAGCGCTTTCGGCTGAGACCTTCAGCGGACAGGCTGATCTCCCACAGTGACCAGACACCTTGTACGGCCTCAGGCAGGCCGGCAATCTTGACCTCAGGCAAGATCTGGCCAGCAACGCAGCGGGACAGCTCGCCGATCACCGCTCGGGCTCGAGGATCCTCCAAGGTGACCCATTCCAGATCCGGGTGCTGCTCCGCCGTCCTGGCGTCAAAGCAAACCTTGGCCGACTCGCTGCCGTCCACCCATTTCACGCGCCATGCCTCACCCGTCTTCACGGCACTGCAGCCACGCGCCGGCAAACCGGAGGTTATGGCGCGCTCCAGCCAAAACTGCGCCGGGTGGTCGCGCCATTTGCGGGCGTCGTCGGCATCCAGCGCATGAGCATCTGCCAGCAGGTCGCTGTTCTTTCGTTCGTCGGCAACCTTGTCGCGGACCTGATTGATCACGGCGTCGCACGCCTTGTCGATCGAACCAGGGTCTTGCAGGCCCTGCACGAACACCTCGTCGAACATTGCCTCTGCTTCGACCGAGTCCATCACGTCGGAAGCCTTGTCCACACCGAATTCCTTGGCGATAACTTCAAGCTTGGTCTCCAGCACCTGGCGGACACGGTGCTCCACCGTATCTTCAAGCACAAAGTTGATGGCGCGCACCACATGGCGCTGGCCAATCCGGTCCACGCGGCCGATACGTTGCTCGATGCGCATCGGGTTCCACGGCATGTCGAAGTTGACGACGACGTGGCAGAACTGCAGGTTCAGGCCCTCGCCGCCAGCATCAGTCGAAACCAGAACTCGAACGGCGCTCGAGAAGGCCTGTTGCGCCTTGGCGCGCGTGTCCAGATCCATGCTGCCGTTAAGCAGGGCCACCGAGAAACCACGGCTTTCCAGAAAGCCGGCCAGCATGGCTTGAGTCGGGACAAACTCAGTGAAGATCAAGACCTTCATGGTCGGGTCGTTCTCTTCCTGTTGCAGCTTGTAGATCAGCTCCAGCAGGGCTTCGGCCTTTGCGTCAGTGCCTTGGGCCTCGGTTTCACGGGCCAAATTCAGCAGCAGGTCAACCTCGGCTTTCTCCTGCGCCCAGCCCGAGGTCTGCACCGCGATGTCCACTTGGCTCTGGCCGTCCATTTCGGCCCACTCGTCCATCTCTGTCGAATCAAACAGTGAGGCTTGCGGCTGGGGCTCGTTGAGTAACGTCTGCCGCCTCTCCAGTGTGGTGCGAATGGCTGCCGTGCTGGACGTCACCAGCCGCTGCATCAGAATCATCAAGAACCCGATATGCCGTTGCTTGGCGACCAAGGCCTGGTTGTAGCCATGGCGCACGTAGTCGGTAACAGCCTCATACAAACGCTGCTGCGCGCCGTGCCGGTCTTGCCAAGCCACAGCCTGGAGCCGTGTGATTCGGGGCTTAAAAAGCGGTTGACCGTCAGCATCAATCGACTCGCGCTTTTCGGTGCGGATGACGAACGGCCGCACACGATCTCGGCTGACGCTGCCCTCATCCGGGAAGGACTCGCGGTCGATCAACTGCATCAGCCGTAAAAACTGGTCAGTCTTGCCTTGGTGTGGCGTGGCCGACAGTAGCAGCAAGTAGGGCGCGGCTTCGGCCAGCGCAGCACCCAGCTTGTATCGGGCGACCTGGTCGGTGCTACCGCCCATGCGGTGCGACTCATCGATGATCACCAGATCCCACGACGCTGAAATCAGATCCTCGAACCGCTCGCGGTTGTAGTTGTTCAGTTGCTCCAGGCTCCAGCCTTTGCGGCCTTCGATCGGCTTGACCGAGTCCAGTGAGCAGATCACCTGGTCGTGGAGCCGCCAGAGATTCTCCTCATCGTTGCGCCATTGCCGGAAGGCTGCCAGTTCTGCCGGGTCGATGAATTGCAGCTTCTCTCCGAAGTGCAGTCGCATCTCGGCCTGCCACTGGCGCACCAGCCCCTTGGGCGCCACCACCAACACGCGCTTGGCCATGCCGCGCAGCTTCAGTTCGCGCAGGATCAGCCCGGCCTCGATGGTCTTACCCAGGCCGACCTCATCTGCCAGCAGGTAACGAATGCGGTGCTGACTCATGGCGCGGTTGAGTGCATAAAGCTGGTGCGGCAACGGGACCACGCTGGACTGAATAGGCGCCAGCAGTAGGTTGTCCTCCAAGGCGTCTAGCAGTTTGGCCGCCGCTGCGGTATGGAGAATGTGCGCAACCGTTGGCTGAACGCTGTCGAGCGTGGCCAAGTCCTGCGAACGTGCACGCACTACCG
>CAZPSQ010000499.1:0-2653 GCA_964588755.1 uncultured Prosthecobacter sp. | reverse complement strand
ACACGTCACGCCCTTCCTCGATGTGCACATCCTGGCCGGTGCGGCGGAAGACGATGACGGTTGTCACCGGCGTGTCGCCCCCCTTGAGCGCGTCGTCCACGTTCTTCTTCAACGGCACCACGGCGCCACGACGGTAGCCGCCGTCGGAGGTGATGACGAGAGTCGCCCCGCAATCATTGACACGGTCCTTGATGGACTCGGCGCTGAAGCCGCCGAACACAACGCTGTGGATGGCGCCAATGCGGGTGCAGGCCAGCATGGCGATGGCGGCCTCCGGAATCATCGGCAGGTAGATCACCACACGGTCCCCCTTCTTGATGCCCTGACGCTTCAGCACATTGGCAAAACGGCAGACCTCACGATGAAGCTGCTGGTAGGTGAGCACGCGCTTCTCGCCCGGCTCTCCTTCCCAGATGAGCGCGGCCTTTGTCTTGCGCGGGCCTTCCAGGTGGCGGTCCAGGCAGTTCTCGCTCACATTGAGCTTGCCGCCGAGGAACCACTTGGCGTTCGGGCACTTCCAGTCCAGCACCTTGGTGAAGGGCTTGGTCCACAGCAGCTCCTTGGCCTCCCGGCCGAAGAATTTTTCCGGGCTTTTCAGCGACTCCGCGTGCATGGCCTTGTACTGCGCCATGCTTTTGATGCGGGCGTTTTTGACAAACTCCGGCGACGGCTTGAACACCCGGTTTTCGACGAGGAGGGACTTCGTGTTGCTGCTGGTGGGGGCGGCTTTCGCTTTCGTGGCCTTTTTCGGCGTGGTTTTCTTCTTGGCGGCGGCTTTCTTGCTCATGGCTGGGAGTGGTTTTTTCGGCGGGTAAAAGGGTGAGATTAGAATGGGGAGGCGCTTTTACGCAAGATTTAGCTGCTTTCCTGCGACGGATGCGCGTGAACTTCACCTTGCGACCCAGCCCCCACGCCTTAGGATGAACTTTCTTTCCGTCATGATTCCCCTGCGTCTCTGTCTGCTCCTGTCCCTGATGACCGCCTTTTCCGGCCTCCTTGGGCAGTCCTACACCATCGTTGCCGTCGTGGACGGCTCGCCCATCATGTCCTCCGAGGTGCGGGAAACCATCGCCGCCCAGGAGCAGATCATCCGGTTCACCAATCAGAACGACCCGGCCAAGATGAACGCGGAACTGGCCAAGGCCCGCGAGTCCGCCGTGGAAAACCTCATCGACCGCGAAATCCTGCTCAGTGAGTTCAAGAAGATCGGCGGCACCATCAAGGACCAGTATGTGGATGACGACATCAACAGCATCATCCGCGAGAGCTTCAAAGGCAACCGCGACGCCTTCGTGGACGAACTGGCCAAGACCGGCATGACGCTGAAAAAATTCCGCGACCAGCGCATGAAGATGATCATCGTGAACGTCATGCGCTCACGCAACTCCGGCGACCACCCGCCCGCAACCCCGCGTGAGGTCGAGGACTTCTACAACAAGCATGTGGACAAATGGCGCGAGGGTGACCAGGTCAAGATCTCCACCATCACCATCCCCAAGTTCAGCGGCGAGCCCGGCTCCACCCCGGAAAAGCAGCGGAAGCTGGCCGAGGAGCTGCGCACCAAGCTGCTCAATGGGGCCGATTTTGCCGCCACCGCCAAGACTTACTCCCAGGACAGCCGCTCTGAAAACGGCGGCTCCTGGGACTGGATGGCCAAGACGGACATGATGCCCGCCATCGCCAATGTGGCCGTCGGCCTCAAGAGCGGTGGCATCGGCCCGGTCATCGACCAGGAAGGCAGCTACATCATCGTGGCCTGCGACGCCAAAAAGCTCGGCATCGCGCCCTCCATCGAGAAGATGCGCCCGGAGATCGAAAAGATGATCAATCAGGAGAAGTCCAAGGCCAACATCGACAAGTGGATGGAAAGCATCCGCAAAAAGCACATCATCAAGAGGCTGTAACCCAGAAGACTTTTCACCGTGATTCAGATCGTATTCAATGACATCAGCGCCTCGGAGCTTTCCCAACTGCCGACGCAGGTCCAGTTTCACCTCCTGGAGGCGCTGAACATCCAGCCCGCCGACATTGATGACGGCATCCTGGCCAAGCGCTATGGAGTCCTCGAACGCGGGGGCAAAAAAATCTACCGCTGCCGCGCTGGCGACCACCGCATCTATTTCGGCATTGTGGAAGGCAACGTCCGGGTGCACCGCGTGCTGCACAAGAACACCCTCACCGACTTCCTTTACCGCAGCAACCTCCCCGGTGCAGGCGAGGATGAGGCGCTGAGCCAGTCGAAGAACTTCTGGCATCTGATTGATGAGGGGGCAAAGACGCTGAAAGTCGCCTAGCGAAATGGCGAAACCAGAATGACGAATTGGCAGAGCCTTCGTTGCCCGGGCTTCGTTATTGATCCGACGTGCCCGGATGCCCATCGGCCATGCCTGCCGCTTGGCTCATTCGGATTTCGTTCGTCATTCCTCATTCTGGTTTCGTCGTCATTCTAGCCATGCTCTCCCTCCCCGCCCTTCTCTCCGACGAATCCCTGCGCCAGCAGGAGTTCCCTGTCATCAAGGACAGCCTGTTCCTGGCCCACGCGGGCGTGACCATCCTGCCTCGGCGGGTGGCACGGACGATGCAGGATTACCTGGAGCAGAGCTGCCTGCGCATGCAGGAGTATCCCGAAGCGTGGCGTGCGGTAAACGAGACA
>CAZPSQ010000498.1:0-2657 GCA_964588755.1 uncultured Prosthecobacter sp. | reverse complement strand
CGCCCATCTCCCACCTTTACACCACTCCCCGCCCATTAAAAGCCGCGAAGAGCCCCTTTTTTGTCCAGACCTCGACGATTTCTACGGCCCCTCGTTCTTTGCTTTCTGCGGCATTCATTGTTGAAGAAGTTAGGACCAGTGCAAGCACAAGCCAGCGTGAGATATAATGTGAGACAGACATTGCTAAGGATTAAGTTTCACTTTTTGAGACAATATGCTTTCAGAGCCGCCTTCTGGAAGCTGTGACAGTTCTGTCCCCACGGATAAGACCAGTTGCCGCTATATTGCTGCGCAAAATTACGCAGACAGTCCTTGATTTGATCTTCAGTCACACAGTTGCAGTCTGCTCCCTTTTCGCTCCCAAATTCAAGTTTGCCACGACTTAAAAAGCCGGTTCGCCGTCTCGGATGCCAACTCTCCTCCGCAGAGTCTCCGTGATGACCGTCGCGTGTGGCCGAAGCAAGACCACTCGCATGCATACTGTTGGTGCCATTCAATCTCCCAGGCACACCAGTGACTGTTTCTATAAGGCCAACTCCGTCCGCAGGCCACCCACCGTAGCTCTCACCGTCAAACTCGAACCACCAATGGCCGTATGGATCTTCACGGCTATTGTCGGGCTTTTTGCCTATCTGCGAACGCAAGATCGCCAGCCAACGAACTTGTTTCCTCTTTACAGTTATCGAATTGAAGGTCTCTGATGCCATTCCTAGCACATCAACTTGGTTTGCCGGATCATTCCCCACCATGCCGTAGAGGTTCAATCCCCCCTCTTCCCCAATCGGGTCTCTGTTGAGCCACCTCCCATTGGTAGCTTCATAATACCGATGCGTGTAATAAACCAGTCCAGTCTCGCCGTCCCAGTATTTGCTGCTGAAACGAACGGGATTGACAAGCACCACAGCCTCGCCTTCCACACTGATCGTTTCCCCGAAGGAACCATATTCGTAGCGACCCACCACAGCACCACTGGTCAAGGACACCAGCTCCACCACATTCCCATTGCCATCATAGCACGGCGCATAGGCGCTGGATGAGGTGGCGCTGTGGAACCGCTCCACCAGCAGCCCGCCCACACCTCCCGCTCCTTCCATGGGTCCGCTCACATCCAGGCCCCACTCGTAGCTGCGCAGCAACCGAGGCTCTGTTTGCGTGATGTCGATCTCCGCCACCATGTTCCACCCATCATACAGGAACACGATCCCCTGTTTCAACACAAACATCGTGCTACCTGCCTCCGCCAGCAGCACCCGCTTGCTGATCCGACGGCCCTGCGAGTCGTAGGCGAACTCAAGGCGCTGCCGCTTCACGGGCGTGGCACCGCTGGGCTGCAAGTGAACTGAGGTGTTCTCCTCCGCCGCGATGAGGCGGTTCTCCCCGTCCCAGGTGTAGGTCCATTGGGCGTTCACCGTCTGGTTCCCGTCATCGTCATGCGTGATCGTCTCCAGCGGTGGGGGGATGAACCGGCTTGATCTGCCTCCCAAAAGTTGAGCCAAGTGCTATGAGAGTCTGAGGTGCGCGAAGCGCAACATCAGACCCAATGAAACGCAAGAGACACACAGCAGAGGAAATCATCAAGAAGCTGCGCGAGGCAGCAGGCATCATAGCCGCAGGCAAGACGGTGGAGGAGGCGGCGCGGCAGATTGGCGTGAGCGTGCCGACCTATCACCGGTGGAAAGAGCAGTATGGCGGAGCTGACCGCAGCACGGTCAAGAGGCTCAAGGAGCTTGAGCAGGAAAACAGCAGGCTCAAAAAGCTGGTGGCTGACCAGGCGTTGGACAACGCGATGCTCAAGGAACTTGTGGAGGGAGCCGAACGAAGTGAGACAGACAGCATGAAATGCTGCCCGGAGGGTGAGGCGAGGCCGAATCAAAGTGGTAAGCCCGGCGAGCAAACGCGAAGCGGTCGCGCACCTGGAGCACAAGCTCCAGGTGTCGCAGCGCCGGGCCTGCAAGGTGATCAGCCAGCCACGTTCGACACAGCGCCATGCCAGTGCGCGTCCAGCCAGGGATGCGAAGCTCACAGCAGAGCTGCGGCGTTATGCCATGGAGCATCCGCGACGCGGCTATCGGATGGCCGCGGCACACCTGCGCAGGCAGGGCATGAAGATCAATCTCAAACGCGTGGCGCGGCTCTGGAGGCAGGAAGGCCTGCGGGTGCCGCAGCACCAGCACAAGCGGCGCAGGCTGGGAGAAAGCGCCAACAGCACGCAAAGGCGCAGCGCCACGCGCATCAACGAAGTGTGGAGCTATGACTTCGTGTTTGATGAGACAGCGGATGGCAAGAGGCTCAAATGGCTGCCGATCTGCGATGAGTTCACGCGGGAGAACGTGGTGCTGCGCCGCAGTTCATCCGCAGCGACAACGGGCCGGAGTTCATCGCGAAGGCCGTGCGTGACTGGATCGCGCAGCAGGGCTTTGAGACGCTCTACATCGAACCAGGCAGCTCATGGCAGAATGCTTACAGCGAGAGCTTCAACGCTCGACTGCGTGACGAGTTGCTCAACCGCGAGATCTTCGAGACGCTGGCGGAAGCAAAAGTGCTGGGCAAAGAATATCGCCGCACTTACAATGATCAGCGGCTGTATTCGTCGCTGGGCTACCAGCCCCCGGCAGAGTTCGCGCGGCGTTGCCTTTCGGCCGACTCCGCTGCGCTCC
>CAZPSQ010000497.1:0-2660 GCA_964588755.1 uncultured Prosthecobacter sp. | reverse complement strand
GGTTTGGGAGCGGCCACTGAGCTTTCGTGGTTTGGTGACGGCAATCGACCCTGAGGCGACCTTCGTCATTGATGGGAGCGGACGTCCAACGACCAAGATCAGCCGCGAGCAACTCGGTCCGGTTATCCGCCTCACCGGGGTCCGTTCCCCACGAAACGATTCAAACCCTTCAAAGCGAAAGGGACGAGGCAACAGCACTCGTCGTGCTCTTTGAGGAACTGTCGAAGAGCGGCAAGTCAATTACTTCTTGTTAGGGCGCACTCTCGCTGAAGTTAGCTGCATTTTGCCAAGCCTTTATAGTGTACCGCTCCATGTCAACAGACATTTGATAGGCAGTGGGGATGTTGACTGGAATTTTTTCGCCGTAATGTCCAGATGACTTAAAATCAATGCCGGCGTAGCGGTGATCTATATCCTTGCCTGCATAGTAGGCGCCGTTGTAATGATGAGTTGCGTTCCGGATGTAGTAGAACAGCTCTATGTCCTTCTTTTCGCGCTTGTCGAACTGAAATTTCCCGTTTGTGTAGCAAACAGAAAGATCATCCGGTTTTGTTGAGTAATCCAGGCTGGTCAGATCCTTTGTGATCTGCTCAAAGATATTCCAGGAGGAAGTTAATAATGACGTCACCAGGTCGTCTATGAAGTTTGCATGGAGTTCAGGGTTAGATTGCTCCAGTGCCTTGTAGAATACAGGGTCATCAAATTCATGCTTCACATAATCGATCGCTTCCCTTGGGATGGAGGCAGCGTCAAAGTGGTGCGTGCCATTTGATTTCTTGGTGAATGCCGCAACAAACACAAATTTTGTAAGGAATACGCCCTTGATCGACTCAAAGTAGCCGAGCAACTTGGCTTCGTCCAAATCTGTGACCTTCTCCAAAGTCTCGTCCATTTTTGTTGTGCGCTCTAATAACGTAGAAGTGAGGGGCGGCCGGAGCGAAGCGAAGGGAACCACAAGCGCAGCTTGTGGCCGTCCCTCTCGACTGCCGGGTTAGCCGTCACCCCCGTTGCTCTCTGCGGCTGGCCGGCATTCTGGCGGGGGCTGTACGAAGTTGCTGTTTGTAGCCACGATTTCCTCGGTCAACGAATTTCCCCGCGCGATCAGTTGTGACGATGGTCTCTTTGACAATGTTCTTGTATTCATTATTGATCTCATATTCAAAGGAAACCAAGTCGGACTTAAAAACCCATTGCTGTGAGCCACGCGCTAAGAAGCTGAATTTCTCGCCTTCGATCTCTAGGACGTGAGAGTGTAGAGCTGTCGTGTTGCCGCCTCGGCTTGGTGGACGAGAAGGCTCACTAAGGAATAGACCGTAGGAAGTAATTTTCTTGTTCTCTACTCGCAACTTATCCATGAGGCTCCTTGATTTACGGCTAACGTTTGAATTGTGCGGCGCCGTCATGCGTTCGCACCAATGAGTGGTTAGACCTCATTCGAGCCACGTTTCGTGAATGCCTCGTGGCCAAACATGTCAACGTCGGCTTGCAACGCGATGAACGCATCGCTTTCCGCAAAGCGGTCAATATTCGCCTTAAACGCCGTTTCAACCTTCTTGGCTTGCCGGTCCGAAATGCTTGCCAGTGCCTCACGCATTTCTTGAGCTTTTTCGTTCAAGTAGCCGCGAAGTGCGTGTGGCACAACGAACTTGCGCGGTTCAACGTATCCGTGTGTGGCGTGGACCTTTGTGCCTTTCCACCGGGTTGGCTCTGGTTCATGTACGAATCCAAGAATGATGAAACGACCAAGCTTGGCGTATGTGAAGATAGACTGTGATCCTCGGCAGATATCGAGTTGGATGGCTCGCATGAGATATCGGTTGATGTTCGGCACAAACTCGCTACTCGTTTGAGAGATCTGATCCAATGGCAACATGTGCTGCTGAAAGACGCCAGGGTTTGAGCATTTTCCGAGAAGCACGTCTCGCCAGGCTGCTTCTGCACTTTCGACTCTTGCAATAGCTTCGGGCTCCCAGGATTGAAGGTGCCCCTTATCGCGGTAGAAACGTAAAACCCTCCAAGACACCGACGTACAGAAGTGAATCAACCACGATGAATACGGAAGGATTTGGCCGGAAGCCTTGAGATATGGGTGGAACATACGTCCCGCAAATGCAGTCTCGTTACGACTAAACAATTCTTCGCACTCAGCGCAGAGCCAGTAGAACTTGAGTCCGTCCTGAGTACGCTTGTTCGGTTCACGCGAGTTTCGAAGATGACCGTTTCCCGATGACTCCCGAAGCCAGCGGTACGCAAATGCTGGAAGAACGTGACTGAGCTGCAGTTCAGACTGGCGTTCACAAAGGCGGCAGAGTCCGGATGGCATTGCTTATGAGTCCTAACTTTGTTTTATGGCGACCGTTTTGCTGCGTAACACCGGGGGCTGCTCACGAAATCGATGTCGCTCGGAATGCTGGAAGCTCTACCGCACCAAGCTCTGCGTCCGATGTATGCTGATTCTATAGATGATAAACGAATCGTGAAAGGCGGCACTTCGCAAACTAGGTCGATAGCATGCACCCAGGCCGCTGCAATGGCTGCTTTCGGCAGACTTCTCCACCGTCTCTTCCTGGCCGGCTGCCGACCGACGCCATTCTGCGCCCACTGGCTGCTTACTGGCGCATAGCGGCCGGTCAGGCGAAGAAAGTCACAGGCGCAGCCGA
>CAZPSQ010000496.1:0-2662 GCA_964588755.1 uncultured Prosthecobacter sp. | reverse complement strand
TGAGGTAGGCGAGGTCGAAGGAGCCCTTTTCCAGGCAGGGGAAGTCGGTCACCACCTCCAGCCAATACATCACCGGGTTCACGTAGTAATGCGCCTGATAGAAACCGCCACCGTCGCCATCGCCCTCCGGCCGTGTAAAGCGTGCCGCCTCGGGGGCCGGGATGCCCGGATCGAGGTCGACGCCGCCGAGCGAGACGAGGCAGAAGGGCTTGCGCACCACTTCGACATGTCGTGCCGGCTCCCAGAAGCCGATGGACAGACCGACGATCGGATTGACCAGGCAACTGCAGACGGGATTGGGCGGATTGTCGGTGTCCTCCTGATCGCCGAAGTTGGCGATGCGCGCACTACCAATGCTGATTGGCAGGATGCAGGACCAGCAGATATCGGTGATCGGATTCGGAAACTTGCCGGTGCAGGTGGCGGTGCCGGCGCCCAGGGTCGGCAGGGCGTAGAGGCCGAGGAGCAGCACCAGAGAGATAGGGAGACTGTTCAAGAAGCAGCGTTGGCTCATGGCGCGACCTCCAGTTCGTCGATGCGCAGGCGAATCCCTTCCTGCGATACCAGGGCTGGCACCTGAGTGATGCCCAGGCGGCGGGTGAGCAGACCTTGCTGATCGAAATAGACCGGCATGCGCCATGACTTCATCAGTTCGAGGTAGGAGCCGCCGACCAGAATCGGCTTGACCCGCCCCTGGTAGAAGGCGATCAACTGCCGGGCACGGCCAACCTGGCGTGCGTCGCGCCCATCGAAAAAGAGCAGATGCCGGGACAGCGACACCACTTCCAGCGGGTTCTTGCGGGTGCCGGCAGCAAACAGCAACTCGCCCCGGGGGCCGAGGATGTTGCGATCGAGCGTGAAGCTCGGGTCGAAGTAGAAGGTCCTGGCTGTCTCCGTCGAATGCAGTCCGGGGACCGGCGGCGGGTTCTTGACGGTTGCGATGCCCCGTTCGCGGGCCTGTTCTTCAAGGCGCTTGAATTCGCCGCTGCGTTCCTTGTCGCGCAGGCGTTGCTCGATCATTTGCAGCAGATGCGGTTCGCTGATTTCATAGCTCGGCCCGATGACGCCCAGATCAAGGGCTTGCGCGCCCGGTGCGACCGGCAACAGCGTGAAGAGCAGGGGAATGGTGGCGATCAGGCGTTTCATCGCGCCGCCTTGCCCGGGCAGCGGATCTGTCCGGCGAGTCGTTCGCGCCCGGCGGTATCGCCCAGGTGGTTCGCCCGAATCAATGCCATCAGTGCCGGATCGCCATCACCGTCGGCCATGCCCCGGCGCAATTCGGCTGCCGTCAGGGGGCGGCCGCAGCGCTGCACGAAAGCGGCGAGGTAATCACGCGCCCCGGCTTCGGCGGCGGGGGCGATTTGCCGGAGCAGGGCGAGATAGTCGGGCAGTGGCACGTGGTCAGAAGGCTGAATGCCTTGTGTCAGCTGTGCGCTGACTGGGTGGCCTGGCAATGGAGGAGCGGCCAGAGGGCTCTGGGCCCATGCGGTGGAAAATGCCAGAAGACCGAACAAGCCGAGGGTAAGGAGGGGGCGGGGCATGGCTGGCGTCTCAGAACAGCGGGACCACGACGCCGATCACCTGCTCCGCCCGGACCAGGCCACTTTCCTGGTAGCGCGAATCGAAGGAGTCGGGGCTGGTGCCCTGCACGTAGTAGTAGCGAGGCGGGATGACGGTCGGCGTGATCGGCGCGAGTGGCCGGTGGTCATAGGCCTTTGTCTTGGCCACGCCGACGTCTTCACCGTTGATGGCCACTTGCCGGCCGGCAACGGTTACGGTGTCGCCCGGCAAACCGCGCACGATCTTGAAGAAGGGCTGACCGTGCAATCCCGGATAACGCTGCTGCGCCTCGCCGGCGAAGGAAAAAACGATGAAGTCGCCGCGCTGCAGTCGGTGCGGGTCGTGCTGCAGCCAGGCAACGCGATAGGGCAGGCTCGGTGTCCAGTTGAAAAGAATCGGCACTCGCGGTGTCGCATCGACGAAGAGGCGGACATAGGCCAGGCTCCAGATGGCGAGGATCGGCAGGTAGAGGTACCAGCGCTGGCGGGCATGGCGCAGGAAGTCGCCGACACAGCCGAGGATTCGCCGCCCACTGCCGGGTCGTGCGGCGGGAATGGCGGCTGCCGGTTGATGCGGGGCGTTGCTCATGGCGCGGTCACCTTTCTGCGTAGTGCGGCTGTCAGATCGACGGTATTCGGGGTCGGTCCCGCCACAGCCGACTTGAGGACGACCAGGCAGCCGCATTCGCGCGGCAATTCCTCAAGGGCGAGCGGCAGGCGCTGGGCAAATCTTCGCGCCATGAACAGGGCTTTTTGCCGGTCTTCCTCGGAACTGGCCTTGGTCAGAATCTGGGTGAATTCGGCTTCCTTGGCGCGGTACACCTCGGCTACGTCGACCACCCCGATGAGCAGCGCGGGGCGCAGGACGAGACGGTCGTAGGCGGTCAGGGCGGCGCTCACCACGACAAGCGTCAGCAAACCCTGGCGCAATAGCTGGGATGTGTTCGGTTTCATACCGTATGCCCCCGATGGCGCAGCAGTTCGCTGATCGCCTCGTCGATGGACAGGCCCTGGGCGCGCAATTCGTCGATCGGGGCGTTGTCTTCCAACTTGTTGGAGAAGAGCAGGTGGGTCGCCGGATCGAGGATGTTGCGGGCGACGCC
>CAZPSQ010000495.1:0-2682 GCA_964588755.1 uncultured Prosthecobacter sp. | reverse complement strand
GGCAGGTTACGGAGCGGAACAGCCGTTCGAATGACGGCTGTGTGGAAATGGCGACCGGCAGCAGTTGGTAACCGGTAACCCCGCAGCGTTCTTGTCTACGGCCGCAGGCTATGCAAAGGCGATCGCAGCGGCTTGCCGGCGAAGAGTTGCTTCCACAGTCGCGGCGTGAGTTCCTGGACCCGGCTGGCCGGATGCTGGCCAACCCGCTGCAGCACATCGACCAGATAGTCGTAGGGATCGATCGCGTGCAGGCGGCAGGTGACGATCAGGCTCTGCATGATGCCAACCTGCCGAGCGCCAAGCTCGGCCCAGCAGAACAGCCAGTTCTTGCGCCCCATCGGAATGGCCCGTAGCGCGCGTTCCAGATGGTTGGTATCGATCGGCACCTCCGGATCGGTCAGATAGACCTCGAGCCCGAATCTTCGTTCACGGGCGTAGGCCAGCGCCTTCGTCAGCGGGTTGCTCGGCAACAAACCCTGGGCCTCGAATTGCTGGTTCACCCAGGCGAAGAAGCGTTCGACAATTGGCTTGGCATGCAGCAATCGATAATCGAGCTTCATCGCGGCACTGAGCTTTTTCTCGCGGATGCGATGTTCGACGGCGTAGAGCCCGCCGATGAAGTCCAGTCCACGCGCCGCCGCCTCCGGTTCGACGTCCTTTGCCTCGAACAGACGACGCCGCGTGTGCGCCCAGCACTGGGCATGGGTCAGCCCGGTCTTCTTCGTGTAGTGCTCGTAAGCGGTGTAGCCGTCGGTCAGCAGGACGCCGCGCTCGACCGGGCTCAGGCCAAGCGCCTGCGCGACGTGCTCGATCCTTCGACTTTCGAAGAACGGGAAGCAGACTTCGTCGAGTTCGCCATAGACCGGCCAGAAGTACGCGGCCTTGAGCTTGCCCGGCCCGGCGCGTCCGGCCTTGATCGGGGTCTCGTCCATCGCCTTGACGCGCGAGGCGCGAATAGAGCCGAGCATGGCGTCGTAAATGGGTTCGAGCAAGGCGATGCCTTGCTGACCGATCTGCGTCAGCCACGGCCGGCTGACGGTGATGCCGCCATCAGCGAGACGCTGATGCTGGCGGTAGAACGGCAGGTGATAGGCAAACTTGTCGATCAGCATGCCGGCGATGAAGCTGACGTCGGCGCGGCTGCCGTCGATGACACCGACCGGTGCCGCCGGGCAGACGATGGTCTGGCTTTCCTTGAGCTTGATGACCGGCCGCCGATAGTTGAGCACCACCGTGCTGCCTGGCCGCTGGGCGAGCCGATAGCTGTTCTTGTGACCGATGATCGCGTACTGTTCCGGCGACAGCCCTTCGGCTTCCGGCACCGAGAGTTCGATGACTTCGACCGGCACCCGCGACGCATCGAAGAACGGCAGGCTGTCGTCGCCGATGTCGGGCTTGCTGGTCGTTGGGCGCCGCGTGTGGGCCGCGACTTGGCGCCCGGCCGGCGGGGGCGGTGAAGCGACTTGATCCTGATCGATGGTCTCGCCCAGGCTCATCTGGCCGCTGGCGCCGTCGATGATCCGACGTTCGCTCTTCTGGCCGAAGACTTGGCGCTTGAACCAGTCGAGTTGATGCTTGGCCGCCGCCAGTTCGCGGCTCAACTCCACGACCTGCTGAGGCTGGTAAGCCGCGGCTTCATCGAGGCTGAGAACGCGGGCCGCGGTCGTTGAATTCATGCGGCAATTATACCGTACGCATCATGGCTGCGGGGGGTCCGGTAACGCTTTCTGACAACGCTTGCTTCGATGCCTTCGAGCAGGAGCTTGAGCCCGGTCCAGTCCATTTCCCGGGTCGTGACGCGGCGCCAGTCGGAGAGGAATCTGCCCTGTTCGAGGCGTTTGGCCCAGACGCAGAACCCCGTGCGGTCCCAGTAGAGGACCTTGATTTGCGTCGCGCGTCGATTGATGAAGACGAACAACCGGCCGTTCAGCGGATCTTGTCCGAGGTCCTGCCGCGTCAGGGCGTAAAGACCGTCGAAGGATTTGCGCATGTCGACCGGGCGGCCATAGACATGCACGCGGACCTGGCCTTCAGGGAAGAACATCAGTGGCGCACCAGGTGCAGCACCAAGCCGTCGCCGAGGTCGAGCTTGAGATCGATCCGCGGTGCCGAAGCCGCCGCCGCACCCAGTGTGCCGAGATCGACGAAGGCCGGCGTTGTGACGTTGGCTACGGATTCGACGCCGTCGCCTCCGTGACCGAGCAGATTGCGCCAGCGATACAGGCTCGCTGCACTGATCGCTTCGCGTTGACAGAAGGCTTCGACCCCCAGACCGCTCGCGTCAAATTTCGCCAACAAGGATCGCCATTCATGCCGACTGCGCCTCGATCCCTTGCCCTTCATTGCTCCCGACATCGCTGATGCTCCCGTGTGTGATTGCGTCGGGACCTATTCTCGTCATCACGCGCGCAAATGGAAGAACGCCGGTGGGTTACTGGTTACAGCAGTTGGCCGACAGCGGACCTCCGTCGACTGGCTTGGCGGGGCTCCTACCAAGAGCAAGCGCTCAAGCTCAAGCAGGCCGAAACGCGCAGCTATCGGTAGTCCTCACCCTCGATACCTTCTACTGCGGCGTTGTGGATTAGTCCGATCACGCCTTCGGCGATCTGCCCACAGATCTCTTCGGGTAGGTTCAGTTCCTGACTCAGTCGATTCATGGCGCCGAAGTGGCGCGTCAGCGCA
>CAZPSQ010000494.1:0-2684 GCA_964588755.1 uncultured Prosthecobacter sp. | reverse complement strand
CACCGCGTTTGAGATTCTCTCCATCGACATCGCCGACATCGATGTGGGGGAAAACGTGGGCGCCAAGCTGCAGACCGAGCAGGCCGAGGCGGACAAGAAAATCGCCCAGGCAAACGCGGAAATGCGCCGCGCCGCCGCTGTGGCCCTGGAGCAGGAAATGTCCGCCCGCACTCAGGAAATGCGCGCCCGGGTCGTCGAGGCCGAGGCCCAGGTGCCGCTGGCCATCTCCGAGGCCTTCCGTAACGGCCAGCTCGGCGTCATGGACTTCGCCCGCTACAAGAACGTCCTCGCCGACACCGACATGCGCAGCAAGATCGCCGGTGGCGACACCCCCGCGTCCGCTAAGTAGGCACGCCCCGCCCCACGTCCCCATGCCTCTCCTTCCCCTGGCCGCCTCTGATTTCGACCCCTTTCAGGGGGCGATTATTGTCATCGCCCTGGTGGCAGGCTTCATCAAATGGCTGTGGGAAAACTGGCAGATGAAGAACGACGCCGAGCAGCGGGAGCGCGGCACCCCTGCCCCCGACCCCGAGGAACTGCGGCGGCGGGAGGAGGCCTGGAAGCGGCAGATGGGCCAGGGAGCAGGGAAGGGGGGGCAGCCAGCACCCCGTCCCGTGCGTCACGCACCGTCCACCGCGCCGACCTCTGTCTGGGATGATCTGCGCAAGGCCTGGGAGGATATGAAGGAGGCCGCCCGGCAGAGTCAAAATCCGGGGCAGCCGCCCCCGCCGCCCCGGGCGCAACGCCCGCGGCCTTCTGCGTCTAGGCAGCAGCCAGCACCCCCGCCGAGGCGCGGAAGCGTGGCCGCCGCCGAGGACAGGCGGGCCCCGGCCGCCCTGCCGGAAATGGCCGCCGCCGCGCAGCGTGACGTCCTCAGCGTGCCGCCCACGGTGGAGCGCCGCGAAAGCTCCGGCGGTGCCTTCCTGACCAACTTGCAAAACTTGCGGCATGATCCCGCCCTGCTGCGGCAGGCGGTTTTGCTGCATGAGGTTCTCGGCCCGCCAAAAGCCTTGCAAAGCTCCACGGACCCCGCTATTTAGGCATCTCGCTCAACGCACTTGCCGGTGTGGTGAAATTGGTAGACGCGCTAGACTCAAAATCTTGTTCCCCAAAGGAGTGTCGGTTCGAGTCCGACCACCGGCACCATCCTCTTTCCCTGGTAAAATGGTGATCAAAAGTTGTTGAATCATTGATGAGCGGTTGACGAAATGTTGATTTGAT
This sequence comes from uncultured Prosthecobacter sp., assembly GCA_964588755.1. Lineage (GTDB taxonomy): Bacteria > Verrucomicrobiota > Verrucomicrobiia > Verrucomicrobiales > Verrucomicrobiaceae > Prosthecobacter. Next base: position 1,463 of record CAZPSQ010000494.1, on the reverse strand, counting down.
TGACCACGGATTTCCCACAATTTTGCCACATGCAAAAGATCAGTGTGGCGTGGGGAAGAAAGCTCATCCATCTCCACTGGCATCGGACGGGCTACCGACTGAGGGCGAAGGCCCCAAGTTGTTGCCCTTCACATTGAGGCGTTTTTCTTCATTCTGCGCACAGGCGCATCCTGGAGGGAGTTGCCGGCGCGCTTCGGCCTTTGGAGCACCGTCTATGCGCAGTTCAGGCGATGGTGCCTCTGTGGAGTCTGGGGGGTGCCTTGGTGGGCTGGTTCCGCAAGCAAGCCAAAGGCAGGCTGCGTTATGTCGATGGCACCTACATCAAATTGCACCAGCACGGCCTTCAGGGTTCGGCTCTCACCCGAGAGAAGGAGGCTGTCGGCTTGTCACGCGGAGGTATGACCACCAAGTGCCTGGCTTGGGTCGACAAACTCGGCCTGCTTTGCGACTTCACCCTTCATGTGGGCAACTATCATGACCTCACCGCTGCTCGTCAGAGTCTGGAAGCCTTCCGGGGCAGCCATTTTGTCGGGGACAAGGGGTTCGACAGCCAAGCCTTCCGCGAGGAACTTTCTGAACATGGGGCCGTCGACAGCACGATTCCGCGCAAGGGCTGCCAAACGCTCCGAGAGCAACCCAAGCCCTTCAAACGCCGGACCTACGCCAAGCGCCATCTTGTCGAAAACCTCTTCCAACGCATGAAGGCCCACAAGCGCCTCGCCCTTCGTGCAGAGAAGACCGCTTCATCCTTCGCTGGATTCATCACTTTTGCTGCTCTTCTGGACAGAACTTTGCATGCTTGATTTGCGAAGACACCGCCTAGACTCAAGGTGCTCCCGTTTGCCTTTTTACTCCTGTGCTTGTGGATGAAGCGTGCAGGCATGCCCAAGGTTCTGATGATTCGGTACTTCTGTCTGTTTGGGAGTGTCGGCGGTTACTTGCTGATCACGGCGCTTTCGCCGTCAGTTTTCACGCTGCTCATTCTTCCTTTTGCGCCCCTTGCCGGGCTGTCACTCATCGGCTCGTTGATTTATCTTTGCCGGTGCCGTCCGTTTACGGGTTTCCACCTGGGCGCAGTCGTGTGCATCGGCCTTGTGCTGGGCACGGTCTTGCTGGCCTTTTTTTCATCTACTTCACCGAAGGCCATGTGTCTGGTGGCTGAAGCGGCTCCGCCCTGTGGCATGGCAAATTCTTGGCAGGCTCTCGAAGATGGTTCATAGGTGCCCACCGTGCCGCCACCGAAAACCAAGGCCCTGCTTGAAACCAAGACCGGAGCCAAACCCCAGGCGCCTGCTCCTCCAGCCGCGTGGGTGCTCTATGTGCTGCGCTGCCAGGATGGCACGCTGTACTGCGGCATCACGAACCATCTGAAGCGCCGTCTGGCCATGCATGACAGCGGCAAGGGCGCGCGCTACACGAGGGGGCGGGGGCCGGTGGTGCTGCTGAAGTCCTGGCCGGCAGTG
>CAZPSQ010000493.1:0-2715 GCA_964588755.1 uncultured Prosthecobacter sp. | reverse complement strand
AAGGCCTGGCGTTGGGGTAGTTGGCTTCGCGTTGCGCAAAGGAACGTTTGTGCAATAACCTCCTGCTCTGCCTGACCCCTTCGTGACGGCGGGAGCGGATGGCGATTGACACTCGTTCGGCAAAAGTATAAAAATAGTAGTTACTAACTATTAGTTGGAGGCCTGCTATGCCAACCAGTGTCGCGCTTGGTTCCCACTTTGAGGAATTCGTTAAGTCGCAACTCTCGTCGGGGCGGTACAACAACGCCAGCGAGGTTGTCCGCGAAGGGCTGCGGATGCTCGAAGACCAAGAAAAGCTGCGAGCCCTCAAGTTTGAGGCGCTACGGACCGAAGTGCAGAGAGGCATGGTAGGTGGGCCGGGAATTCCTGCCGGGCAGGTGTTCGAGAACTTGCGGCGGCGGATCGACGAAATAGCCGCCGGTGAGGCGGAGTGATGCGTCTGGAGTTCTCGCCAGAAAGCCAGCTCGATCTGATCGAAATCGCCATTTTCATTGCACAGGACAATCCGGCTCGTGCGAAATCGTTCGTGGATGAGCTTGAGGCGGACTGCGGCAGGCTCATCACTCAGCCGGGTATCGGTGCGCCGCGCCCCGAGCTAGGCGATGGTGTGCGAGTGCTGCCGCATGGGCGTTACCTCATTTTTTACCGGCCAACTGAGGATGTTGTTCGGATTGCACGTGTCCTGCACAGCGCTCGTGATATGGGGGCAGCATTTCCCCAGTAACATTGCGGCGTCGAACGCGGTCACACGGCTCGCTGGAGGGCCGTTACGCCGTATTCTGCCTTTCAATGATGATCTGCAATACCAGGTGGCGGAGAGGCAACGATGCGCGTTCGCTGGGAGACGAGTACCAGGTACTATGAGGTCCGCTTGGTGCGTGACCTGCTTCAGGATTGGGTGCTTATCGTCTCCAGGGGCGGCAAGACCAATCGTCTTGGTGCGCTCCGGACTCTCTTCGTATCAAGCGAAGAGGAAGGCATGAAGATGATCGAGACCGTGGAGAAGGTCCGAACTCGCCGCGGATACGTTCGGGTGCCTGTTTAGCCAGGCGTTCGGCCCCTGCGCGGGAGCGCGAGCTGCCACTTGGTCTGCCACCCCCGGCGCTCGTGCGATCCCAGTTGTCCACACAAATCGTGGATAACCCTGTGCGTCCTGCCCGGCACCCCAACGCCAGAGGGTCCTGAGGCAAACTGCCCGGAAGTTGAGCAACCCACTACTCGTTGTTGGAACGAGACCAGTTGGCGGTGTAGGGTTCGCTGTTCCATGGCCCGCAGGGGGCAATAGAACAGCGAACCGACTTAAAGACAGGCCCGACAGTCATGTCATCAGCCGTCATATCCTGATGCGACATGCTTAGTTCTTCCCGTGTATTCATATGGTTTAACGTACGACAACGTCTGTATTCTAAAGCGACCCCGATTGGTTGGTGTAGAACAAGCGGTCGTGTCACCTGTCGCCATTTGAACCTCTCGTCAGTTATCGATCGACCTGTTCCGGTCATTGAACACGGACATCGGATGATCGGCGCTGTTCGCCCTGCAGACACACACTCGACAAGGAAATCACCCCATCCGGGTAAGCCGCTATCCGCCAAGTGACCATCGCGTCAGGCCATGACCACCGGGCGTCGCGGTTGCCAGAAAAGTCGGATGCCTCCTATCATTCATTGCGAACGCCCTGCCGGCCACCCACACCCACAAGCCATGATCGATCGCCCGCCGCGTGTCTTCATCAGCTACGCTCAGGAAACCGAAGACCATTCGGCCTGGGTGCTCGCCCTCGCCAACCGGCTGCGCGCCGAGGGCGTCGAGGCAGTCATCGACCACTACGTCACGTGGCTGGAGCAAGGCTGGCGCCCGTGGATGAGCGAGCAGATCAAGCAGGCCGACTGGGTGCTCGTCGTGTGCACCGAGGACTACCGCAAACGATTCGACGGCAACGCAGCGGAGGAAAGCGGGCGCGGTGTTCGCTGGGAGTCGCAGTACATCACGCAGGCGCTCTACGACGACAAGTTCAGCAACAAGCGCTTCGTGCCGGTGCTTCCGCCAGCCGGCGACGAGCGCTTCATCCCGCTGCCGCTGAAGGATTACTGTAGCTTCAGTGCGTATTCCACGCAATCTGGACACCGATTCCACGGCAAACTGGACACCCATTCCACGTGAATCTGGACAGTCGGAGCGTAGCGACGCGGGGTTGAAAGGTTTTACTCTGAGCCTCGTCCTGTGGTCAAGTTTTTGGCATTCAAAGGCAACCGTGGGGCGTTACTGCGTAACGGATTCTTTGACCAATCGAAGGCGCCCGTCGTAGTAGTCGGTCTGGCCATTGTGCACCGTCGCCGCGCGGTCTATAGCGGCGCTCTCAGCCTCATGAAGGAGGCCTTCAAGGACGTCACGTTGCGTTACTGCGTAACAGGCCGCGAGGCGCTCCAGGGCACGCTTGGCGTGAACGTCGAGAAGCAGGTTCAGCCGCTCGGCGTTGCCGTCAACATCCTTCAAGTGACGCGCGCGATAGTCCGACTGCCGTTGAGCATTGCTTTTTGCCATGTTGATTGTCCTGTTGAGCGTTACGCAGTAACGGTTTGATGGAGTGGTTGCCGTGCCAGCGGCGCAGCAATTGAGGGCACCGGCAGTGGAGCGCTTGGGGCGCAACGCGTGGCGCTGCGCAGAGTTATCCACGGCCGCCCGCCAGGCTGCGCTCCCTCTATAGCAGGCGGG
>CAZPSQ010000492.1:0-2721 GCA_964588755.1 uncultured Prosthecobacter sp. | reverse complement strand
CGAGCTGGCAGGCCTTTCCGGCGCCTCCGCCGTGTGGCTGTGCAACGAGCATGTGCCGAATGACTGGCTCAATCTGGAGCACCAGATCCGTGCGGCCAAGCTGCATGACATGGACACCATCGTGCGCGTGAACAAAGGCGGCTACAGCGAGTATGTGAAGCCCTTCGAGTGCGACGCCACCGGCATCATGGTGCCGCACATCACCAGCGCGGAGGAGGCGCGCAATGTGGTGGACATGGTGCGCTGCCAGCCGCTCGGCCACAAGGCGCTCGATGCCGGCAACATGGACGGGCTTTTCTGCCAGGTGCCACTCAGTGAGTATGCGCAGCACTGCAACACGGAGAAGTTCGTGATCCTCCAGATCGAGTCGCCCGAGGCTCTGGAAGCCGTGGATGAAATCGCCGCTGTGCCCGGTTTTGACATGCTGCTCTTCGGGGCGGGGGATTTCAGCCACCGCATTGGCAAGCTGGGGCAGGCCACGCATCCGGAGGTCGTCGCCGCCCGCAAGAAGGTCGCCGCAGCCGCCATCAAGCATGGCAAGTATGTGGCTGTCGCGTCGCTCTTTGGCCAGAAGGAGGAGGTCATTGCCGAAGGCACCAGCGTCTTCACTCTTGGGGCTGATGTGATCGAGCTTGGCAATGCTTTCAAGTCCATGGTGACCACTTTCCACGGCTCCGCCGCCTCTGCCGCCACGGATTCTGTGTACAAGTCCAAGTAGGCCGGGGCGCGGGTTCTCAGAGCCCGCTGCACTCCGCCGTGTCTGTTGTTCTTCCGTTTTATCTTCTGACCACCTGCTGCGGACCCGGAGGTCCGCGCGCCATTGACCGCTTCCCATGTCCTCCATCCTCCCCTCCTTTTCGTTGCAAGACAAAGTCGTCCTCCTCACCGGCGGCGCTGGCCTTTACGGCCGCACGCTGGCCGCTGCCCTGGCCGAGGCAGGCGCCACCCTCATCATTGCCTCGCGTGATGCCTCCAAGCTGCAAGTCGTGGCGGAAGAAGAAACCACGAAGGGCCATAAGGTCTTCGCCGAAAGCCTCGACCAGGGGGATGAGGACTCCATCATCGCGCTCAAGGATCGCCTTGCCGAGCGCTTCGGCGCGTTGCACGGCCTCGTGAACAATGCCGTGCTCCGCCCGATGAAAGGCGCCAACGGCAGCGCCGAGCAGTTCGCCGAATCCATGCGCGTGAACGCCACCGGCGTCATGCTGATGCACCGCCACTTTGGCGCGGCGATGGCGGAGGCCGGACGCGGCAGCATCGTGAACATCGGCAGCATCCAGGGCATGATCGGCCCCAGCTACGAGCTGTACACCGGCACCGCCATGGGGGACATGCCGCCAGATTACTTTTTCCACAAAGGCGGCATGGCCAACCTCACCCGTTTCTACGCCGCGCTCTTCGGTCCCAAGGCTGTGCGTGTGAACTGCCTCGCCGCCGGAGGTTTCTTCAACAACCAGCCGGAGCTTTTTGTGCAGCGCTACAGCGAGCACACGATGCTCGGCCGCATGGCGGACGACTCCGACCTCGGCGGCTCGGTCATCTTTCTGCTGTCCGATGCGTCGCGCTACGTCACGGGGGTGAACCTCCCGGTGGATGGCGGATACACGGCGAAGTAAGTGTCCGGGCCTGTCATCATAGGTGACGGAGACACACTTTTGCTGGGCCATTCATGCCTCCTCGTTATGGTGGGGGGATCATGGAACTGCGTCATTTGCGATACTTTCAGGCCGTGGCGGAGGAGTTGAGCTTCTCCAAGGCGGCGCGGCGTCTGGCCATCGCGCAGCCGGCGCTCAGCCGTGCGGTGCAGGAGATGGAGCGCGAGCTGGGCATGCAGCTCATCGAGCGTGAGCGCCGCTCCCCCCGCCTCACACCTGCGGGCGCGGTGCTGCTGCGGGAAACCGGCCTGCTGCTGGAGCGGCTGGAGGATGCCCTGCGCCGCGTGAAACGCACCGGCCTGGGGGAGGAGGGGGAGCTGCGCCTAGGCTACATAGGCCCGCCCGCGCAGCCTTTCCTGGCGCGCCTGCTGAAGGAATACCGGCGGCGCTTTCCCCGCGTCACGGTCATTTTGGAGGAGCGCACACCGGAGCGCGTGTGGGAGATGGTGTCCAAAGGCCGCCTCTCCATAGGCCTCACCCGCCCGGTCCTGGCGCATGAGGTGCTGGGCCTGCAGACGCTGCTGCTGCGGGAGGAAAGATTCTGCGCCGCCGTGCCGAAGGACCACCCCTGGGCCGGGCTGGCCTCCGTGCCCTGGAAGAAGCTGAAAGGGGAGCCGCTGATCGTGCTGGCCCGCCGGGAGGGCGCGGGCTCGCACGACACGATCCGCGCCGCGTGCGAGGCGGCAGGCTTCGAGCCAAGGCTGGCGCACACGCCCAGCATCATCGGCACCGTGCTGCAATATGTGGAGGCAGGCGCGGGCGTCGGCATCGTGCCGGAGAGCACCGGCTCGGAAAACCTCACACTCGTTCCTCTGCGTCCGCAGGAGGCCATCCCCTTCGTCATGGTCTGGGCCAAGGAGGGGGACGACCCCGCCGTGGCCGCCTTCCGGGAGCTGGTCAAGGAGTGGCAGCGCGAGGGCAAACTGTGGGCCTGAAATGCGTTGCGCCCGCGCCCTGCTGGTGCTCCTTTCGCGCCCCTCTTTTGCCGGTGGCAATCCAGCCATTCGGCATGCTTAACACCCATACGCCATACCAGCCATGTCCACCGACGCCAAGACCAGCACCG
>CAZPSQ010000491.1:0-2732 GCA_964588755.1 uncultured Prosthecobacter sp. | reverse complement strand
CGACCCAAAGCTGACCTTCACCTGTTGGGCGGAGCAACGGCAACTTACTGATTGGAGCCGCCGCTCAGAGCGGTGGCTGAACGCGCACTGCTCGACCATAGCCGCCATTCAGCCAAGCCCACGCCAGCTGCAGCTTTACACAAAATTCCGGGCACGCCCCTTCGCAAAGGTTCACAGCGGTTCAAGACCGTCGCTCACCTCAAGTACCCACCGCCCCGATGGCGTCTAGGCCGATTGGACGGATGCTCGCGCGAGAAATGAAATCGCACTTGACCCGACTACAGCTTCACGGTTTACATTGCGCCCATGGACAGCTTTCGTATCACCGAACTGGGTCGGCGTTTCGGCCTTTCCCGCTCAACCTTGCTGTATTACGACCGCATAGGCCTGCTGTGTCCATCCGGGCGCAGCGAGGCTGACTACCGGCTGTACTCGCAGGCGGACTGCGACCGACTGGCGCGTATCTGCGCTTTCCGGGAGGCTGGAATCAGCCTGGAGGAAATTGCCCGCCTGCTGGATGCCGACACGCCACACGGCCCGATTCTGGAGCGCCGTCTGCACGAACTTGGGCAGGCCATGCTGGCACTGAAGGCGCAGCAGCGCCTGATCGCCGGCCTGCTACGAACGTCTGCTTCAGGGCCGGAAGCGACAGGGCTGGACCCCGCACTGTGGCTGGATTTGCAACACGCCTGCGGCCTTGATGCCGCTGCACTCAAACACTGGCACACCGAATTCGAACGCCGCTCACCTGCGGCACATCACGCTTTTCTCGTGAGCCTTGGGCTCAGCGAAAAGGAAGCCGTCCAGGTCAGGATGCTGACCCGAAATATTGAGGACAACACAATGTCGATGCACTATTTTTTCGAGCTTTTCGAATCTCTGCCACGCCAGGGACCGGGATGTGAGGAAGCCACTCTTGAGGCACTGCACCTGCTCAAACACTTGCCTGCCCACCCCACAGTGCTTGACATCGGCTGCGGCAATGGCCTGCAGACCCTGACACTGGCACGCGAGCTGAAATCAACGATTCTAGCCATCGACAACCATCCTCCACTATTGCGCCATCTGGATCAAGCGGCAAGGGAAGCGGGCCTCAGTGTGGAGACACAAGAAATGTCGATGATCGACATCCCTTTCGCCGCAGAGTATTTCGACCTGCTGTGGGCAGAGGGCTCGATCTTCATCATCGGTCTGGCGCGCGGGCTGCAGGACTTTCACAAATTCCTCAAGCCCGGCGGTTACTTGGCTTTCACCGAAATGTGCTGGTTTGAAGCCGATCCGCCTGCCGAGATCCGCACCTATCTCGACCGCGTCTATCCGGACATCCGCTCAATAGAAACAGTTTGCGAACTCGCCGAAGCTCGCGGCTATACGGTCGTCGACAACTTCAAGCTGCCGGCCAGCGCGTGGTGGGATGACTTCTACACCCCCATGCTCGCGCAAATGCAAATGCTGAAGCAGAAAAACGCTGGTATCAGCGAGGCCGAAGCCGTATATGCCGCTTGCGAGGAAGAGATCACAATGTACCGCCGCCACTTAGCAAGTTACGGCTACGGATTCTTCGTACTGCAGAAGCGCTGAGCACCTCGCAGGGTAACAGTGAGCACCTTGTGAGTTCGCATTTAAGGAGTGATGGCTATGCGCCAGCGTGACCTGATTCCGTTCTTTACCATCACCTTTCTGATCGCCTGGGGCATCCTCGCGCTTTACGTCTTCACGTCAGAGCGGATGACCCAAGCGTTCGGCAGCCTTTCGGGCGAGCATCCACTGTTTTACCTCGCGGTTTACGCACCGGCCATCGCAGCCTTGACCGTGGTCCTGTACCGGTCCGGCTTTGCGGGAACGAAACGTTTTCTATCGCGACTGCTGCTGTGGCGGGCGTCCCTATATTGGTATGTTCTTGTGATTGCTGGCGTGCCACTGGTGTTCTATGTGGCCGCGCTCATGAAGGACGGCGCCTTGGATACGCTGTTCCCGTTTCCAGGGGTACTGCCCTATCTGCTCGCACTGCTGCTGATGGCTATCAAAGGGCCGGTCGAGGAGATCGGCTGGCGCGGAGTGGCGCTGCCACTGCTGCAACGTCGCATGGCGCCGATCTGGGCGGCGTTGGTGCTGGGCACGATCTGGGGGCTGTGGCACCTTCCGGCCTTCGTACTCAGCGGCATGCCACAAAGCGCTTGGTCGTTTACCCCGTTCTTTGCCGGTACGATTGCCGTCAGCGTCATCGTGACACCGCTGTTCAACAGCACGCGGGGCAGCATTTTGCTCCCTGCGTTCCTTCACCTGCAATTGATCAATCCGCTGTGGCCAGACGCGCAACCATACGATAACTGGCTGTTCGTGGCGCTTGCGATTGTGGTGGTGGGGCTCAATCGGGAGGCGATGTTCACCCGTCGGGATGCCGTGACCGAGGTACTACCGAAATAAAAGCGGCGCTTTGGGTGACCTGTTTCGTCGCAGTTTCGGTTTGCGCCACGATAATGCCGGTCGACCTTGCCAGACGATGACTGGCTGAGCTTGACTGGGTGCCAATAAACTCAGGCTCACAAGCCGTCGCTCGACCATACTTTTGCGTTACGACCGCTGACCGGCCGGATGTTGACGTTGGCGGCGGAGAAACCCAATGGCCGGATTTGCCGATAAGCACGTTTCGATCGTCTGTCAGCTTTCAGAGAGGAGCAGCCGCTCGAATGACTGCTGTTGTGGAATGCTGACCGGCCGGTTGTGGCCGG
>CAZPSQ010000490.1:0-2736 GCA_964588755.1 uncultured Prosthecobacter sp. | reverse complement strand
TACTTTTCCGGAGTACCGCTGGCCCATTGGCCTGCGGCGAACGTCCCCCAGCCCCACGCCATGTCCTGGGCCATCGCGAAAGTCAGGAGACGTCCGCTGCAGCCGAATGCGGCAGCAGTACTTTTCCGGAGTACCGCTGGCCCATTGGCCTGCGGCGAGCGTCCCCCAGCCCCCCGCCACACCCTCGGCCACCGCGAAAGTCAGGAGACGCTCGCTGCAGCCGAATGCGGCAGCAGTACTTTCCGCTGGCGAATGCCTGGAGTACCGCTGGCCCATTGGCCTGCGGCGAACGTCCCCCAGCCCCCGCCACACCCTGGGCCATCGCGAAAAGCCAGCCCCCCCCGCCACCCCCGAATGCGGCAACCGTCCTACGCTCACACGCTGAACTGCAGCACGTGGTGCTGCGCGTGGCGTTGCAGCAGCCGGGTCTGCATCAGGCCCGCGCTGGCGGCCATGCGCTCCAGTTCGGAAAACGTTTCCGGAAAGTCAAACGAGGCCACGTGGGTGCAGGCCTCCTCCAGGTGATCCGGCTGCACGGCGGTCCAGGTGCTGCGCATGGTGCCCAGGTAGCCGTGCAGGTAGTCCTCGCGGCTCTGGCCCTCCTCCCGCACGATGTCCACCATGAGGAAGACGCCGCCGGGCGCCAGCCGCGCGGCGCAGGCGTGGAAGAGCTGCTGCTTTTCCCCGGCCCCCAGATGATGCACGGCGAAGCTGGTGAAGATGACGTCAAAGACCGCGTCCAACTGGCGGGTGGCATGCAGCATGTCCTGGTGGTGCAGCGTCACCTTTTCCAGGGCGGCGAGGTGGCCGCGCGCCTCATCAAGCGCGGCGGCGGAGAGGTCCACACCATCATAGCGGCTGGGCGGCGCCCCGGCAAAGCAGGGGGCCATGAAGCGCGCGTTGCCACAGCCGAGGTCCAGCACCGCATACGGGCCCTGCACATGCCGCTGCTTCAGCACATCGGCCACCCGCGTGTAAATCTCGCGATGAAACATGTAGTTCATCGCCGTGATGGCATCGTAAAGCGTCCACGCCTGGCGGAAGAGCGCGGTTTCATCGCCATTGACAGCGGAGGTGTTCATGGTTTCGCGGCTGGCAGGGAAGGAGATGAGGGGCCGCTGGTCCGGCCGAGGAGAACGGCCAGGGCCGCCAGGGCCAGCATGATGCCCACGCCATTGAGCGCCATGCCCATGTCGTGGCGGGTCTTGAGCCAGTTCACCATCTCCGGGCTGAAGTGGCCGGCCAGATTTCCCACCGAATTGATCCACGCGATGCCTGCCGCCGCCGCCGTGCCGGACAGGATGGCCGTGGGCAGCGCCCAGAAGCAGGCGATGGCGGACATCACACCGGTGATGGCCACCGCCAGCGCCACCATGACCAGCACCGGCGGCAGGCCCGGAAGGCCGCTGATGGCAAAGGCGATGCCCGCGACCAGGGCGGACAGGCCCACATGCCAGCGGCGCTCCCCGGTGCGGTCGGAATGGCGGCTGACCAGCACCATCCCGACGGCCGCGCAGCCCCAGGGAATGGCGGCGTAGAGGCCCACATGCCATTTGTTTTTGGTGAGGGTGTTCTCCACGATCTGCGGCAGCCAGAACGAGGCGCCGTAAAGCCCCACCACGATGCCAAAGTAGATGAAGCAGAACAGCCACACCTGCGGGGACTTGAAGGCGTCCGCCACCTTGTGGTTCTGGTGCCCCTGCGCGGCCTTGGTCTTTTCCTCCGCCTCCAGCCGGTCCTTCAGCAGCTGCTTCTCCTCCGCCGTCAGCCACCGCGCCTTCTCCGGGCGGTCGGTGAGGAGGAAGGGCACGCACGCGCCGATGAGCACGCTGGGCAGCCCCTCCACCACAAAGAGCCACTGCCAGGCCTTCATCCCGCCCCAGTCGTTGCTCACCTCCAGCAGCCAGCCGGAGAAGGGGGAGCCAAACACACCGGCCAGCGTGATGGCCGTCATGAACAGGGCCACCATCCGCGCGCGGTGCTGGCGCGGAAACCAGTAGGTCAGGTACAGGATGATGCCGGGGAAGAAGCCCGCCTCCGCCAGCCCGAGCAGGAAGCGCAGCGTGTAGAAGGACGTGGCGCTGGTGCTCATGGCCAGCAGCGCGGAGACGATGCCCCAGCCGATCATGATCCGGGCGATCCACAGCCGCGCGCCCACCCGGTGCAGGATGATGTTTCCCGGCACCTCAAAGATGAAGTAGCCGATGAAGAAGATGCCGGAGCCGGTGGCAAACACCGCGTCAGAGAACCACGGCTCCGTCTTCATGCTCAGCTTCGCAAAGCCCACATTCACCCGGTCCAGGTAGGCCAGGATGTAGCAGACAAAGAGCAGCGGGATCAGACGCCATGCCACCTTCCGGTAGGTGGCGTTGGCAAACGCATCATCGTCATCGGTTGCGGCTGCGGGAACGGTCGGTTGGGAGGCCATACGGACCGCATGAGAGCATTGTTCGGCCCGCGCGCCAGGGCCAGCTTTAAGGAGACGCTGCTGGATGCGCCCTCGCCGATCTTTCCCCTCCTCTTGCCCAGACTCTTCCTCCCCGAAGCGCCTCCCCCCCCAAGCCCCGCTGGCGAGGCTCCGGAGGTTTGGAGTACCGCTGGCCCATTGGCCTGCGGCGAGCGTCCCCTGATCCGCGCCACACCCTGGGTGTTATGCGGGAGCCAGGAGACCCACGTCATGCCCTGGGCCATCGCGAAGATCAGGAGACGTTCGCTGCAGCCGAATGCGGCAGCAGT
>CAZPSQ010000489.1:0-2750 GCA_964588755.1 uncultured Prosthecobacter sp. | reverse complement strand
CCTCGCCTTGGCACACGGAGGGCCATTTTCGCTCCACGGCTTTGGACACCGTTGCCTCCACCGATAAAGCTTCCCAGGCGCAAGCCGCCGCCTACGCCGCCACCAGCGTGGATGCCATTCCACTGCTCACCACCAGCGGCGGCGATGTGAAGCGCGGCGACATCATCTTTCGCAACCAAGGCGCCTGCCTCCAGTGCCACAAAGTTGGCAGCGAGGGCGGCATCCAGGGGCCGCCCCTCACCACTGTGGGCGAGCGCGTGAAGCCGGAGAAACTCGTCGAATCCCTCATCAACCCGAATGCCGAGATCGCCCAGGGCTACGGCCTCTCCAGCATCACCCTGCAGGATGGCAGCCTGCTCGCCGGACGAATCTCCAAGGAAGACAAAGACTCCCTCACCCTCATCACCCTGGACAACAAGGAAAACACCATCCCCCGCGCCCAGGTGAAGGCCATCGCCCCGCCCGTCTCCGCCATGCCCCCCATGGGCCTCTCCCTCCCACCTCGCGACCTGCGCGACCTCATCGCCTTCCTCACCAGCCGCACGCAGAAGAACGCAGGCAGGGGGAATGACGCCGCAAGCCATGGCGATGAGAAGATTGCGAAGTGACAGGGCTTCCTGAGCATCTTTAAAAATCTTGTCGTATTCCCGGCGGCGGTGCGGCCCCATTGGCGGTGTTGGTCGCCTGTCTGTTGTATTTCAATAGCAGGCAGCGCTCCCGCCTTGTAGGCGACATGGACATGGAATGCGCCTCGTTGAAGCATTGCGAGAGGCGGCAGGGAATTCCCGTCTGCGACTACGGCAGATGAATCCGGGGCGTCACCTGCCAGGGGCCACGAAATCGAAAAATCTCATGATAACTAGGTCGGTGGGCCACGTTATGAGGCCGAATCCCCCCTTTCAAGCCTCATGAATGCCCTCCGCCATGACCTCACCCGCCGCGCCTTTGCCTCCGGTGTGGCCAAAACCTTCCTCGGTGTCTCCGCCGCGTCCCAGCTCGGCACGCGTGTCATCGCCGCGCCAGGGCAGGGGACCTCGCCGCTGAAGCAGGCCGCCACGGCGCGCAACGTGATCTACCTGTACATGACCGGCGGCATGAGCCACCTGGACACCTTTGACCCGAAGCCGGGCAAGACGGACATCATGGGCCTGACCAAGGTGGCCAACACCAACGTGGACGGCATCCGCGTTTCGCAAAACATCCCGCTCATCGCCCGGCAGATGGACAAGCTGGCGGTCGTCCGCAGCATGACCACCACGCAGGGCGCGCATGAGCAGGGCCAGTACTACCAGCACACCAGCTACACCCAGCGCAGCAGCATCCGCCACCCCAGCATGGGCGCGTGGCTGCAGAAGTTTCAGGACCGTGGCAACCCCACGCTGCCCGGCAGTGTCATGATCGGCAACGACAGCCGCCACCCGGGCGCGGGCTTCTTCGAGAGCCGCTTTGCTCCCCTCATGATCAATGATCCCGAGGGCGGCATCAACAACGTGCGCACGAACCAATGGTTTACCGAGGAGCGCTTTATGAGCCGCCTGGACACCGCCAGGCAGCTCGACCGCGGCTTTGCCGAAACCTACAACGTCAAAAACGTGCGCGCCTACGCCGACATGTATGACGACGCATTGAAGATGATGAAGAGCGAGGAACTGAAGGCCTTCGACCTCAGCGCCGAGCCCGCCTCCCTGCGCGAGAAGTACGGCCGCGACCGCTTCGGCCAGGGCTGCCTGCTGGCCCGCCGCTTGGTGGAGCACGGGGTGCGCTTTGCGGAAGTCTCCTTCGGCAACTGGGACACCCACAACGCCAACTTTACCCGTGTGCCGGAGCTGTGCGAGGAGCTGGACGTGGCGCTGAGCACGCTGCTACAGGATCTGGAGTCCCGGGGCCTGCTGCAGGAGACACTGGTGGTGCTGGCCACCGAATTCGGGCGCACACCAGAGATCAATGCCAACGATGGCCGCGACCACCACGCCAGCGGCTTCACCTGCCTCCTGGCCGGTGGTGGCATTCGCGGCGGCCAGGTCCATGGCGCCACTGATGAGATCGGGAACAAGGCGGTGGAGAATGTCGTCACCATCCCGGACTTCAACGCCACCATCGCCTACGCCCTGGGAATCCCGCTGGACCAAGTGCTCTACAGTCCCAGCAAACGTCCTTTCACTGTGTCCGACAAGGGCCGGCCATTGGCCTCCTTGTTTGGTTGATGCGCCGCCCCGCATCTGATGGAAACGGTCACAACGTGCGCAGGACGCACGGAATGTTGCTGGCAGGGGCTTGTGTGAATCATGCTCATGCCCGCTGACTGTGACAGGTCCTGTTTGTCCTGTTTACGTCCTGCGTCCTCCCTGATAAATAAAAACCCGGGTGTTTCCACCCGGGCTTAGTGAAGTTTTTTGACGTCGTCTTACGCCAGTGCTTCCGTGAGGATGCGGCCGCCGTTGACGATGTCGATCGGGCGGGCACCATCGGACATGATACGCTTCTCGGCGTTGATGCCCAGGAGGCGGTACATGGTCTTGGCGAGGTCTTCCGGACCCACCGCGTCGCGGTCGGGTTCACCACCCAGGGCGTCGGACGCCCCGTGGATATAGCCTTCTTTGACGCCGCCGCCGGCCAGGGCGACGGAGAACACGCTCGGCCAGTGGTCACGGCCATTGGTGCCGTTGATCTTTGGCGTGCGGCCGAATTCGGAGCTGACCATGACCAGCGTGCGCTTCAGCATGCCACGGTCGGAAAGGTCGGTGATCAGG
>CAZPSQ010000488.1:0-2758 GCA_964588755.1 uncultured Prosthecobacter sp. | reverse complement strand
ACATCGAGGCCCGCCCGGAAGGCACCCTGCTGCTGATCGAGAACATCGACCGCCCTGGCATGATCGCCGCCTACAGCACCACGCTGGGCAAGAACAACGTGAACATCGCCGACATGAGCCTCAGCCGCGACAAGGAGACCGGCAAGGCTCTGACGCTGCTCACCCTGGACTCCCCACCGAGCGCCGAGGTCATTGCCGAGCTGGAGAAGATCGAAGGCATCAGCAAAGTGCACACGGTGACAGTGTAAAAACCAACACCAAGAGACTCATCACGGGCTGCCTGGAAACAGGCAGCCCGTTTTGCTGCGACCTCATTGGCCTCCGTCCGATCCAGCAGGCGCACAACTCCCCGCCTGTTCTGGCAGGGCCGCGCGCAGGTGCCCTACTCCCGCTCAAACCGCTTGCGCAGTTCATTGAAATACCGCCGCACCTGCTCCCGGCGTGCTGGCGGCAGCGCCGCCTCATCCAGGGCCTCCTCCTCCGCCTGGATGGCCTCCAAAGTCGTCTGGGTGGAGCCGAGCGTGCTTTGCTCCGTGCGGGGGGCACCTTCCACGCTGCGCACGCTGCTCTGCCCCTGGCTGTTTTGCTGCGCCTGCACCACATCCGCGTTGCTGCTCTGCTGCTTTTGTGTGGGCGTGTTGTTCAGTTCCGCCTTGCCCACACCGGGGGGCTGGCCGCCGCCGGGCAGCATGACGACGGACTGCGGCGGCTGATCCGGCGGGGACTCTCCTTGCATGATCACCACAGGCCCCTTGGGGTCCGGTTTCAGCGCGCCTGGCACCGGTGCCAGCAGCATGGGCTGACCAGTGGCGGGCTGTCCCGGCTGGCCGGGCTTCCCCTGCGGCCCAGGCTGGGCCTGCTGCCCCATCATCATGGGCTGCTGCCCCTGCCCTGCCCCCTGGCCTTGCGGCTGCTGCATTTGGTTTTGCTGCCCCTGCCCCATGCCTGAAGGTGCCAGCACCTGCTGTTGTTGCTGTCCCTGGCTTGGAGACTGCCCCACCTGCGGCATTTCCTGCTTTTCAAAGCCTTGTTGATTTCCCCCTTGCTGCCCTGGGCTCAGCACCTGCATTTCCCGCATCTCCCCTTTTTCCATCTGCCCGGCAATGCTGCTGCCGGATTCCCGCAACTGCTGGGCGAGCTTTTGCAGTTCCTGCTGTGACATCTCGCGCAGTTCCAGCTCGCGCAGCTTGTCGGCCAGTTTTTGAAATTCCTCCCCCGCGCCGGGGGCGCTGCCCTGCTGCAGCAGGTCGCCTGCGGCCAGCACATTCTGCCCCACGGTGCGCTTGCGGTCCTCCGCGTCGGCCTGCTTCTGCGTCTCCTGCAAAGTGTCGTTCAGCCGCTGTTTCTCCTCCGCGCTGAGCTGCGGTGCTTTGAGCTGGGCGGCCAGCGCCTCGGCAGCCTTGGTGGCGTTTTTGGCGTTCTTCGCGGCCACGGCATCCCCCAGATCGGCCGTGTCAGCATGCTGACGGAGGGCTTCCACCAGCTTTTCAGAAGCCCAGGCCTCCTTGCCTTTGGCCAGGTCTTCGGCCAGCTTTTCTGCCTCCCGCGCCCGCCGCTCCAGATCTCCCAGCACACCGCGTGCGTCCTTGCCAGAGGCGTTTGCCAGGTCTTCAGCCGTCTTTTGCAGCTTCTGCTTCAAGTCTTCCACCTGCTTTTTCTCGTCCTCGGTCAGGCCTTCGAGTTTCTTTTTCTCCCAGTCGGTCTGCGCCAGCTTGCCGGCCTGCTCTGCCGCCCTGCGGGCCATCTCCCCATCCACAATGACCGTCGTGTCCGGCGGCGCGGTGACGATGCTCACAAAACTGCCGATCATGGCCGCTGCCAGCGGCAGCGCCAGCCAGCGGTCCGGTCGCAGCGGCAGATCCCGCCGCAGCTCGGGCAGGGCCACAGGCAACGCCGCCCGCTGCGCCGCCACATGCAAAAGCGCGATCTCGCCGCCCTCCGTCCGCTGCTCAAACCACCACGCCGAGGCAAAGGCCTCCCGCCTGCCCGCCGCCTCATCCCACAAGGCCAGCGCGCTGTATTCCCCGGGCCTGCGCCACCACGCATAAGCCAGGCTTCCCGCAAGCCACAGCAACAGGCCAATCCATGGCGTGATCATCAAGGCCGAGCCACGCAACA
The DNA here is from genome assembly GCA_964588755.1 of uncultured Prosthecobacter sp. Classification (GTDB taxonomy): domain Bacteria; phylum Verrucomicrobiota; class Verrucomicrobiia; order Verrucomicrobiales; family Verrucomicrobiaceae; genus Prosthecobacter. The sequence goes on along the minus strand of CAZPSQ010000488.1, from coordinate 640 downwards.
GGGATAACATCAGGAGCACCAGCACCAGCGTTGCCGGGAGAAATGTCATCCGAAGCACCCCCAGCCACCGCCTGAGCGTCACCCACACATGCACCCGCTTTGCCGCCTCGGCAAAGGTGGGCGCGGACGTGGCATCAGTGCTCATGGTTTCAATACATCGCATAACGCGCCGCAGGCCAAGTACTTTGGCCATGAAGTTCGGAGCTGCGTGACACGGCAAGCCTGTGAAGCCGGCCACGACACCCTTGCGCCGGTCACTCGACCGCCGCTCACGCCTAGCGCCCCCCCCTTGGGTGCGACTACGCCAAGAGCTCCGACACCACCCGCGCCGGCGGATTCTCCACCAGCACCTGGTCAGTGCCGTTGCGCTTGTAGCTGAGCTTTTTCGTGTCGAGGCCGAAGAGGTGCAGCAGGGTGGCGTGGTAGTCGTAGTGGTTCACCACGTCCTTCACGGCGTGGTGGCCGAACTCGTCCGTCTCCCCGTGCATGTGCCCTCCCTTGAAGCCACCGCCTGCCACCCACATGCTGAAGCCGTAGGTGTTGTGGTCGCGACCCACGGTCTTACGGTCCTTGGCCCCGGCGCGGTTTTGAATGACCGGCAGGCGGCCCATCTCGCCGCCCCAGTGGACGATGGTGGTGT
>CAZPSQ010000487.1:0-2774 GCA_964588755.1 uncultured Prosthecobacter sp. | reverse complement strand
CTGCCGCCCATGTCGGAGTTGCTTTTCGACCTTGGAATGGGATTCAAGATCTTCGGCGGGGAAGCGGACCAAGCGATCTGTCCGCATACGTTCAAGGTGTCTGCAGACTATGAGTACGGGAAGAACAAATACAGCGAGAAGACCCATGTCGATCTTCGTCCATACATGGGAACCAGCGTTCCGCACCATCCTGTCGTGGAGGAATTGGAGCGGGTTAGAAAATCAATCGATAACCTGAGCGGCGTGGTCAAGCAGTCTGCGAACGCGGTAGTAAAGGCTCAAAGCGCCGAGGGAAAGAATGACTAATCTATTCAGCAGCACGACACAAAAAGAGTCCGGCCCGGTGGAATGCCTTGGCCAGGCATTCCCAAGCGAGCAATCCCGGCGCGCGCACTTCACCAATCTGCTGGCCCAGAAGCTGAAGGATCCGGCGTTCCGCAAGATCGAAGGATTCCCGCAGGGTACGGACGAAGCCATCCTGGCGATGTCGGACCCGCCGTACTACACCGCGTGCCCGAACCCATTCCTCGAAGACTTCGTGCGCCACTACGGCAAGCCTTACGACCCTGCCGTTAAGTACAGTCGAGAACCCCAAACCATCGACGTCTCAGTTGGGAAAACTGATCAGATTTATCGCGCACATTCATATCACACGAAGGTGCCGCATCTCGCGATCGTGCCGTCAATCCTGCATTACACCGAACCCGGCGACATCGTCCTGGATGGCTTTGCCGGTTCTGGCATGACGGGTGTGGCCGCTCAGTGGTGCGCTGTAGCACCTCCCGCATATCGCCATGAGCTAGAGACTGAATGGAGGAAACAGGGAAAGACAGCACCTCGTTGGGGAGCCCGACGAGTGGTCGTCAACGACCTATCACCGGCAGCAACGTTCATTGCCGCCAATTACAACCTTCCATTTGACGTTACAGCGTTCTCCAAAGCAGGTGCTCAGCTATTGACAGAGGCGGAGGAAGAGCTTGGCTGGATGTATGAGACTTTGCATACCGACGGCGTCACTAAAGCAAGAATTGAATACACGGTTTGGAGTGAGGTTCTGTCGTGCTCATCCTGTGCTGGCGAGCTGGTGTTTACCGATGTAGCACTCGATGATGAGACGCAGCGAGTTGATGATGTCATGACGTGCCCGCATTGCGGCGCGAAGGGCACCAAGGAGCAAATGGACCTGACTTTTGAGAGCTTTCTCGACCCAGTCACTCAGACCGCAGAGAAGCGACCAAAGCGTGTTCCGGCATTTATCCAGTATCGAATTGGCAAGACCAAGTACGAGAAGAAGCCAGATGCGCAAGATTTAAAAGTCTTGCAGCGAATTCAGTCGATGCCTATTCCCGATGACTTTCCAACCGACAGGCTTCCAGATTGTCAGATGACCCGTGTTGGTCGTATGCGAACAACCAACACCGCTGCGGTTCACTTTATGTTCTTAGCCAGGGCCGCACAATCTATGGCCTTCCTATGGCGCAAAGCAAAGCAGCAACCGGATCATCGGGTGCGGCAGATGCTCATGTTCTTCATTGAGCAAGGCATCCGAGGAATGTCTGTCCTCAATCGGTATAAGCCGATTCAGCATGGACGTATTGGTGGCTCTCAGGTTGGGCTTGATCTGCCAGGTGTGTTCTATGTGCCTTCAATTATTTCAGAAGTTAGTCCGTGGGCCCAATTTGAGGGAAAACTGGACCGTCTTGGAAAGGCCTTTTCTGCATTTGAAACCAAGAGCGGAAATTCAATTGTCGGCACAGGAAGCGCCCATGCCATGTCTCTTCCGAAGGAGTCGGTGGATTACATTTTCACTGACCCACCCTTTGGCGAGAATATTTATTACTCGGACTTGAACTTCTTGGTTGAGTCTTGGCACGGTGTAACTACCACTCCTGCATCAGAAGCCATAATTGATCGGGTCAAAAAGAAAGACATAAACGAATATCAGCGTTTAATGCAGAAATGCTTTGCTGAATACTTCCGTGTTCTCAAGCCCGGAAGATGGATGACAGTGGTGTTTTCCAACAGTCGCGCATCTGTGTGGAACGCAATTCAAGTCTCATTGCAACAAGTTGGCTTCGTAGTGGCCGAGGTGACGGCGCTGAACAAAGTCCAAGGTAGCTTCCAGCAAGTCGTTTCCCCGAACACGGTTAAGCAGGATCTTGTTATCTCCGCCTACAAACCTAACGGCGGTTTGGAGGAGAGATTCGTTCGAAACGGAGCGACTGCTGAAACCGTCTGGGACTTTGTTCAAACCCACTTGAAGCAACTGCCGGCCGTCAAAGTTACATCGGGTTACCCGCCAGAGCTACTGAGCATCGTCGAACGCGATGCGCGTCGTATTTACGACCGCATGGCGTCATGGTTCATCCGCCACGGTGCAATGGTGCCGATCTCGACGCCGGAGTTTCTGGCCGAACTGCCTGTCCGCTTCCGTGAGATGGACGGCATGGTGTTCCTGCCCGATCAATTGGTCGAGTACGAAAAAGCGCGGTCGCGTATTCCGCAGGTGAAGCAGGCGGAACTGTTCGTGTCGGACGAGCGCAGTGCCATCGACTGGTTGACCAACTTCCTGCTGAGGCGCCCATCGACTCGATCGGAAATCCACCCGGAGTACATCCCGCAGATCGGTTCGGCCAAGCGCAAGGGCGAGATCATTCCGGAATTGGACCAGCTGCTGGAAGACAATTTCTTGCGCTATGACGGTACCGGCGAGGTGCCTAGCCAGATCCACAGCTACCTCTCGACCAACCACAAGGATCTTCGTGGGCTGGAAA
>CAZPSQ010000486.1:0-2794 GCA_964588755.1 uncultured Prosthecobacter sp. | reverse complement strand
CTTTGGGGACGTAATATTCCCAGGCATTCGCCACACGGACGGCGATCTGGTTGGTTTTGCCGGCCCAGACGCCGGTGGCAGCAGCCGGAACGATGTAGCGATCACCGTCGACGGGGCTCGCGGGCGGCGTTGTCAGATCCCGATCTTTGACCGAGAGCCCGACGATCGCACCGAGTCGCTTCAAATTGGCGTCCATGCTGGTGTTCCAGCCCGATTCGCCCAGAGTCCAGCCGTAGGTGATTCCGAGATTGGGGTCAGTGCTTGCCATTAGATGCCTCCATAGTATTTGCCATAGTTCAGCCCGTAGCCTGCGCGGTCGACGCTGCGGGTCTGCTTCTGCCAACTGGTGTAGCCGGCGCGCACGGCTTCGATTTCAATCTTGAGCTTGCCGTTGATGCGGCCCAGTCCGCTGTCCGTCGCTTCGTCGGTGGTGAGGTAGTTCCACGCCGTTGTCGACAGGCCCGTGACGGTTTTTTGTAGCCCGTTGTTCTCGTTGTAGACGCGTACCGTGTAGGTGGTGCCGGCTTCGGGGCCGATGTTGGCTTCCATTTGCGCGACCAGATAAACCGTCTGCTGCATCCGGTCGCGGTGAGACCACGTCAAAGCAATCTGGCCAAGAATCACTGTGGGCCACATTGCGTTGTTCACTTTGACGTTGCCCGGCGGATAGGGACGGATCATTCGTCCAGCAAAGGTGTAGCTATCTGCCGTCGCCGCCGATTCCGTTAGCCGCCCAAGACCAGTTGCAGGGAGCATCTTGACCTGCAGGGTTTCGCTGGAGAGGTATTGCTCGGTGATCAGGGCCTCCAGCGCATCAGCGAACCAGATGCGCGCTGCGGCCAGGTGCGGTGCCGGCACGGTATCGAGTACGCCACGATCCACCGTGACGGTGCCGGCCACGAGATTGATCGCCTTGACCGCGACGATCTCGTTGTCGAGATAGGCAAAGGTGTCTAGTTTCACCACGTCCAGGTCTTGGCCGTTGCCGATGGTCAGTACCGTTGCCTGCTCGTCGATGGCATTGGTGACTGTTGCGTTGGGCGTAAAGCCCATCGCCTCCACCTCGGCGTAGGCGGCACTACCCTGGCGGGTCATCAGTTTGACGTTGAGCGAATCGCCAGAGGGGCGACTGGCGCAAGCGATCAGTAAACCACCTTGTGGATCCAGTTCGTCTCTGGCGGTCTGAGATTCGCCGACCACTCGTTTGACGACCGTCCACCACGGCGCTTCGCTCAGTCGTCGATACGGAACGGGGGCTGGCGAGGTCAGCGGCGAAACCCACGATGTCGGCGTCGGGGAAACATAGGATGCCGACGGCAAACCAAAAATATCCTCTACGCACTCAATGCGCACCCGGCCATCTGTGAGCGTGCCGTAGGACACACGCACCACCCGCATCACCAATTGCGCGATGCCCAACTCGGGCCAGGTGAACTTGAACACTTCGCCGATGTTGAGGTTGGAGGCCTGACGATTGGCGATTAGCGTGGCTTTGGCGAGCGGCACCGAGAGTTGCTTGAGATCGCCCAGCGCGACCCGCGAAGCCAGACTGCCATTACTGACACCGGGGTAGTCGACCGTAACCGACGACACCACGCCGCCGGCAAGTTCTAGTGCGGCCAGATCATGCACCGTGATGGCCCCATCCTTGTCGGTGGATCGGTCGCGGTAACGCACGGTGATCTGATTGACCAGTTCTGATTCTGCCGGTCGCGAGAAACTCTCCAGTTCCAGGATGTTCGATGCATCGAGCACCAATAAGCTGGAAACGGTGTAGTCCGCCCTGGCCAGTTTCAGAACGAACTTGCCGGTACGGGGATGCACGTAGAGCGTGCCATCGATATGGCGCAGCACCTCGGCGATGAATTCCTCCAAGGGCTGTTCGCGATCCCACAGGATCGACAGGCCGTATTGCTCCGAGGCCAGCGTGTTGGCCGCCGCCTGGAAACTGGTCGCATCGATTTCGCTCGCCGCGTAGCCCAAGCCCCACGTAGCGTTGTTTAGGCACTCATAGATGATGTGCGCCGGGTTGGCATCGCCATTGATATACCCACTCCCCAGTGCGGGCGGGGCGGGAATGCGTCGCGCCTCGACGCTCCACGGTTTGACGTAGGGATTCATGGCCGACAGCAGACATTGCTGGGCAATGAGCGATACCACGCCACGAAAGGCGGGAATCACGGCTCCGAGTTTCTGCTGCAGGTAGCCGGAAACCGTTTCGGTCGGCCCACCCATTTTCACTTCGACGTAACCCTGGACGCCACCCTCGCGGGACTCCCCGCCGAAGAGTTCGGGCGCGTTGATGTAAATCGTCTGCGAGGATGTGATGCTGCCACTCCAGGCCGTGCGCTCGCCGACGATGATCCGTGTCACCGCATCCACCGGCCCGTGACACAGCGCCAGATGCAGCCCAGCGTAATAGCGATGTCCGACGACATAGGTGGATGACCCGCCTCCGCTCTTACCACCGCCACCCATTTATGCGGCCTCCTGTTGCTGCGCGCGCTGCTGCTCAATCGCATCGGCCAGCCGACTGGCCATCGCATCACCTGTGGCGCGCAACCAGTCGGTCGTCACACCTTGCTGCCGAAAGTCGTCGAAAGTAACGCCTTCACGCGGGAACCACTTGCGAAGACCTGCATTGCAGTAACCGAAGGCTTTGGCATCGTTGTGCGTCACGATCATTTCTTGCCTCCGCTACCCGACGATTGGCGAATCTCGGTGGTTTTGACGTCGCCATACCAGACCACGTTGGGCTGGTTGATGACACGCGTTCCGAATAGCACCGGAATGG
>CAZPSQ010000485.1:0-2796 GCA_964588755.1 uncultured Prosthecobacter sp. | reverse complement strand
CGGCACCGCGCTGAACCTGCGCGAGCATGCGGACGGCGGCTCCCTGAGCGTCCTCAACGCCAACCAGCGCAACATCCAGCTGCTGACCAGCCTGGGCCTGGACCACATCCTGGACCTGGACAGTGACGGCAAGCTCTGGCAGGACGAGCGCAAGCGCGCCTGCGACGCCCTGCAGCAGTGCCGGGAAAGCAACACGGACTGCAAGGAGGCGCAAACCCAGCATGTGCTGAACGCCCACCAGACCCTGGCCGCGGTGAGCGAGGCCAACGAGTGCCGCTTCCATGACGTGATCGAATTTTTGGAAAAAGAGCTGGAGGAGCAAAACACAGCCGTGCCGGCCTGAGCAAAGACGCGGGCTGGATGGACCGGCAGCGTCGTTAGAAGCCATGACCACTGTTCTCCTCGTTCTGCTGGTGCTGCTGATGACGGCGGGCCTGCTGATGCTGGGGAAAATCGCGCGGCAGCAGAGGCAGGCGCTGGTGGCCCTGCGTGCGGAGGAGGAGGCAATCGTGGCCGAGGAGCGGCGCATGTTCCACTACCTGCACGACCTTGGCGAGGCGATCTGGCGCGACGACCAGCAGGCCTCCATGTACCGGCTGATCGTCGAGGGCGCGGTGCGGGTGACCCAGAGCACAGGCGGGGCCTTGTACCTGCTGGATGAGACCACCCAAAGGCTGGTGCCACGGCACTACTCCGACTTCTGCGCCCCTCTCATCCCGGTGCCGGAAAAGGTGCGGCTGCAGATGAAGGAGAACCCCGCCTCCCTGCTGAGCACGCTGCGCATTCATGCGCTGGCGGCGGCGGAAGGTCTTTTGGGCAGCATCTTCACCCAGCAGAAAACAGAGCTGGTGGCGGACCTCGGCGCCGACTCCCGCCTTGGCCCCGACCTGGTGCAGGGGCAACTGGGCATCACCGCCATGATCGGCCCGCTGAGCTTCGGCACGCGGAGGCTCGGCGTGCTGGCAGTGACCTCTCCCAAGCAGGGCCGCAGCTACAATGCCAATGACTTTGAGGTGTTTAACTCGCTGATCGAGCAGTCGGCCTTTGCGCTTGCCAATGCCATGTCGCACCAGGAGGCGGCCAAAAACCGCATGGACCAGCAGGAGCTGACGAACGCCAGCCAGATCCAGCAGGTGCTGCTGCCGGAGAAGGCCCCGCAGTGCCCCGGTTTCGTCATTGCAGGAAAGAACATCCCGGCGCGCACGCTCAGCGGTGACTACTTTGACTATCTGGAGCTGCCGGAGGGCCGCTTCGGCGCGGTGATCGCGGATGTTTCAGGCAAGGGCATCGGCGCGGCCATGATCACCGTCATGTGCCGCACGCTCATGCGGTCCAAGGCGCCCACGGCGGTGAGTCCCAGCGCCGTGCTGGCCGCGGTGAACCGTCAGATCGCCCCGGACATCCGGGAGGACATGTTCATCACCATGGCCTACGTGGTGGCGGAGGAGGGCGGGAAGAAGCTAACCCTGTCGCGGGCGGGGCACAATGCGGCGCTGCTGTGGCGCAAGGCCACCGGTGTGGTGGAGGCCCTGCACCCGCCCGGCCTGGGCGTCGGCATCGACAAGGGCAGCGTGTTTGAGCGTGTCACCAAGGACATGGCCTTTGAGATGCAGCCGGGAGACATGCTGCTGCTCTACACAGACGGGGTGAACGAGGCCATGGACCCCAAGGGGATCGAGTTTGGTGAGGAGCGCGTGCAGGAGGAACTGGCCAAATTTGCGGCGGAAGGCCCCCAGGCGGTCATCCAAGGCATCATCGCCGACCTGGAGCAGTTCCTCAAAGGACGGCGCTCCCACGACGACATCACCTTGATTGCGATGCAGAAGACGGCATAGTCGCGGCCCCCCTCAAACCACCGCGAGAAAATCATGACCGAGCCGAGCCCTGAAACGACCCAGCCCCTTTCCCCTGACGCCGTTCCCACGCCCGAAGCGGGCGTTCCTGCCGAGGACACCGCCCCCGCTGATCCCATGACCCAGCTGGAGCAGGAGGTGGCACGCTGGAAAGACCTGGCCTACCGCAGCCAGGCGGAACTGGACAACTACCGCAAGCGCTCCGCCCGCGAGGCGCAGGACACCCGCGCGTATGCCAATGCTGACCTGCTGCGTGCCCTCTTCCCCATCCTGGACAATTTCGACATGGGCCTGGAGGCCGCACGCGCCGAGTCTGAAAAGTCCATGATCTTCATGGGCATGAGCATGGTGAACCGCCAGCTGCAGGATTTCCTGCGTGAGAGCGGTGTGCAGGAGATTGAAACCCAGGGCAAAGCCTTTGATCCAAATCTCCATGAGGCCGTCTCCCAGGAGGCCAGCGCCGAAGTCCCCGAAGGAACCATCATTCGTGTGACCCGCCGTGGCTACAAACTGAAGGACCGCCTGCTGCGTGCGGCCAGTGTGGTCGTTTCCAGCGGCCCGGCAGCCGCCTGACAGGCGTAATCATTTCCTCCCCCTCCCCACTCCCGCCCCATGGCCGAAAAACGTGACTATTATGAGGTTCTTGGCGTCTCCCGCGACGTCTCCTCCGACGACCTGAAAAAGGCCTACCGTAAGCTCGCGGTGAAATATCACCCGGACAAAAACCCGGGCAACAAGACGGCGGAGGACAATTTCAAGGAGGTCGGCGAGGCCTACGATGTGCTCAGCGACGACCAGAAGCGCGCGGCCTACGACCGCTACGGTCACTCTGCCTTTGCCGGCGGCATGGGCGGCCCCGGCGCAGGCGGGGGCGGAGGCGGGTTCCACGATCCGTTTGATGTCTTCCGCGAGGTGTTCGGCGGAGGGGGCGGCGGCATCTTCG
>CAZPSQ010000484.1:0-2820 GCA_964588755.1 uncultured Prosthecobacter sp. | reverse complement strand
AGGAGACGCTCGCCGCAGGCCAATGGGCCAGCGGTACTCCAAGCCTCCGCCAGCGCGGGCTTGGGGCTTGGGAAAGTACTGCTGCCGCATTCGGCTGCAGCGAGCGTCTCCTGATCTTCGCGATGGCCCAGGGTGTGCGCGGGCGTCTCCTGACCCCCGCGAATGCCCAGGGTGTGTGCGTGCGTCTCCTGACCCCCGCGAATGCCGAGGGCGTGGTGTGGGCCAGGAGACGCTCGCCGCAGGCCAATGGGCCAGCGGTACCCCAGGCCTCCGCCAGCGCGGGCTTGGGGTTTGGGAAAGTACTGCTGCCGCATTCGGCTGCAGCGAGCGTCTCCTGACCCCCGCGAATGCCCAAGGTGTGTGCGAGCGTCTCCTGACCCCCGCGATGGCCCAAGGTGTGCGCGGGCGTCCCCTGGTTCCCCCCGCGATGGCCCAGGGCGTGCGCGCGCGTCTCCTGCCCCCCGCGACTGATGGGAAGTGGATTGACAAGCCGCGTCCACCTGACCTGATTACCCTCATCCACCTGCAGGTGGAAAATGAATCAAAGATCGTTTGATACCAAGCGCTATGAACAGCAGAAGCACCGTGGACATTCCCGAAAGCGTTCTGCCACGGTCCGCCGAAGGTTGGTGGAGGGAGGAAAATGATGAGGTGCGCATGAGGTACTTCTTTCGTGGAGTTGAGCCACACGGTGGAACCGAGGTGCGAGCCTTCAGCTTTGACGATGGAGAGGAACTCCAAGTCTTTGAGCTGTCGGTCAACGATGGCTGGATCATCTTCACAACATACTGTGAATCGACCGGGTTCTCAGCCAGGCACCGTTGGCGGTTCACCCCCGGGGGATATGCCATTCATGAGTATACGCTGAACGATGTTTGGATAAGGGCACAGGACTCAGAAGTTGGCTCTGTGTTGAAGAACAAAGTCAATAAGCGTGGCAGGAGCAAAGGGAAAAGGAAACGGCTCAAACTCCGTTGAGGCATCACACACGCACCATCTCCATCAAAGGCTCAAAGCGGTAGATCGCCGAGCGCCTTCCTGCGGCTTCAACCACTGTTTGCAGCATCCCTTCCTCCAGCAGCAAGCGGGTAAAGCGTGCCGCTGTTTGCTTGGAGATCCCCGCGTTGTTGGTGAATTGGCTGTTGTAAAACACCGGGTATGTAAAAAGGTAGTCCAGCGCCATGACGCACCACCTGGAGGACAGCAGCTCTGAGAAACGTGTTTTCATTGTCTCATACAGTTGCCGGATCTTGTCTGCCACCTGCAGATTGTGAACTGCTTGTTGCTCCAGCGCGGTAAGAAAAAAGGCGCACCACTCATTCCAGGCACCGGAGGCGGACACCTCCCGCATGGTGGCGATGTAGGCGTCCTTATGGTCTTCAAAATACCGGCTGATGTAAAAATGCGGCGCAGAGATGGCCCCCTCTGACCACAGCATCAACGTAATGAGCATGCGGCCCACACGCCCGTTCCCGTCCTTGAACGGATGTAGCGCCTCAAACTCCACATGCGCCAGTGCTGTGCGCAGGAGGATGGGCATGGTTGTGTCTCCAATCATGTTGAACAGAGCATCCATGCCGCTGTCCAGTTTCTCCGGAGCCACCGGAACGAAGCTCACCTTCTTGCTGCCATGCTCGCCGATGTAGTTCTGTTCATCTTTGTAGGCGCCGGGAGATTTCCGCGAGCCACGCCCCCAGGAAAGAAGCTGTTGGTGAATACTCTTTACCAGCGAGGATGAAAGAGGCCTCCCCTCTTTCATCTGGTTCTGCGCTGTGTGCAGCGAGCGCTGGTACAAATAGGTCTCCAGACCGTCAGACCGGCGTTCATCCTCCCCAGGCATGGCGTGGCCAAACTCAGCCTCCAGCCGCAAAATCTCATCCATCGTGCTGATTGTCCCCTCCATGCGGGAGGAAATGACGGCTTCCTGACTGCGTAGAGGAGATAGAAACACCTCGCTATTGTGCATGCCCTTCAGCATCTGGTCATAGCGTGCCAGGGCATCCGTGGCCCCCAGCAGATGCGGCATGAGGCGGCCATAATCCAAGGGAGGAGGTGGGAATTTCCCCTCATGATAAAAAGTAGCTGCGGAAGTGTCGAAGTCCATTTGATGACTATTTTTGACGCACAAGCCGATTTGTCGTTTAAAATCCGAGAAATTTTAACAACAAAGCCCTTTGTTGTTCATCCATGAGGCTCAAAGGGTATTGATGTTCATAATCCCCAACAACTCATGTACAAGGGCCTTTGTGGCTCAGAAACGGGACTCAAAGTCAATTGAAGGTGAAAAATGGGGAAAAATGAAAAACAAAACCCCGTCGCCCGAACCGCATGGTGGAGCACAACATCCTGCCAGCATGGGCAGCGGGTGACGATTGATCTGCCTCGAAAGGCAGCCTTGACAACGTGAAGCGAGGTTCGCCCACCTTGGGGGTGAATTTCGAGCCAGCTCTCATCTCGGCCCTGTCCACCCTGTCCATCGTCGTAACGGCGCTGGGGTCTTTGTATCGTCAACTCAGCTCCAGATCGGAAACGTGTGAGCAGTGGCGCGACCACCAAGAGCCGGTGATCCTGGACTTGCGGGAGAAAGTCGGCGCGCTCTCCGCCGCGGCCGCCTTTGCGCAGGGCTGCAAAACCGAGGGCTGCCCATTCTCCGGCCAGGCCGCGACTTTTTCTCTTCAAACATCCAAGCCATGAACTGCCTCCTCACCTGCCTCCATCGAGCCATGAGACCAAACAAATTTTCGCCAGCGCAGGCTTGGGGCTTGGGAAAGTACTGCTGCCGCATTCGGCTGCAGCGAGCGTCTCCTGGCTCCCGCGATG
>CAZPSQ010000483.1:0-2849 GCA_964588755.1 uncultured Prosthecobacter sp. | reverse complement strand
CAGCGAGAAATTCGGTTGGGTGCGACCATAGGGAGTGGTGACTTGCAGGCTGGGGATCGCGCCCATCAAGTCTGAGGTCTCCGTGATGCCGCGCGTGCGCAGCGTCTCGCCGCCTATGGCGGAAACGGCGGCTGGAACATCCTGCAAATTCTGTTCGCGCTTCTGCGCCGTGACGACGATTGTCTCAAGGCCACCTTCCTGCGCCTCGGGCTTTTCGCCCTGCGATGCAGCGTCCTGGGCATGTGCCGGCACTGCAAGCGCACACGCGATCGATAGCGCGGTGGCACAAAGCAAATTTGTCCTAAAGGCTGTGGCCATGACTGTCCTCCCCACGGCATTTTTTGAGTTGGCGCCATTTGCCGCGCCTTGGGGCTCATCGTCCAATTCAATTTGTTGGCGAACTATTCCTCCCACTCATTGATTAAGGACTGATGAGCCTGCACCGCTGACGCTTCGTGGCGACGCAAATAACCCCATATATTTCATTGAATTAGTCACGCTGAGCGCGTCCATCGGGACGGATGCGCGCGTTCTGCTCGCCCCAATCGAGCCCTTCCAGACGATGTATCGGCGTAATTGGCGGTCCCGGCGGTTTCCCTTGTCGAGTTGCAAGGGGCATCAGCTATGATGAGATGTAGTGAGATACGGGTTCTTGGAGTTCATTCTACTATTCGCGGATGCATCTAAGTAGCTGATATTTCTAACAACTATGGCAGAAAACCGCGCCTCTAAATCGGCGGTTCTGACTTTTGAGGCTCATCGCGAAGCCGCCCGAAGGGGGCGTTGCCAATACGGCTGTCTCTGGTCGCTTGGTGGCAGGTGCTGGATGGGAGCGGAACAGCGCATGAATTGTGAGAACTCGATAGGATTCTTCTCGACATTCGACACTGCGGTTGCCGCGTCGATCACGTCGGCCCAGTCTTGGAGCATCCGCCTTCGCGGTGTGAGATAGAGCGCACTGTTGTAAGCGCCGCGCACCTCATCCTCGTCCTCGTGAGCGAGCGCCATCTCGATCCAATCCGGCTTGTAGCGTTCGGCTTCGTTCGCCCAGGTCGAGCCGAGCCCCCTAAACCCATGTACCGTCTGCCGATGGAGATACCCCATCCGATAACAGGCATAGATCATGGTGTTCTCGGAAATAGACTTTCCAGGCTTGGCTCCGGGAAAGAGGAACGCATCGTTCGTCGCCTGCAAGCGGCGCTGAACGATCATTGCGGCCTGGCGGGACAGCGGAACAAGATGCTCACGTTCCATCTTCATGCGCTCCGGCGACAGACGCCATAGCGGGTTCGGTCCATAGAGATCCTCGAACTCGTCCCTGGCCGCGAAGCGGGTTTCGCTGGTTCGGACCCATGTGAGCAAGGTGAACAGCAGCGCGTCACGGGTGATCTCGCGGCGGCGCGGCGTGTCCTCGCCGTCATAGGCGAAGATCGCTCGCACCAGCTTCGGAAACTCCGCGAGCGGCACGCGCGCCATGTGCCTGACGGGCGGCTTGGGCTTGAGCGCATCGTTGAGGCCGAGCGTCGGATCGATGGTCGCCCAGCCGCTCGCGATCGCGAAGCGATAGATCTGGCTGACGTTCTGCTTGAGGCGACGGGCGATATCGAGGGCGCCGCGCGCTTCGACCGCGCGGATCATCTCGAGAATCTCGGGCGGGTCGATTTCCGTGATCGGACGCTTCCCGATGACCGGAAAGACGTCGCGCTCCATCCGGTTGATGACGCGCAGGGCATGGGCCGAGTCCAGCCCTTCAATACGATTGGCGTGCCAGGCCCGCGCAATCTCTTCGAACAGCTTGAGCGCGGCCCTCTGCTTCTTCGCCCGCTTCCTGGCCTCGGCGGGGTCCTCACCCTGATCGAGCAGCCGCTTGGCTTCGGTCCGCTTCTCGCGGGCGATCGCCAGCGTGACGGTCGGATATTTGCCGAAGCTCAGCAGTTTTTCCTTGCCGTCGAAGCGGTATTTCAGGCGCCAGAGCTTCGATCCGTTCGGCTGGACGAGCAGGTGCAGGCCTTCTCCATCGGACAGCTTGTAGGGGCGCTGCCGCTTGGTGGCGTATTTGACCTCAAGTTCTTTCAAAGCCATCTGGGGGTATCGCCTGTTTTGGGGACAGCCGAAAAATACCCCCAAAATACCCCCAATCCAAATCGCCGTGGGTGGCCGCAGCCGGTCGCACCGGGACGCCGGCGTACGCAACGGGACGCGAAAAATATTTGATTTTCCTCGAAAAATGTCTGCCAGTGGCCTCAGTGGGTCACTGGTGGACAATCCGGGTTGGTAGCGGAGGAGGGACTCGAACCCCCGACACGCGGATTATGATTCCGCTGCTCTAACCAGCTGAGCTACTCCGCCTACGCATCGCATCCAATACTGGATCGCCGCTTCCGGGCGCCGATGACGCTGCGTTGATAGGTCCAATCGTGAAATGCTGTCAAGCACCACTAGGTGGCGGGCGCGGAAACGCCCGGTAACTGTGGCGCTTACAGGTCCTGCAGTTCGGCGATCAGTTCCACCGTCAAGGGCACGAAACGATCCTCCGACGCGGCGTAGACGTAGATATTGCCCTCGTGGATATTGAAATGCCAGCCGTGCAAGCGTAGCCGGCCGCTCTGCACACGCTGTTCAATCCACGGAAACGACAGCAGGTTGGCGATCGAAGTTTTGATCGCTTCCTGCTCCAGCTTGCGAAGCTGGATCTCCGTCGGCTGGTTGCGGGTGACCATCAGCGTCCGCCGCCGTGCCTCATCGGCGATGCCGAGCCAGTTGTGGATGAACTCGTGCTCGGCGGCGATGGTCGGGTCACCGGTGAGCAGCGCTTTCATGCCGCCGCAGTCCACGTGGCCGAAGACGAC
>CAZPSQ010000482.1:0-2866 GCA_964588755.1 uncultured Prosthecobacter sp. | reverse complement strand
CTTCCGGGGCGAAGAATTCGAACCCGTGGCGCGTCACCCACTCATGCACCATGCCGTTGAGCTTCTCATGGCGGGCGTAGCGGTTTTCCAGGCCTTCGGCAAACATCTTCTTCAGCTGATGGCGCAGGCCGTAGATGAGGCTGATGCACGGCGTGCTCGGCGTCATGCTCTTCTCGCCATTGGCCTTGAACTCCAGGAAGTCGAAGTAGTAGCCGCGGTCGGCGATGGTGGCCGCGCGGGCGAAGGCGGCCTCGGACGCGGTGAACAGGGCGAGGCCCGGAGGCAGGGCGAAGGCCTTCTGGCTGCCGGTGAGGAGGACGTCCAGGCCCAGCTCGTCAAAGTTCACCGGCACGGTGGTGAAGCCGGAGACGGAGTCCGTGATGAACATGACGTCGGGATACTTCTTCTTCAGCGCGGCGATTTCCGCGATGGGGCTGAGCACGCCGGTGGAGGTCTCGTTGTGGATGAAGGTCACGGCGTCGAACTCGCCGGTGGCCAGACGCTTGTCGATCTCGTCGGCACGGACGGGCTGGCCCCACTCCACGGTGTAGGCCTCGGCCTGCTTGCCGCAGCGCTTGGCCACGTCGTGCCACTTGTCGGCAAAGGCGCCGTTGCAGCAGTTGAGCACTTTTTTGGCCACCAGGTTGCGGATGCAGCCCTCCATGATGCCGAAGGCGGAGGAGGTGCTGAGGAAGACGAGGCCCTTCGTGCCAAACAGCTCCTGCAGCATGGGCTGGATCTCGGCATACAGGTCCTGGAAGCCCTTGCCCCGGTGGCCGATCATCGGCTGGGACATGGCGGCATACGTGTCGGCGCTGACTTCGATCGGACCAGGAATGTAGAGTTTGACGTGGTTGCTCATTGCGGATTGGGGAAATGGGGGAGGTCGAGTGTAGGAGGGGCGGGCGTCTGCGCAAGGGCGAGAAAGCACCCATGTTCCCGTGGAACATGGGTGCGCGTGGCAGACACCTGGGCTGGAAGACGGCTGCAAGTAGCCTTGTTCCTGTGGAACAAGGAGGCGTGTGGCTAACACCTGGGCTGGAGGACGACTGCAAGTAGCCTTGTTCCTGTGGAACAAGGAGGCGTGTGGCTAACACCTGGGCTGGAGGACGACTGCAGGCGGTGGGAGAAACAGCGCGCCCCCTTGTTGCGCAGCAACAAGGCTACTGGGCTGCTTCCCACTCCCGCTTCAACAAGGCGAAGACGAACTCGCTTTGCCAGCGGCCTTTGAACCGGCGGTGGTCGAGGTGGTGGGCTTCCTGGCGGAAGCCGAGACGGCGGAAGAGCGCGGTGGAGGGGCGGTTTTCGGAGTCGGTGAAGGCGTAAACGCGGTGCTTGTCCAAGGTGGTGAAGGCATGGTGGAGCAGGCAGCGGAGGGTCTCCGTGGCGTAGCCGTGTCCCTGATGGGCGGGGGACAGAGTGATTCCGAACTCCATCTGCTGTGGTTCATCCGACGGGCAGTGGAGGCCGCAGTCGCCGATCATGGTGCCGGTTTCTTTCTCGATGATGGCGAGTTGGAACCAGGTGCCTGGGACATTGGGTTCTTTACCCTGCTGGGCGTTGATGAGGCGTGCGGCGTCGTCGGGGCCGTATGATTCCCAGGATTGATACCGTGCCACCTCGGGGAGCGCACGGTAGCCGCAAAGGGAGTGGGCGTCGCCGGGTCGCAGGGGGCGGAGGATGAGGCGCGGAGAGGATAGATGGCCTGCGGGAAGTGGGCTCAAGGCAGACGTCCTTTCAGTTCGTTCCATAAACTCTCGGGGTCGCCACGGATGTCTGCCACGCCAATGACGACAATGCCACGTGGTTCGGGCACATAAAAGAGGCCAGGTGGCGTCGGCGCAAAATCATTCGGCACGCTGGAGGCCGCCACTGCGCCGCCAGCCATGGAAAACATGGCAGCAGAGCCGTGGTCTTTTCGATCTCGGACAGGAGCTGTTTTTCGCTTCCTTCGGACTGATCTTCTGCGGCGGCATACAACCGTTGCATGTAGGCCTCTGCGGACCATGTCCAAATCAGCTCACGATTCATGCACGGGAGGCGAGAATGCGAGCCTTCACCTCGCTCCACGGCGAAACACGCTCGGGATTCTGCTGATACTCCTGCCAACGTTGCTCGACGAATGCAGCTAGCGCAGGCTCTTCGTCACCCGAGTGGTCAGTCACGTCCTGCCACAGCTCGGCCATGAGAGTCAGCTTGTCCTCATCGGGCAGTTGCGCAATTTCAGGAAAGCGTTCGGCAATCACGGGAAAAGAATACGAGGCGGCGGCTAGGAGTCAATGGTGCGCAGGCGCGCCAAAGTAGCCTTGTTCCTGTGGAACAAGGATGCGCGTGGCAAACACCAAGGCTGGAGGAGTGCTGCAAACGAGGGGAGAGGCGAAGCGCACCCTTGTTGCACAGCAACAAGGGTGTTTAGGCCCAGCCCATCCACTCACTGATCACCTTCACATCGCGCAGGTGGGCCTCGCGGAATTCTTTGAGCTTGGCGGGGTCTTTCGGGTCGCCCTTGAGGTATTCGACATGCAGGGAGATGGGGCCTTTGTAGCCGCTCTTGACCAGCATCTTGGCGTAGTCGGGGCTGACCTGGCCTTCGCCGAGGGGGCAGGTTTCGAGCTTGCTGCGGCCGACCCACTTGAAGTCCTTGAAGTAGGCGCAGCCGATGTGCTCATGGACGAGGTTGAACTCCAGCGGCCAGGAGAGGCCGCCTTCGGCGGTGGCGTGGAGGATGTCGAAGGCGAAGCCGAAGTCGGCGGCGGGGTATTCGCGCATGAGGGAATACATGTCCCACACGGGTGCGCCGAAGTAATCCTTGCCGCTGTGGTTCTGGAACAGCGGCTGGATGCCGATCTCCTGGCAGAGCTGGATC
>CAZPSQ010000481.1:0-2881 GCA_964588755.1 uncultured Prosthecobacter sp. | reverse complement strand
ACTGAGCACTTGCGCAACGCGCGCCGTCGGAGCGGACGCGCGTTGATCGAGGACGAGTAGGAGAACGAGGACGAGGACGAGCCGGAGGGACGCGCTGCGTTACTTGGTCACGCTGAGGACACCCCACATGAGCACGGCGTGGCCGGGGAAGGTGCAGACGAACTCGTACTCTCCCGGCGCACCCGGGGCTTTCATCTTGACGGTCTCCTTCTGCCCGGGCTCCAGCAGCTTGGTGGCGGCCAGGATGTCCTTTTCATGCGCGGCGGGCAGGTAGGCGCGGCCTTGCTTGTCCAGCTTGTCGGGGGTCATGGTCATGGCGGCGTTGCCGATTTCCATGTGCTTGCCGGGCGGGACGATGACGAGGTTGTGCGGCATGACGTCGTCGTTTTCAAAGATGATCTCGAACTGCTTGCCGGCCGTCACCTCGATCCGCGTGGTGTCAAAGCGGAGCTGCTCATGCACGGTGTGCACGATGAAGACGTCCACGCTGATGGTCTTGAGCTCTGCCAGGACGGCCTTGCCTGCGTCGCCTTGCAGCGCGGCCATCTCCTTGGCGGCGGCGATGATCTCCACATACTCCGGCTTGCTGCGGTCGGCGGCGGGGATGGTCTTGCCGTAGGCGAGCACGGAGTCGGTGATGGGCCGGGCCTGGGCGGCGTCCCAGCTGGCTTTGGGGAACTTGATCAGGGCCTTGGCGGCGGCGTTGCGCTCCCTGCCCTCGATGAGGTGCTGCGCGGCCACCTTGAAGTTTGCGGCGGCATTGTCGGCACCGGTCAGGGGCAGCGCGGCCAGCACGGCGCGCAGGCGGCCGCCGGTGGTCCTGCCCTCGTTGAGCAAGGCGATGAGGTGGGGCTGGAAGGCGGCGCGCTGCTTCGCCTCGGACGCGGGGATGAGGCCGATGGCCTCGATGAGGTAGTTCCGCGCGCCACCATCGGCAGCGGTGGCGGCCCACACGCGGTCGGGCGACTTGTCGGCGAGGACGAGGGCGGCATACGCGGCGCGCTTCACCGGGGCGGTCGTGGCGGCGGCGGCCAGGGCCTTGATGCTTTCGCCATGACGGGTCAGCATGTTGGGGGACTGGCTGACGAGCAGCCTGCCCACGTCTTCGGCCGGGGAGGCGGAGTGCTCCCTGCCGTCGAGGAGGGTGAGGATCTTCACCAGCTGGGCGGGGGCGTCGTTGCCGGTGATCTTGCACAGCTCTGCCAGCGCGGCGAGGCGCACGTCGGCGGGGATCTTGGTGCGGGTGAGCTTT
This sequence comes from uncultured Prosthecobacter sp., assembly GCA_964588755.1. Taxonomy (GTDB): domain Bacteria; phylum Verrucomicrobiota; class Verrucomicrobiia; order Verrucomicrobiales; family Verrucomicrobiaceae; genus Prosthecobacter. The sequence goes on along the minus strand of CAZPSQ010000481.1, from coordinate 1,629 downwards.
TCCATGAGCACGGGCTCGATGTCGGGCAGGCCCTTGAGGTCGGCGTCGGTGGTCTTGGCGATGAACTCCGCCAGCGCGCCGGGGTCCTGCGGCAGCACCTTGCTCTTCAGCACGGACTGGAGGCCTTTGCGTGCCTCGGAGAAGACGTGGTCGATGTAGTAGTCCGTGGGCTGCTTCAGCACGTCAAACGCGATCTCCAGCGCCTGCTGCGCCTTGTCCGTGGGCTGGTAGAAGCTGAGGGCGCGCACGGCCTGCATGCGCACGCGCATGTCGGCATCGTTCACGGCGGTCTTCAGCAGGGCCAGCGCGTCCGGCACCTGGTCCTTCCAGTAGCACAGCACGCGGGTGGCGGCGGCGCGGGCGCGTGGCTCCGGGGAGGTGAGCACTTCTTTGAGGAGGCCCACATCCACCACGTCCACCCACTGGTGGGTCCACAGCGCCTCCAGGCGGTGGTGCTCGTACTCCTTGTCGCTCTTGTCCAGGCTGGCGGCCCACTTCCTGGCGGCGGCGGCCACTTCTTGGGCGTCGTGCTTGGCCAGCTCCACCTTGGCCAGCTGGCGGGTGATGTCCTCCCACTCCTTCAGCAGCTCCAGCAGGGCGGGGATGCCTTCGCCATGAATTTTCTTGGGCTTGATCAGCTCGCGGCCTTCATAGGTCAGCTTGTAGATGCGGCCGTGGGCCTGCTCGCGGTTCGGGTCGCGCAGGTGGTGCTGCATGTGGCCGATGACGGCCTTTGACCAGTCGCAGAAATACATGGCGCCATCCAGGCCCACGCTGATGCAGGAGGGGCGGAAGGTGGGGTACACGGCGGGGTCTGCCTTCACCATCTCCACCTCGCCCGGACCGGCCATGCCCGCGCCTTCCTGCACAAGCGGCACACGCCAGATGCCCTGGAAGCTGATGACGTTTGTGTTGAGGAAGTTGTTCTGCCAGTCGTCGGGGAAGTGGCGGCTGCTGATGATCATGTTGCCCGGGCTGGGGCGCGCGGGGCGCTTCCAGAACTCCTTCATCTTCGCGCTGCCGCCGCCTTCGAGAGGCAGGTAGGAGGAGGACGCCTCGGCGAAGGTGTTCACGTTGCCCGTCGCATCGGTGAAGTAGGCATTGCCCCAGCGGTCCCAGATTTTGCCGTGCGGGTTCACGCATGCGTCGGTGGTGAAGCGCTCCAGCTTCTGGCGGTTGAGGTCAAAGCGGTAGATCGCGCCGTTGGTGTTGCGCACGGGGCCGTAGAGCGTCTCCACCTGGGAGCGGTGGAACACGCCGTCGCTGGGGTAGATGGCGCCGCCGTTGTCATAGCTGAGGTAGCAGGTCTCATGGTGGCTGTCTGCGGCGCAGAGGCCGGTGAGGATGCGCTCGCGCTTGTCGCCCTTGCCGTCGCCGTCCGTGTCGGTGATGTAAACGAGGCTGGGGCTTTGCATCACGATGACGCCGTCCTTGTAAATCTGGAAGCCGGTGGGGCAGTTCAGATCATCCACAAACTCGGTAGCGGTCGCGTAGCGGTCTTCTGGCTGCTTCGCCAAAACACGCGCCATCACCGCATTGGTGTCAGGCGAAAGGCTTGGATCAAATGTATTAATAGCTGGTATCGGATCGCTGATGTGCTTGAAAATAATACTCAACGGGGTTTCGCCG
>CAZPSQ010000480.1:0-2895 GCA_964588755.1 uncultured Prosthecobacter sp. | reverse complement strand
AAAGGCATGCAATGATTCCACAACGAATTGGTAAACAAGCTGGTGATTAACCGGCTATGCCCAACCTACCATTGCAATCTTCAATTAATATTTCATGGTTGAGTATCGCCATAATCGAATACTGAGTTTTCTTAATTTTTTCTCTGCGCGAGTATTTCATTTGCCAGGTGCCAGGTTAACCCTTCTGGGCAGTTCACCTGCAAGGGGCGCTTTTCTGTAGCCGGCACTACGATCTCCACGCAGGCGTAGGGCAAGGCAAAACCATGCTGCCCATATCGAATATCCAGGTTCAAGGTTTGCGGGGTAGACTCTAGCCTGAAACGCAGTTCAGTGTATTCACCGTGCTGATAACCCAGACTGATGCCGTCATCTTCTATCAGGGTAAACTGACCCCTGCCCTGCTGCTGCTGTGGAAACAAGTATATCTGGCGTATAGCTTCTGCCTGTTGCCCAATAAGGCGCATGCTTTTGCCCATTGGTAAAATTCCCCCAGCTTTCACCAGCAGTGGAATGCGCTCCAAGGGCGCTGCCAGGTTCACCTGCTGCCCACCTGTGTAATACGCACCGGTGTAAAAATCGATCCAATCTTCGCCCTGTGGCAGATACACTTCTCTTTGACGCGCGCCATCTTCCAACACGGATGCGACTAATAATTGATCGCCCAACAGAAAATCGAAAGATTCCTGCCAGCAGTGTGCATCCTGCGGAAAATGATATACCAGCGGGCGGAGTATCGGCGTGCCGTCCTGGTAGGCCTGAAAAAACAGGCTGTAAAGATAAGGCAGCAGGCGGTAGCGGAACGCAATCCATTCACGCACAATCGGCAATACATCGGCATGCATCCACGGGCTATTTACACTGCCGTCGCTGTTCCAGGAGTGGATGGTAAAGCGCGGATGAAAAATGCCATTTTGCACCCAACGCACAAACAACTCGGCAGAAGGGCTTTCACCGGCAAAGCCGCCCACATCATGCCCCGTATTAGGAAAACCAGAGAGACCCATGCCCAACCCCATCGGGATATTGTACTTAAGCGTGTTCCACGAGGTTTCATTATCCCCGCTCCAGGTTTGGGCGTAGCGCTGCGTGCCTGGCGAGGCACTGCGAGAAAGCAAAAACGGGCGCATCTGCGGCTGGAACGCAAGCTGCGCCTCGCGGGAGCAGCGCGCCATCAGGTAGGGCATTAGTGGGCGAATTTGTTTGATCTTCATTTCCTCGCCAAAACCATAGCAAACAGCTTCATCATCCCAGATTGGGTATTCGTTATTGTCGTTCCAGGTGGCGTCCACACCATATTCCAGCAGCCACTCGCGTACATTTTCACGCCACCATTGGTAAGCAACAGGGTTGGTAAAATCGAGATGCGATCCATAGCCATCCCAGAAATAGTCCAGGCGCGGCAACCCCGTTTGAGAATCCTTTACAAAAGCCCCCAAGCTGGCGACCTGTTCATAACGTGGATGCGTGGTCAGCAGGCAGGGCTTAATATTCGCCATTACATGCATGCCAGCCTGGTGAAAATTTTCTAGCATGGCGCGCGGGTTGGGAATTTTATTGAAATTCCAATTGAACACATAACGGCGGCCATCCTCCCCGGAGCCATACCCGGAAGAAAGATGGAACATATCACATGGTATTTGGTGCTGCTCACATTGCTGAACAAACTTCTTCAGCTCTTCCTGGGCATTGGGCGCGTCTGTATACGTCATAGTAGATCCCAAATAGCCCAAAGACCAGCGCGGTGGCAAGGCTGGCCGGCCGATCAGGCTAGAAAACTTGCGTACCACAGCCGAAATTTGCGGGCCGTAGATCAGGTAATAATCCAGGTCACCAGCTTCTGCCTGATAGTAGCGGTAAGGGCCATAATAATTATCGCGCTCCTGCCCCATATCAAACACAGCACTGCTGAGGTTATCATAAAATAAACCGTAAGCCAGGTTTAGGCTGGGGATATAGGTAATATAAAAAGGAATATGCTTATAGAGCGGATCACCTGTTTCGGCGTCGGAGACCGTGCCTCTTGCTCCTGTCAGGGCCTCGGCCATATAGCGTAACAGAGAGCGATGGTTCCACTCCCACAGCAGTCCGAGATTTGATCCTGGGGTCATCTTTGTATCATCGATCTCTATTGTCACTTCCCGTCCTCCCAGGCTCCATGTTACGAAATCCTGTCTTCCTCCCCTCACCAGGTACCATTGCCATCCTTTTGTTACGCCGTTGTCAAGGAATGTCATATATCCGGGGTCGGCACGGAGGTGGACAGTATCTGCATAGCGTCGGCTGATTGCATTGAACCATTCGTCGTCAGCGTGGTCCCGGGTCCATTTGTCCCATGGGTAGTTTACAACTTCGGCGCCGCTGTGCAGGTTGACGGAAAGGGCGAATCGTCTTTCTTCCAGGAACCTGACCATGTCAAGGGTCTCTTTCTGCAGCGGCGGCGGCGCACCCACCTCGGGGTCGGGGAAGTTACGGTTAAGGTCATAGCCGTTGCTGTTGGCGCGTATGGGATATGTCAGGGTGTCGCCGCTGCGGTACATGCCGTCAGGGTTGGCGAGGGGGTTGATCCAGATTTCCAGCCCTGACACCAGGTCTGCCGCCAACCCTGAAGCAGGTGCGCCGCCGCCTGACGCCAGGTATTCAGCGAGGCGCATAAGCAAAACAAAACCTGCCGTCTCATCACCATGGATTGATGAACTGATCATCACTTCCGGCTCAGGCTCGTCAATTTCCGGGTTATCTGAGATCTTCAGTGCCAGCACCGCTCTTCCCCCGACGCTGAATCCTATTGTGTCAAGGCGGCAGAGGTCAGGCCAGTGGTCAGCGATCTTGTGCATGATTGTGTCATAGTGCTTCCAGGTGGGGTATGACTGCCAGAGCATTGCCTCGGAAACAGAT
>CAZPSQ010000479.1:0-2896 GCA_964588755.1 uncultured Prosthecobacter sp. | reverse complement strand
CTTCACAGCCGCCAACGTGCTGTACACCTGTACAGTATATTGCATGAATGGCGAGTCGATGCATCACGCGCGCAACCGAGCGGACGGAAGCGTCGGGCGGTGGGCTGTTGAACGGCGTCGTGGAGGCGACTTGAGGGGGTCGATCGATACCGACTGCGTATTTCGCGCCATCGTGACCGGTGATTTCGCCGGCTCGTGACCGGCGTTTCGGGAAAGCTGACCGCGATTTCGCGCTGAACGTGACCGTTGAGGATGATGTTGCATGAATAGTTGAAGGTACCCTCGCTGCATTTTGAAAGCGGCCGGTGATGCCTCAAGAAAGACTATCCATGCGCAAGATACGAGACGTACTCCGTTACCGCCACAGTGCCGGGCTGAGCCTGGACGCGATTGCCCGGGCACTCAATCTGTCCAAAGGGGTTGTCGCCAAATACATCCGTTTAGCCAGCGCCGCCGGACTGGGCTGGCCGCTGCCTGACGAACTCGATGATTCCGGGTTGGAGAAATTGCTCTATCGGCAGGTCGCCGCCCGCGAACCGACCTACGCTGACCCTGACTACGCCGGGGTTCATCAGGAACTGAAGAAGAAAGGCGTCACGCTGACGCTGCTCTGGGAAGAGTATCTGCAAGCGGTCGGTGGGCGCGGCTACCAATACACCGCCTTCTGCACCCGTTACAAGGACTGGACAGGCCAGCTGAAGCGCTCCATGCGGCAGATCCACCGCGCCGGGGAGAAACTGTTCGCCGACTATGCGGGTCCGACGGTACCGATCATCGACGCGACCACCGGCGAGATCCGGCCGGCGAGCATCTTCGTCGCCGTGCTGGGGGCTTCAAGCTATACCTTTGCCTGTGCGACCGCTGGACAGACTCAAGGCGACTGGCTCACCGGCATGGGCCGCGCACTGAATTTCATCGGTGGCGTTCCCGCCCTGATCGTTCCTGACAATCCCCGCGCCCTCGTTGCCGTGGCGGATCGCTACGAGCCGGCGCTCAATCGGGCCACTGCCGAATTCGCCAACCACTACAGCACGGTGATCTTGCCGGCCCGACCGCGAAAGCCGCAGGACAAAGCGAAGGCCGAAGTGGGTGTTCAGGTGGTCGAGCGCTGGATATTGGCGAGGCTTCGTCACCGCAGCTTCTTCTCGGTGGCCGAACTCGATGCCGCCGTGGCCGAATTGCTGCCGGCGCTGAACAACCGTCCTTTCAAGAAACTCCCCGGCTGCCGCCGGGACGCCTTTGCCTTGCTCGACGCCCCTTACTTGCGGCCACTACCGGCGTCGGTGTTCGTACTGGCCGACTGGAAGAGGGCCCGCGTCAATATCGATTACCACGTCGAATTCGACGGCAACTATTACAGCGTGCCGCATGCGCTCGTACGCCAGGAAGTGGAACTGCGTATTACGCGCGACACCCTCGAGGTACTGGTCAAGAGCAAACGGGTGGCCAGTCATGGCCGCAGTGACCGCCATGGCCACTACACGACGGTCTCCGAGCACATGCCCGCCGCCCACCGTGCCCACGCCGACTGGTCACCGGGAAAGCTGCTGACCTGGGCGGCCTCGGTCGGACCCTCGACGGCCGAACTGGTCAAGCGACTGCTCATCGAGAAGGCGCATCCAGAACAGGGCTATCGCGCCTGCCTGGGCCTGATGCGTCTGGCACGCAACTATGGCCACCCGCGCATGGAAGCGGCGTGTGAGCGGGCGTTGGCCGTCGGTGCGCATCGCTACCGTTCCGTCGCTTCGATTCTCGAGAAGGGCCTGGATCGCCAGCCGCTCGCTCCCCAACAAGCCGAACTGGCTTTGCCGGATCACGCGAATCTGCGTGGCTCGGGTTATTACCACTGACCCTGAAAGGAAAGATGATGTTGATGGAACAAACCCTGAATACCCTGAAGGCCTTGCGCTTGCCGGGCATGGCGACGGCGTTCGAGGAACAGCAGACGAACGCGGCCGTGACCAGCCTGCCGTTCGATGATCGCTTCAGTCTGTTGGTCGACCGCGAGCAGACCTGGCGAGAGAATCGCCGCCTGACTCGCCTCTTGCGCGAGGCAAAGCTGAAATCTTCGCAGGCGTGCGTCGAGGACATCCGATATGGCGGCGGCCGGAAACTGGACAAGTCGCTGATGGCGCAACTCGCGTCATGCCAATGGATTCGCCAGCATCAGAATCTGGTGCTGACCGGCGCCACCGGCTGCGGTAAAACGTGGCTGGCGTGTGCCTTCGGGAATGCCGCATGCCGACAAGGACTGTCGGTCTTTTATGTGCGAGCGCCACGCTTGTTCGAGGAGTTGCGTATTGCCCATGGCGACGGGAGTTTCGGCAAGCGTTTGTCGGCGCTGGCCAAGACCGATTTGCTGATTCTCGATGATTGGGGGCTGGCACCGCTGAATCAGGCGGAACGTAATGATCTGCTGGAGGTGATCGATGATCGTGTGGGATCCCGTGCCACGCTGATCACCAGCCAGCTACCGATCGACCACTGGCATGCGTACCTCAATGATCCGACTCTGGCCGATGCGATCCTCGATCGGGTGCTGCATGCGGCGCATAAGGTGACACTGACCGGCGAATCCTTGCGCAAGCAAGAGACCCCCTCAATATGATCCGCCAGTGCGCAAAAAACGGGTTACCCACCGCGCCGCTCGCCTCCCGCTTGATAAATCAGCGGGCGGCGGCGCCGTGGATAACCCTGCCTTGTCGCCGATTTCGCGGCAGCGTGACCGGTGATTTCGCCGAGAGCGTGACCGTTTGAGGTAACATCAACCCATACCCATGCAGCATCTCCGCAGCGGTCACGCTTTGGTGAAATCACCGGTCACGTTCCGCGAAATGCGCAGCCTTGAGATACACCTCTTCGTACTTGACGCTTTTCCACAGTCGCTCGACGAAGA
>CAZPSQ010000478.1:0-2899 GCA_964588755.1 uncultured Prosthecobacter sp. | reverse complement strand
AACGCAGGAAGGCATAGCCCTCGGCCTCGTCGAGCACCAGTTCGAGGTCGAGCACCGCCACATAGTCGCGCACCCGCGCCTGCAGATTGAGCAGCACGTTCCACAGCGCCGCGTCGCTCTCCTGGTAGAGCACGCCCTTGAGCAGGGGGATGACGAGGGCCGAGAGGTCGGGGCTCTCGGGGGTGGACGTCGCGGCAGCCGAGCTGTCAAGGTCGAGCTGTGCTTCCAGGTTTTTGTTTGCTGCCACTATCCCCACCCCACGTACTTCACTGGCGGCGACCGTGCCGCAGCTGTTTCTCGTTGATTTCTTGATCGACTCGGGTCGCGACGCCGTTGCTGGCGAGTTCCAGGCACGCCGCCCGATCCGCCAAAGCCGCATCGTCTACATAAGAAAGGGCTTGCGCTACTTGACTGCCTCGATGATCTCGATCTCGTGCTTCAGCAACTCATTGACCAGATCGGACAAATCAACCCCTTTGGCTTCGGCCTTGGCGGCAAGATAGCACTCCACCTGCTCATCGAGGTAAACCGGCAAGCGGAAGGCCGCATCCGGTGCGGAGAACTTGCCGCGTTCGCCCTTACTGAAATCGTAGTGATCTTTCATCAGGCCACCCTCACTGTGCACCGCTAGCGCGGCGTATTCTCGTAATCGCGGAGCTCGTCTCGATCGGCCCTGCGCGCCGAAATGATCCGCAGCTTCATCACCGCTGGCGCGATCCATTGCGAACTGTGAACCACTACCAGCGTCTGGCCATTCGCTGCACGACCGACTGTCACCCAACGGTCCTCGTGCGTGCTATGCCCATGATCGAAGATGGTCAGCGCCAGCGGATCGCGGAAGACCGAACTGGCCAGCCGAAACGACACGCCATGTTTGACGAGATTTGTACGTGCCTTGTTCGTGTCCCAATCGAAGTCGTAGAGCGTAGCCGACATGCTTCAGTTTCCTGACAACAGGTCCATCTTCGTTTTCCGCGGTACGCGTGCCGCTCCCAATAATTCCGCGCCACTCACGACAAGGACCGCCGCCAAGCTGAGGATACCACGGGTCACCGCGCCTACTCGGCTCCGATCCGCCACGGGAAAGCGCCCCTTAGCGAAGACCAAGTTCCGCAACTAGCTCGCGAACTTTGTGCTCCAAGTCGGCCGGAAGGCCCGCGCTCAGGAGTGTATCCGTCAGCCTACGCCCGCTATGCCAGAGGTAAGAGGGTGATCCGGTAGCCGCAAGCCAAATTAGCAAGCGCGCCACTGCGGCGGGATACTGGGTTGGAAGATCGCCGCTCTCAAGATCCGGGACAACCGAGCAGTGACGCAACTTCACCTGCGGCATGCCAACAGCCAGTCCGACGGCATCCTCGAAGACTGCCGATAACAGTGGTAGCCATTCCAGCATTTCCTCGACTTCCCCTCTTTCAAGGGCTGCCGGAACGCCGTGCAAGCGGCTTTTCCAATACCGCTTGAGCCAGCGATCCCACAAATCGCTGCGCCGACGGTCGTCGAAACGCCGAAGATTCCTTTTCACGGTCGCCGCAAAAAAACGTCTGGTCGCGGTGCATCCGTGGCGAAAGAAACGAGAGAGCCATCGATCGAACGGATCCGACACGTAGAAGAGCAGCATTTCCGTGTAGTACTCGACAAACTCTAGCCTCTGGTTAGCCAGATCGCCATCCAGTCTCTGCACAGCCTGGAGAAAGACATCGCCCAGGAGCTCCCCCAGTTGCGGGTTGAGGCGACCCAGCGTCAGAAAGCCGTTCCAGGCAGCCTCAAGCTCGTAGCGGTCGACCGCTGAGAACAACGGTACCAGATGCTCGCGTGTCCAGATCTCGTCGGCGCCCATGAAGAAGCCGAGTCGACTCGTAAGAACACACCGGCCGAGGCGACCGGGTAGTTTTGGATCGTCGACGATGACGGACAGCGCGCGACGATATTCACCATTGAGGCTGGTAGGTAGTGTCTCCTGTTGCTTTCGCCAAAGCACAAGGCTCCCCACCCAGAACTTGGCCAGAACGCCAGCAGGACGTTCAACCGCCGACTGAAGCCAAGCACCATCGTTCTCGATGTCCTCATCGCAGTCAAGGTGCGACCAAAGCGCAGCAGCTATTTCGTTGGCCCGCAAAAGCACGGTCAGCGCAAATGGCTTGCCTCCACCTTCCACCAGTGCGTAAAGCGTACCGACCGCCGCACGCTGATGGTGCCGGCAGAGTTCGATCCTGCCAAGCACGTTAAACACGGCAAGATAGTCGCGCTCCTCCAACGCCATTTCCGACCATGCATGGAGCAGCACTGGCCAAAGGTCCGCAGCCCATTCACCCGCGTCGGCCAGCTCGTGTGCCAGACCCATACTCCAAGGGAAGTTTTTTTTGGCTGCGTCGCTTACGGTTCGAAGCAGCCCGTAGCGGTCCGACCGGTGGGAAGTAATCCCCTGAAACGCCAACAGGTCCGGGAGCCAGCCAGCGGGCGGCCGAGACAGCAATTCGTCCTCCGTCCACGGAGTATGCCGGCCAGAAACTACCGATCCGCCCCAATCGGATGAGTCGCTAAGCTCACTCTCTTTGAGTTCTGGACACCTCGCCAACAGATCATTGAGCGCTTGCCGTGCCAACGCACATGTGTCGTCTGCCCCGTGCAGCGCTTTCAACCACTCGTACTGCTCTTTAACAGTGTTCCACTCCCAGTTCGGGTCTTCCTCGTCCAGCGATCGATACGCCAGTACGGCAGCAATCAGCACCTCCCGCTGTTCCCTGCTGGTCGCCGGATAGATCGCGTGTACCGCCTTGAAAATCTCCGCGTAGTCCGCCGCCTCATGCAACCCAATGTGCGTCAGCAACCAGTCCAACTTATCGTCGGCCGGCAGGTCCGCGCGAGCGGTCAGCGTGAAAACCGCCAAGCGGCGAAGTAG
>CAZPSQ010000477.1:0-2915 GCA_964588755.1 uncultured Prosthecobacter sp. | reverse complement strand
CAGTAGGCAACTGGCTGCAGGCTGTCCGCGACGCCTATCGCTGCTCGAACAATCTTGACCTGGAAAAGAAGTTGGCCGCACTTCCAACAAGTCGTGCGCCCTCCAGCCCCGTCACTCAGCTGCGCCTCAACAAGTGGGCTTGCGGCGAAGACCTCATCCCTCTCGACCTCGGCAAATCAATGGTTCAGAGCCTACCGAACACCGACGATCTCGGACATGGGTTGCTAGAAGCTCGCATCATTGCTTTCTTGCAGGAATTCGTGAGCGCCGCCGCGCTGGGCGCCGCTGCTCCCCCACTAACAGCGGTGCGCTTCGTGGTTCATGAGCGTGCAGAGCAGTTGGCAAACAAATTTCGCCTCAACCTTCGGCAAGGTCTGCGAAGATACCCGCCAGCTAACGAAACCGGAGGGCTGACATCGACTATTCTGTGAGCACGAAGCTAACGTTGAAGCCGCCCTGCTATCGGTTTGCCGAGGGTTGAGGGGGGGTAGCCCATCGCAACGAAGAGGCGGCAAGCATCGGTAGCGACCTGAAACGCATCAAGATGGCGTTGTCTTCTGTCGCGTGAAAGCTGTCGGCCTTCTGTTAAACCACAGAGTAATGCCGGGCGGAGAGAACAGCAGCAACCGCTCGCAGAGCTGATGGACACGGGTCGGCTTGAGCCTGTAGAGAACTGACGCTCTACAATAGAAATTGCACCTTCGGCGTGGACGGTTAAACTCGCCAACAGCCCTAACGCTGTGAAACCCGATTCAAAGATGAGAAATACACCATGATATGATCGTTGATTATGGCCATCGACCTACAAATCTTAGGCTCCAAGCTTGCCAAATACCGAGGTCAGCTCAAGGAATCCAGTATTGAGGTCGCGTCCTCGACTGGCATCGACGCTGCCCGCCTAGTCTCCATTGAAGCGGGGCAGGCCGAACCGACCGGCGATGAGGTGCTGATCCTGGCGGACCATTACCGCTGCGACTTCAAGTTCTTCATCTCCAACGAGCAGGTTGCCCCGTTCGAGCAGACCGAGACGCTCTACCGCGCCTACGGCGGAGACTTCACCAAAGAGGATCGCCGAGCCGTCCAGGACTTCCTCTACCTCTGCGAGACGGAAGATTTTCTGATGCGAGAACTTGGGCATCCGCCAAAACAGTTCGCTTTCTCCCCAACTGGCGACTACTTCAAAGGCCATGGTGAGGCCGCCGCCGCGCAGCTTCGCGCCGCTCTTGGACACGAGGACCGCGCCGTGCCGCGTGATGTCTATGCGGAGTTCCGCAGCGTCGGCGTCCATGTATTTCGCCGCAAGCTGGGCAACTCGAATATTTCCGGCCTCTTCATCATGCATCCAGTTGCGGGCAAGTGTGCCCTGATCAACCACAGCGAAGACATCTATCGTCAGCGGTTCAGCGCGGCGCACGAAATGGCCCATGCTATCTTCGACTCTGAGCGAGGCGCGAGCGTCAGTTTCGAAGCTCCGAGCGGAGCAGATCGATTGGAGATTCGTGCCAACCGCTTCGCTTCGTGCTTCCTGATGCCACCGACCTTCTTGTCCAAGCTTTCGGTTCTATCCCAGTGGACGGACGCCGATGCGCTGCGGTGGGCCAACGAGTTGCGTGTGAGTTGCATCGCCCTCGCCATCGCACTCAAAGAGGCCAATCTCATCGACAAGGTCACCTACGACCGTATTAGTCGCCTGCGGGTACCACGCGAAGCGAAGATTGACCCCGAGTTGCCTGAGAACCTCAACGCCACGCAGCGCCAGCGCAAGGGCCGCCTCTTAGAGCTCGGCCTTTCCGACTTTTATGTCAGCCTGTGCTTCGACGGCTTCAGTGCCGGAGTTATCAGCATAGGGAGATTGGCCGAGGCGCTGCTGTGCAGCCACGGCGATCTCGCCGAACTCGCAACGATCTATGCTCGGAAGCTGCATGGCCATTGACCCGTCGAGGTTCCACCTTATCAACGTTGCCGACAGTTGCTCGGTGTGGAACCTGCTGTCTTCAATACGGCTGTACGCGGCTGCCAAGGAAGCGCGCGTCGAGTTCTGCGTCACCAACTTCGTGCGCTACGAGTGCTTAGCCAAACCGAGAAAGACGGCACCCACTCCGGCCGAGACCGAACTCATGCGGCGCCTGACCACAGAGCAAGCTCTCGGCCGGTTCGTCGCCCATTCTTGCGACATCGGCGACTTGCAGGCCATCAAACTCCTCGAGAACCGCAAGCGCTTGGGCAAAGGCGAGCTTTCCTCTATCGCCTTCGCAATGAAGATAGGGCAAGCCATTATCACCGACGACCAGAAGGCACGTAAACTTGCTGAAGACTCGGGCCATGCTCTTCTTACTCAGACCACGCCGCACCTCTTCTCCTGGCTGATCTTCAAAGGCCGCCTTGCCGACTCAGATAAACCGACTGTGATCTCCCAACACGAGGCCATGGAGCGGCCCCTCGCACCGCACTTCGAGACAGCCTATGAGATGGCGTTGCAATGCAAACTCAATGCGACACCATGACATGAATACCAGCAATGCTGGCGAAAGACGTTCGTGACGCACTAAGTGAAGCCACGGCGATGCCCATCATTGATCCTTGGACGGCGGGTCTTGCTTTGATGCCTGCCGTTGCACCCCTGAAGACTCACGTGACGGCAGGGGGTCGGAAGGCGGCATAGCCTACCGCAGCGACGAACCCCTGTGTATTGCGCCCCAACGAAAGAGTGACCACGCGACTACCGTTCCGTCGCCACCAGACGTTCTTTCAATTTTGACCAGCGCCGCTCCACCTGCTTCCCTTTGATCGCCATTGCCAGCGCTCTCTTCTGCCCGACCAGCACCACGAGCCTCTTGCCGCGTGTGATACCCGTGTAGATCAGGTTGCGCTTGAGCATCATGTAGTGCTGGGTCGAGATCGGAATGACCACCACC
>CAZPSQ010000476.1:0-2925 GCA_964588755.1 uncultured Prosthecobacter sp. | reverse complement strand
ATGCGCGCCATTCCCAGGACCATCGCGCAGATCAGGAGACGCCCGCACGCGCGCTGGGCCACCGCGCAGATCAGGAGACGCTCGCTGCAGCCGAATGCGGCAGCAGTACTTTCCAGATCCCGATCCCAATCACGCCTCCACCCCGAGACACTGCTGGCGAAGCTCCGGAGTACCGCTGGCCCATTGGCCTGCGGAACGAGCGTCCCCTGACTCCCGCCACACCCAGCACAGACGCAGAGGTCAGTGCACACTCGCCACACCATGACGGCAACGCATCCCCCCATGACGGCACCGCATTCCCCCATACGGACCTCGCATTCCCCCATGACGGCAGCACATTCCCCCATGCCAGCGACGCCGTGCAACACAGCGGCGACGCACCCCAACACGTTAACGACACCCTGCCACATGTCGCTGACACGGCGGCGCGTGTCGCCCCCATGTCGGGACATGGGGTGGACATCGCGGTGTCGGCGGCGGCGGCGGTGTCGGCGGTTGGCGGCGCGTCCCCTCTCCCGCTCCCCCTTTCCCCTCGCGCTCCCCTTTCCCCCACACCCACACCCACACCCACACCCGTAGGTACGCAGGCGGGCGAGGCCGGGCGGGATGCCCAGCAACCCATGACCGCAGACAGCCGCCACGCAGCCCCGGCACCGCTCATCGGCCCAGCTTTGCCCATGGCATCGACTTCGCCCATGGCAATGCATTCGCCCATGGCAATGCATTCGCCTGTGGCATCGTCTCCGCCCATGGCAATGCATTCGCCTGTGGTGTCATCACCGCCCGTCGTGGCCGCGCCTTGCCAGGCCAGCCTTGCTTTGCCGCCGCCACTGCCTTTGGCCCAGCCCACGGCTGACAACGACGCTGGCGACAGCGCCACCAGCCACCAGAGCACCAGCAACAAGCGCCGACGCGCCACCGGCACGCAGGAGGAGGTGGAGGCCTATGCGCTGGAGCTGGGCCTGCCCGCCAGCGACGGCACGGCAATGTTCGACCACTGGACGGCCAATGGCTGGATGCACGGCCGCCGCCCCTGCAAGGACTGGCGCGCCGGCCTGCGGAACTGGCGCGCCCACGGCTGGCTGCCCTCCCAAAACCGCCGGCAGCAGCAATCCACGCCACCCTCTTCCAAATCCCAGTCTTATCCCCATGCAAACGCACGCCCACATGCCCATGCCCATGCCCATGCCCACCATCGGCCAGCTCCTCGCCACCGCAGTGATTCCGCCAACCGCCCGGGGCGCTACGCCAGCCCACCCCCAGGAACTACCACACCCACATGACCGGCGGCATCCGCCGCCGCCGCCGCACCCGGACGTGGCGCGGCACCCGTGGCGGTTTGAGGTGTACCACCCCGGGCTGCGGCCGGTGCTGCCCGCCGTGCAGGCCTTCTGCAGCGCGGCGCTGGGGCGGGAGCCGCCACGCCGGTGGCTGAGCCTGCTGGGCCCCTCCGGCGTGGGGAAGACGCACCTCCTCAAACAGGCGCTGGAGTGCCTGCGCCGGCACTGGCGCATCCCCACGGCCACGGGCTGGCGCGGGCCGCAGGTGGCCCACATCATCCCGGCGGCGGACCTGGCGGACTACCGCGCGCCGCGCGACTACGCACGGCACGACCTCATCTACATCGAGGACATCGGCTCCGGCACCGACCAGGACAAAGGCTCCAGCGCGGTGACGCGCAGCCGCGTGGTGGAGCTGCTGCAGCTGCGCAGCAACAAGTGGACGATGCTGGACGCCAACCTCTACCGCGGCGAGATCGAGGCGGAGATGGACGGCCGCATCGCCAGCCGCCTGCGGCGGGACGGCAGCTGGCTGGTGGAGATACCGCCGGAGGTGCCGGACTACTGGAGCTGAGAGAAAACGCCGCCCCCATGCCAGCGCACGGCACCTGCCCACCCGCTCACCTCTGACTTCCCGCCCCCGCCAAGCCGGACAACAAGGAGTCCTGGCAAAAAACATTTTTTATTCTATGATACCACGAACTACCACGCATCAAAAACAATCCAAGACAAGACAGACGCGACCATGAACATGACAACGATGATGCTGACCCCGCCGCCGTGCGACCTCTTCCACATGCCGCCGTGGCCGCGCACGCGGGTGCAGACGATGCGCCGCCGCCGGCTGGCGGCGCTGCGCCAGGGGACACCCGACGCGACGGGAGACACAGATGCGGACGCGGCGGCAGAGGCAGAGACAGAGACAACAATGACAGCGGCGGCGGCTGCCATGGCGATGGGCGGCACGGATTTCCTGGGCTTTGACTATGATGACGACGGCGACAGCGATGCCGACACACAGGACGACGATGATGACCCTGATGATGATGATGATGATGATGATGATGATGACGACGAGGAACGCGGGGATTTCCAGAATGACGAGGATGAGGACGACGAGCCTGATGAAGACGGCGAGGAGGACGGTGAGGAAGATGGCGAGGGCGAAGGCCCAAAGGACGGACGCAAATACGAGTGGTGGCGGGACTCGGTCCGCACGGCCGTTGATGCCGTCCCCCCGGCATGGATGGCGCGCCGGGGCTGCGGCCGGCCGCAAGGCGGTCTGCTCGGGGCCGGGTTTTCCTTTCATCACACGGGAGCCGCCTGATGCGTAGGGAGGGACAGGGAAGTCCGGAGTACCGCTGGCCCCTTGGCCTGCGGAACGAGCGTCTCCTGATGCGCGCCATGCCCTGGGCCACCGCGGGGGTCTGGGGACGTTCGCACACGCGCTGGGTGAACGCGGGGGGCAGGAGACGCTCGCAAACGCGCTGGGTGAACGCGGGGGTCAGGAGACGCCCGCACACGCGCTGGGTGGTTGCGGGAGTCAGGGGACGCCCGCTGCAGCCGAATGCGGCAGCAGTACTTTCCAATCCCGCGCTGGCGGAGGCTTGGAGTACCGCTGGCCCATTGGCCTGCGGCGAGCGTC
>CAZPSQ010000475.1:0-2925 GCA_964588755.1 uncultured Prosthecobacter sp. | reverse complement strand
GGAAGGGCCGAGTAACCAGTTCGTCGCGCTGCATCAGAGGTAGTCATTGCTCATGTCCTGGCGATCGCACATCGATCTAGCTGTAAAGCGCATGCGTAAGGCGATCGCCAGGCGAATCGCAACATTATGGCACTACACCTATCTAGCCCAACACCAGCTTTGGGTGTGGAAGCTTCGATACGGCCATATCGCTTTTTATGCTCTGCTGCTCCTTCTCCTTTCTGCAAGCGCCTACCTGTCGCCAGCTCTCCAAAATGTGCTTGCGAGGTATTACTCGACTGAACACGCGATCGATGGTCTGCGCGGCCTAATCCTGAATACGGGAAGCGCGCTGATAGGCGCTGCTGCGATTGTTACTTCCCTCGTACTATTCGCCATGCAGGTGAACATCGAGCGCATGCCTCACGGGCTATTTCGCCGTCTGAGCGCAGATCGGAAGTTGCTCGGTGCGTTCGCGTTGGCATTCCTCCTGGCAATAGGCGTCGCGACGCTGTCGACCTTTGTGGCTCAGGCCCGGCTGGCGCAGGTCGTGCTCGCAGCTTCATGGGCGGTTGTACTCATACTGATCTCGTTCATGTATGCCTATCGGCGCGCTTTGGTTCTTATCAACCCATTGCAGCAATTAGGCATACTCATTCAAGACACTCGTAAGGAACTGCGGACATGGGCTCGACGAGCTCAGCGCTCGATACCGCTGCTTGAACGCGATGAAAGCGCAAGTTCCACGACGTCCACTTCGGACTCCACGCACGACTTGGCCCGTACAGCATTTTTTCAGATCAACAATAGATGGACCGATGGCACAAAGCGAGCGGTTCGACATGCAATGTCATTTGCGGGACGCTATGCAGAGCAGGGAGATCATGAAGTGTCTGGTGCGGCGCTGAACGCTGTCGTCGGCATCAATGCTGCATACATCGAGTCCAAGGGGAAAACGTTCTACGCCAACAACCCATTTGTCGAAAATCCGTTCTCCAGCGATGGCTTCATCAACGACACGCTGGAGCGCCTGCGGCAAAACTTGCAGAGTGGGATTGCCCGCCGAGATGAGCAGCAGATCGAGCAGACACTGCAAACAATGGCTGCACTCGTCCGGGTGTATCTAGGCATTGATTACTCCAGCCCGTATGCCTCGAAAAGCCACGCGCAGCTCGCTGCAGGATACCTTGCAAGCGCGGTGCAGGCCGTAGTTCCTCATGGTATGGCCGATGTTCTGCTAGAGGGGCAACGGCTCATGGGGCAATCTGCGCAATATCTTCTCGCCCATGGAGATCCGAACGACATAGCAACGCTCAGCGAAAAAATTGCTTTGATTGCGTGTACTGGCTGCGCGAAAGAAGATTACCGCCCCGTTACGATGGAAGGCATGGCGCAGCTTGCGAATCTCACCTTTGATTTACTTCGCTCTGGGAACCGCGACATCCATTTCGCGGTCGGGGAAGTCCGTCGAGATGTCGCCTTGGTTGCGAAGTTGTTCCTTAAAGTGGTGGACACGCCCATGTCGAGCAGCCATAGCACGTTCCTCGGGCCGTACTACTCGTCAACGAACATGCAAAGCTTGAGGGCGCGGCTGACGGAATTGGCGAACGCGCTCTCGCAAGCACAACCGGACAATGCAGATGCCCAAGCGGTGATACGAAACATCGAGCGTTGGGCGGATGGCATTTACCAAACGGAGAAGGAGCTACTTCTCGCAGCCATACAGGCAAAGTCCCACTTTGCTTTTGACATGATCCACTGGATAACGGGCATAACGGAAATCCTGTTGGCAGTGTCGAATGCGCCCGCATGCGACCACCACAGCCAAGAGGAGCTGCAGAAGCATGCGCGCTGGTTGATCGCGACATTGACTTGGATTCCCGATGACAAGGAATCGGTGACGTTTGTTGAGAACTTCCAGATGACCGAGGCGTTGTTCGAAGCCGCGGTCAATGCTCGAAATCGCGGCTGTGATGAGATCGCAAGCGAGATCGGGGAAAGCCTCGCATCCTGGACGTTCAAAGGTGGGAGGCATCAAACAGGCAGGGGAGTGCTGGAGAGGGGGCTTTGTGGTCTCGCAGCATTCGCCGTCAATGGTGGGGATGAAGAGATTTCACTACTCAGAACCGCAGTCGCATCTCGATTGACCGGCAAGTCTGCTCCGGAGCAGGAAATCCGCGATCGAACTGCCAGAGAAATCCTGGAACGCGCCGAGAACCTGTACAGGCAAGGACACTGGTCGTCACGGATCGAAATGGCAATTGCTCAATCCGACCATGCGAAACTGCGTCCCCTGCTGGAGGAAATCGCCTACGCGCTGTCGCCAGGCACAGCCAACAAGTAGGCTCAGGCCGCCTGCACACTTGGTGTTACGTCCCGTCCATTGGTGCAGCCGTCTTCTGAAAATGAAAATATGTCTATCGGAGACGTTCCACGAAAGTGATTGACCGTCTTACAGGTACTTCTTGAACGTCGCCGCCGCAATGCACACCGCCACGCCAAGCAGTGCGGCGCTGGGCAGCAGGATCAGCAGCGGGTTCACGCTCACCGGCAATGCGAGGTAGATCACCCAGGGCAGCACGGCTAGCGGCATCAGCGCGGCCTTCGCGCGGTGGTAGATGAAACCCGACTCGCGGCCGGCGCCGAACCGGCGCACATCCCGGCGCACCAGCCCGTCCACCAGGCCGACGAAGGCGGCCATCAGGAACAGCGGCAAGGTCAGGCAGAGCACCAGCAGCCGCACGAGGAAGACCAGCGCCGTGTAGGCGGCCGCGATCAGGTAGCTCTCCACGTTCACGTAGACCAGGCCGATGTAGTAGCGAAAATCCTTGGTCGGGCGATGGCTGCCGGCGCTGGCCTGCGTCGAGGCATCGCGTATCCAGTCCAGCAGGCCGCTCTTCACGAACAGCCAGTCGTAGCCCTGCTCGACCAGCCGGTGCGCGGTGC
>CAZPSQ010000474.1:0-2934 GCA_964588755.1 uncultured Prosthecobacter sp. | reverse complement strand
GAGCATCTGACTACGGATCAGAAGGTTTCAGGTTCGAATCCTGACGGGTGCGCCACTCATTAAAAAATGAGTCAAAAGCTTGCACAAAGTGCGACGTCTTTTTCACGCCGAACATGGTTCGGACGCTTCCCATCCTCACCCTTGTCAAAGAGGCGCAGCGGCTGGTCCCCCAGCCAGGTAGGGCGGCTGGTCCCTCAGCCAGATAGGGCGGCTGGTCCTCCAGCCGCCGTGGTGAACGAAGCGACCGATGCCCGAATCCCCCCTTGGCCCCTTGGCCCCTTCGCCCCCCCGGCCTATCTGATGCCTGGTGTTCCTCTTGGGAATCAAGGCCGGGGCGGAATGCCGCTTGCTTCCGCCCGTCATCCTTGTTTGCATGGCAGCCATGCCCCGGGCAGAGACATCCAGGCCAGCACGCATCCCGCAGGTCGCCGTTTTGGTGGACACCTCGCGGTCCTACGGGCGCGACATCGTGCGCGGCATCCGCCGTTATGTGGCGGAGCACGGCCCCTGGTCCCTCTACCTGGAGCCACGGGATCTGCGCAGCAGCTTCCCCGAATGGCTGAAAAAGTGGCAGGGGGACGGCATCCTGGCGCGCAGCGTGGACGAGACCCTGGTGCGGCACCTGAAGGCCACGAAGCTGCCCGTGATCGAGCTGCGCACCACCGTGCTGAAGCACCCCTTTCCCTTTGTGGGCATGGACAACAGCGTCATCGGCGCGCGTGTGGCGGAGCATCTGCGCAACCGCGGCTTCCGCCACTTCGCCTGCTGTCTGGACAGCTCGGAGGCGTTCTTCATCGAGCGGGGCGACCGCTTTGTGCAGGCGGTCCATGGCTTTGGCCTCGACTGCCCCGTGTTCCAGTCCGCCCGCCAAAGCTGGGACCAGCACCAGCGGGATCTGGTGCGCTGGCTGCGCGCCCTGCCGAAGCCTGCCGGCATCTTCACCGTGAATGACCAGCTCGGCTTCTGGCTGCTGGACGCCGCGCGGCGGGCGGGCATCGCCGTGCCGGAGGAGGTGGCCGTGGTGGGCGCGGAGAATGACAAGATGCTGTGCGAGACAGCCTCCCCGCCGCTCTCCAGCCTGCGCCTGCGCGGTCAGGCCGTGGGCTATGATGCCTCCCGCATCCTGGCCGAATGGATGGGCGGCCGGCGTGTGCCGCAGCCGGGGGAGACGCATCTGCACCTGCCGGGGGACATCGTGGTCCGCCAGTCCAGCGACATCGTGGCCGTGGAGGATCAGCGCATCGCCACCGCCCTGCGCTTCATCCGGCAGCACGCCACCGAGGCCATCGACGTGAGCCGCGTGGCACGCGAGGCCGCGCTTTCCCGTAGCGTGCTGGAGCGGCGCATGAAGGCGCTCATTGGCCGCAGTCCTGGGGAGGAGATCGTCCGCCTGCGCTTTGCCGAGGTGGAAAAGCTGCTCATCGAGACCGACCTGACGCTGGATGCCATCGCCGCGCGCTGCGGCTTCAACCACCCCCAGTACATGGCCGGGGCCTTTCGGAAGAGGGCAGGGATGACACCGGGGGAGTTCCGCCGGAAGCGCACCTTGTAGCGTCATGTGGGCGCTTTCCCAAGGCCATGCCCCCATGCAAAAGCAGGCACGGTCCCGGGACCGTGCCTGCCAGTGGCCATGCCTTCATTCAGTGAGGGAGGTCCGGGGAGCGGGGGCAGAAGCCTGAGGCGGCAGCCCCGCCTTGGCCCGGCCAGGGCTCCGCCACGTCTGCCGGCGTCACTTCGCCAGGAACTGCACGGCGTCGATGATCACGTGGCCCTTGGTGCCTTCGTTGCGGATCTCCACCCAGCCGGAGGTGCCCGCCTCGAACTCAAATTCACCCAAGGGCAGGAGGTTTTCAGGGGCCTTCTTCTTCTGGTCCACCACCACCTTGGTCTCGCCCTTGGCGTGGTGGATGGTGACCGGCACGTTGGAGGCGCGGTTGGTCAGCGCGGTGTAGGTCACAGCCACGCGGTAGGTCCCCGCCTTCGGCAGCTTCGGGGTGTAGCGGGCGCTTTGCTCCCCCTTGCGTTCGTCGTTGTCGTGCCGGTAGCCGTCCGCCAGGAAGCCTGGGGCGGTGGTGCCTTCGCTGTCAAAGCCGGCCAGCTTGGCCTCATTGTCATCCACCACGATGCCGCCGATCTTTTCCTTGGTCAGGATGACCTTGGGCGCGGGGGCTGGGGTTTCAAAATCGAGCACCTGGCCGTCCTTCAGCAGGCGCTCCTTGAGCTTGTCCAGGTCGATGTCCTGCACGGACTTGCCTTCCTCAATCGCGTGCGCGGCGGCGGTGGCGGCGCTCTGGCCCATGACCATGAAGACCGGCTCCATGCGGATGCTGCCGTAGGCAATGTGGCTGGCGCTGAGGCAGAGGGGCACCAGCAGGTTGGTGCATTCGGCGGCCTTCGGGCGGATGCTGCGGTAGCTCACGGGGTAGGGGCGGCTGCCCACCTGCACGTCCCCCTCATTGCGCACAAAGCCTTCCTTCGTGACGTAACGCTGGATGTGGTGGGAGTCCATGTTGTAGGCGCCCATGCCCACGCTGTCCGCGATGACCTCCTGCCGCTTGCAGTTCTTCTCCGTCATGACGTAGTCGCTGATCATGCGGCGGGCCTCGCGCACATAAAGCTGGCGCGGCCAGTTGCCGTTGTCGGTGAACTCATCCTTGGCCAGGCCCATTTTTTGGAACGCGGCGCGGATCTTTTCCGGCACGCGCGGGTGGTGCGCGTAGGTCCACATCAGCCCCTTCTGCCAGTCCTCATGCGCCTTCCAGATTTTGGCGCGGGTGGCGTAGTCGGCCTCCGGGTAGTCCCAGTTCTGGCCGATGAAGTCCGTGCTGATGGCGAAGTTGTTGTTCGTGTCCGTCTTGCGGTTGGGCATCCAGGAGGGTGCCCAGGAGATGCGGTCGTCACCTGCCTCGACATTGCGCAGCGCCAGCTCGAACC
>CAZPSQ010000473.1:0-2935 GCA_964588755.1 uncultured Prosthecobacter sp. | reverse complement strand
GGATGCCTCCCGAAAAACGCTGTTTTTGGCGGCGAACTGTCGAACTCGGGTGGTCACGCTACACATAGGCGATAGCGCCATTGTCGGGAGGAAAAGCGGGGAATGGGATGTGCTTTGCTGGCCTGAGAACGGCGAATACGCATCCAGCACATACTTTGTCACCGATACCCCCGAACCGCGTCTAAACATCATCCGCCACTCGCGCGAACACAGTGCCTTCGCACTTTTCTCTGACGGCGTGGGTGATCTAGCGTTGTCACATCTGGAACTTGCCGCGCATACACGGTTCTTCGACCCTATGATACGTCCGGTCGATGTTGCATCAGGCGAGGGACGCCTTGTCGAGCTTTCGGCGAAGCTGGCCACCTATCTTGCCGGTGCATCAGTTTGCGAACGCACCGACGATGACAAGACGCTGATTCTCATTTCGCGGGGATGACCGTGCAGGAAATCGTCATCGGAAGGAATCGGGTTTCAGTTGCCGAGTTGGTCGGAAAGGGTGGCGAAGGCGAAGTCTACGCGATCAAGGGTCGGTCCGGGCAGGCTGTCAAAATCTACAACACCGGCCTGCGCGCCAACCGCGAAGACAAGGTGCGGGCGATGGTAGGCGAAGGCCTTGCCGACAAGACCGACCTTGTTGCCTATCCCTGTGACGTAGTGACCGACTGTCGCGGCAACTTCCTTGGTTTTGCCATGCGGCTTGTGTCGGGCTATCGCCCGCTGCATGAGCTATACAGCCCGAAGTCCCGCCAGCGCCATTTCCCGAAGGCAGCTTATCGGTTCATTGTCCATGCCGCGCTTAACGTCGCACGCGCCGTCGCGAAGGTGCACCAGACCGGATGTGTCATCGGCGACCTGAACCATTCCGGCGTGCTTGTGGCGCAGGATGCGACTGTTGCCCTGATTGATGCCGATAGCTTTCAGTTCAGCCTGAACGGCCAATCCTACCCTTGCGTTGTCGGTGTCCCCGACTTCACCCCGCCCGAACTACACGGGAAGAACCTCGCATCCGTTCAGCGAACCATAGAGCACGATAACTTCGGGCTGGCCGTTGCAATTTTTCATCTCATGTTCATGGGCCGCCACCCATACGCCGGGCGCTACAACGGGCCAGACATTTCGATGGGCGATGCAATTGCCCAGAACCAGTTTGCCTTTTCGCTCACACGCCAAGCCGCAACCCAAACCACCCCGCCGCCCGGTTCACCGACACTCGACATGTTCCCGGATGTGATCTCCCACGCATTCGAGAAAGCATTTGGACTGTCACCGGGCGCGCGTCCAACCGCGCTGGACTGGATTCACGCCTTGAAATCTCTAGAAGGCTCGCTGAACCACTGTAGCAAGGTCAAGACGCACTATTACCCCAACAATGCCGGGGGCTGTGTCTGGTGCAAGCTGACGGCCAACAGCGGCTTTGACATGTTCCCGGACCTGACCGCCGTTGAACCGAACATCCCGGCCGATGCGCGCGGCACGGAACAGTCAATCCGCGAGATTCTGGCGTTCCGCTTCCCAACTGTCGCGGACCTGCTTCCCGCTGCGGCCACGCCGCGTGATGCCAGTGATGCGCTCCGCGAAGCTAGGAGCGGAAAGCGCGGGCGCGCCCTATTTGGTTTGCTCATGATGGGCGGTGCCGTCGCCGGTTTCATCTACACCGCTCCGGCGTGGTTTGTGTGGATTGGGTTGGCAATCTGGGGGTGGGTCACCTTCTCTGACCGTGAAGTTGAATCCGGCCCGTTCCAGCAAGCCTTCAAGGACGCTGATGAACGCGTGCAGCGCGAGTTGAACACCTTTGTTCAGCGCAACGGCATGACGGAGGTTGTAAAGGTGCGCGGCGATCTCGATGCCGCTATCGCGGCCTACAAAGGCCATGACGACGCGCTCGCGCGCGAGTTGATGGTTGAGAAATCCCACCGGGAGTCGCGTCAGCGACAGGCCTACCTTGACCGTTTCTCGATACGTCGTGCGAACATTTCTGGCATTGGCCCGGCTAAGACCGCAACGCTTATATCCTTCGGTATAGAAACCGCCGCCGATGTGAACCACAATGCCGTCCTGTGCGTTCCCGGATTCGGTGACGTGATGACTGGCAAGCTAGTGGCATGGCGGCGTGGGCACGAGTCCCGGTTCAAATATGACCGGACACCGAACGCTCAGGACGTTGCCGACGAAAGGGCACTGCGTGGGCGTTTCGCAGCGGAAAAGGCCAAGCTGGAATCCACGATCCGCAACGGGCTGGGCACCCTGAGAAACACCAAGGCCCGCCTTGACGAGCTACCCGCCAAGGCCAGAAGCGACAGGGCGCTTACGGACGCTCTTGCAGCCCGAGCACAAGCCGAACAAGACTTGCGCGATTTGGGCGTTTCGGTTCCGGCTTCAACCGTTGCGCTGACGGTGACGCCGCCGCCGAAACCCGCACCACAGCCGCCCAGCGCCACCACACCTACGCCGCCGCGCGTCATCACCACGTCTGGCACTCCAACCTGCCCGCGTTGCGGTTCTCCAATGCGGCGCTGTTCCGGGCGCTACGGGCAGTTCTGGGGCTGTTCGCGGTACCCAGGTTGCAGGGGCACGCGGTAAGGTAAGGGCATGATTATCGTATGACAGTTACAGCCTCAACATTTGTGAATAGGTGCAGCGGCACCGACGTTCGTGCAATCCAGACACTGACGAAGGTCGGGAACAGGCATTATTGAGGCATACCATGCAAAGAGCCTCGCCGCCCAACAAATCGCGGCAGCAGACGTTTGCATAGTAGCTATTCTTGCTTCCGCAAAAACGGCTAGCGCCTCAAACGCAGCTGAGCTCAAACGTTGAACGTCTGCTGCCGGCCACGACGAAGTCGCTTTTGGGTCGCTTGCTGTCGCGGCAAAAGTGAGAAGCGGCCGTTCGAAATGCGCCCTCGCCTCGATCGAATTCACCCTTCCGCACC
>CAZPSQ010000472.1:0-2954 GCA_964588755.1 uncultured Prosthecobacter sp. | reverse complement strand
CTTGCGCATCAACGTCGATTGGCGAGTTGTAGTTGTGGGATATATAGGTGGCTGCGGTCGATAGATCATTCAAGATTGCATGACGCTCACCCAACTTAGAGAATATGACCCACGCAGCACCTTTATTGTCACTGGCTGGCGCGAGAATGTTTTTGTTCTGATCAACTTTGTACCCGAGGGATTCAACTACAGCTTTATCACCGCAAAGCCTTGCAGCCACACCAGTCATCCCAGTGCCAGCAAATCCGTCCAGAACAAAATCACCCGGCATGGTGTAGTGCAGTATGTACCGCATGATCGCCTTGTGTGGCACTTTTGTGTGGTAACTATGTGCCGTGTAAATCGGGTCGTTTTTTCCTTCACTTACATCAGATGTAAATGGCTCCTTGCTGTACTTCTCAGCAGATTGGTATTGCCTGCCATGAGTTTTGACGAAATCCTCGATGAATGGATTCGGGCAAGCCGTGTAGTACGGTGGATCAGATAGCGCCAGAATATTCTCGTCCGAGCCGATAGGAAAACCTTCGATCTTCCGGAACGCAGGGTCTTTGAGCTTCTCAGCGAGCAACTCCAGGTAGTGCTCGCGGCGAGCCTCATCACTCGGGAATGTTTGCCCGAGGCACTCAACTGGGCCTGAGTTGGCTGCGTGGTTTTGGAATAGATCTCTCATTAGTTCATCCTTGAATTCTTGTTGTCGTCGTCTTTCCTGCGCCGACTCATCAATTTGCTGTCAAACACATCACTCAACGACGAACCGCAGCTTGCTTGCTTCCTTGCCCTTGCACCGATCGTTGAGCAGTGCCTCGAAGCGTTTGCGCAGATCCTCTGGTGTAGCGGGTGAGCCGCCATGCAACAAAGCCTTCCGGATGTCGTCAGTGCTGACGTTGATCTTTTCCAGACCCGAGAGAGCTTCTGAAATCGCGGTGACAAAGTCGGGCGGGACCGGGTCTGGCAGTTTTTTCGAGTCGATGAATTGCTGGATCAGTTCACGCGCGGAAGTCTTCAACAACTCAAAGTTAGCCTGAATGATCGGGTCGTCCAGGTTATCGAGCAGCGTCTGCTCCCAGCTGGCCAGCAGACGGTCCAACTCCTCATCCATGTGTTTCAGGACGTTGGCGGCCGGCAGGAAGTCACCCTGTTCGTTGGCCGGGCGGAAGTTGCAGTGCGGGCAGAATGGGCTGGCGTTGAGATCGGACTCCACCAGCGATGCGCAGCTCTTTAGCTTGTCCAGCTTGTCGTCAAAAGCGGTCAGTTGGCTGGTAGGCATCAAGGAAATGCCGGCCAGCGCACGCATGGATACCAGCCGAGGATCACGGCGCAGAGAGGTCTTGGAGGTTTCTTCCGCCACCCCCAGTCGTGCCTTGCTGTGCTGAGCAATATAGGCGTTGATGTAATCCTTTTTGAGTTGGCTCAGCGCCAACTTGTATTCGGGGGCGTGTGCGCCATGCAGGTTGGCAGACAGCTTGTCGAGAATGGTTTTGCGCGCATCCTGGGCTTGTTTCACCCATGCATGCTCGCTGGTGAGCACCAGTTCGGCTTGCGACAAGTAGTTGGCTGTGCCGCCAAGCTCGGCGATCAGCTCATCCAACTTTTCAACGGATGCCAGGATTTCAAGGTTCTTCTTCTGAGCCTCGATGTCATCCGACCCAATGCGCAGGTTTTTGAGTTTGCCGACCGTGTTGTAGGGCGTCAGACCTTCGGTGAATGTCTTGAGCGCTTCAAGTCGACCGCGCCAGTCCGCCAGTTCCGTTTCGGTCAGCAGCGGTTTGCCCCAGAACGCCAGTTTGTTCTGCAAGTCGGTATTGGCAGTCAGGACGCGTGCGACCAGTTTCGAGACGGCGTCGAGAAGTTGCTTGACCGGTTCCTCTGAGCCTTGCGTTGCCAGTTGGGCCAGTCCGGGCGTCAGGCCCAGCAGCTCAAACAGCGACTTGAGGACAGTGACGTTGATCTCCTTGGGTGCCTCGATGTGCTTGAACTGCTTGAGTTCGTCGAGAGTGCGTTCACCCAACAAGCCAATCTTGCCGGAATCGATCTTGTCGCCGGTAATGGCCAGTACGATGTCGCCAGAGTAGATCAGGCCACCCAGCACAGCCACAAACAGATCGGGCTCCAGACGGAATTTCAGGGGGTGGAAGTATTCGACGTCCGTTTGCCCGTTCAGCAGTTCGCTGCGGTTGAGCACTTGGCCGTGGCCTTTTCCCTTGAGACGGGTGAGGACTTCCTGTGTGTAGCGTGACCGGCCAGGCTCGATCTTGTCGCCGTCCATCATTTCCAGTGCATCCAGGATAGCCGTGGCATCCTTGGTGCGCGCGCCCCCCGCAAAGGCCTTCAGCACGCTCAACACCAGATTCTTGCGGTTGCCTTCGGTGACGAGGGTGGAGAACTTGGGGTATTCCGGCGCCGCTTCACCAAAATGTGCGTTCAACGCGATTCCCGAGATCACGTTGACGATGTCGCGGAAGTTGGCCTTGTCGGTGGCGCCCAGACGCAGCTTGTCGCGCATGGAGACGCCCTTGGACCAGTCCAGCAGTGTCTTTGTCTTGCCTTGGTAAGTGAGCTCATAGGCGGACATCTGCTTCTCTTGCAGCCACTTGCTCATGTCCTTTAGTGCGGTCTTGGCCTTGTCGAGGTAGATGTTCTTTGCGCCACCGCTGGCTGTGGATTCAAGATCCATGGCCGCCGCGTAAATAGCCAGGTGGCGGCGGATGGTTTCGTCCAGCCCCTTAAAGCGCAAGAACACTTCGTCGGATTTGCTCTCGTCGCGGAACCGGGGTGGCTCGAACGGCTGGATGAAGTAAATGTAGAAGTCGCGCTCGGGCTGAGCAGTCGGGCGATCGTTGGGGGCCCCGAAGAACAGGTAGCCGTTGCGTTCCACCTGCTTGTCTTGCCATTCGATCTGGTACTGCCAGATCTGGTGGCCAGTGACGTAGGTGCTCTCGTCAGTGCGCTCCATC
>CAZPSQ010000471.1:0-2956 GCA_964588755.1 uncultured Prosthecobacter sp. | reverse complement strand
CGAAGCACACACCACGCCCGCCGCGCGTTCCTCGGGCGAAAGCAGCGCCATGCGGTTATAGGCCCCCCGCCACTTGTAAGCATGGATCGGCGAAAGGTCCTCCCGCTTGATATACACCTCGGCGTCCAGCGGCAGGTTCACCCGCTCAAGCGGTGTGGGCGACCCCACCGCATAGACCCGCTGTCGGGCCATTAAAATTTCCTGAAACAATCGCTCGCGCATGATATTTCCTCGGTTTTTCGTGACCGGATCTGCTGAAGGCTACTGTGTTCTCGCCCTGTAGAGCAGGGACACCAGGGACTTCAGGGACGGCAGAATGTGATTCCTGTCGTCTCTGAAGTCCCTGCCGTCCCTGCTCCTCGCGTAACGCTTCCACAGTTCAGATATTATGCGCATGGGAATGTGCAGAGCTCAGTAGGCTTGAACACCATATTTCAACAGGTGCTTGGGCAAGATGTCATCAAGATTCTGCACGTCGCTATCGCCCAACTCAATCAAGTTGAAGCCATAGCGCTCGTAGATGGCTTTCTTTTCGGCCTTACGAGCCTGGTATTTTGGCTCGTTCTCCAATCCCCAGAACTCGATGTAGACCTTCCCTGTTGGAATGTAAAAGTCGCAGTACACGTCCTCTTCGATGGGGAGTTTGCGTTCATAGGCATGGACAATCTCGGCCATATACAGCCAATTGTCGATAAGCATTTCGGCACGGGAGCGGACCATGTGCCCGTCGGCGGCACGATGGGTTGCCGGAAACTTCTCGCGAAACCCATCCGGCTTCGGCGCTTTCTCGGCTTCAGCCGTGGTTTCCAGACGCGTCCCCTTGACCTCGTCCATCGTATCGTGAAGTGTCTTATTCGTCAGGATTGAATCCGGCCACCGGACGTAGGGCACACCGGAGCGATGATCCTCCGCTTGCTTGCCGCCGATGCGTAGTCCGGGATCGGTCACGAGCCATCCGCGAAGCCCCTTCTTGACCCAACCCAGTTCCGAAAGGATGTAATTGCACTTGTTGGCGGAGATACCGAGATGATTCCCTAGCGCCGTGGCGGTCAACATGGAACCCGATGTTGCAGACGGTGGGGCGATGGTGGCCGGAGTCGGCTTGCTCAACGAGGCAGGATCGAAATCCTCCGGCCAGCCCACATAGCGACCAAAGTCCTTACTTTCGATATAAGCTCCGCCGAGCGCCTCCCCTGAGGGCGTGAGCGTCCAGGCTCCATCTACCTTTTTCAGCAGCCCTTTCTCTTCGAGTAGTGAAAAGAGCAGCTTTTTTTCTATGCCTCTTTTGCTCGCCAATGCTGTCGTGGACACGATACGGCGGTTTGCCATGCTCTCTCCCTATTGGTCTTTGCCGCTTCAAGAATTGGATTTTATCACTATACTAGTGGCTGAAGAGTGATGCAAGAGGAAGACTCAGGTGCGTCGCGATCATTCTTTCAACATAAACCGAATACTACCCCATGTTGCAGTTAGACCTTGAATCCGGGGGGCTCTGAATCCCCCTTTTGACGCGACATGGATCATGGTATAGAATTACCCAGAGGTCAACTATGGCAACACATCTACAGAACGACGACGAACTCATCGAAAAAGCAGTCAAACTCGGTGCGCACAAGACCAAGCGAGAAGCGATCACCAAAGCCCTTGAGGACTATGTGGGTCGCCTTGAACGGTTGGAAATCGTCAATCATTTTGGCACCTTTGACTTTGACCCAACCTACGATTACAAGAAAGAACGTAGCAAACGGTGAAAGTACTGGTAGACACCTGTGTCTGGTCGCTTGTATTGCGAAGGCCAGTGAAATCGACCGATCCCGCCGCGGAATCATTGGCAAAACTTATCGCCGAAGACCGTGCTTTGATCATGGCTCCTGTCCGCCAGGAACTCTTGACGGGCATGGCGGATCCCAAGGAGTTCGAGCGTCTCTTATTTGTCCTGCAAGGCTTTTAAAATTTGCCGATTGAGGATACCGATTACATCAAAGCGGCACTTTTCTCCAATACCTGTCGGGCGAAGGGGGTTCAGGGTTCTGGCACGGATTTCCTAATGTGCGCCACATCGGTGCGTCATGAAGTCTCAATACTCACAACAGACAAGGACTTCGCACACTATGCGAAGCACTTACCCATCCGTCTCTTTGACCCCAGTACAATCTGACACGGATGGCGCGAATCACCCTGCGTTATCACCCCCATAAACGCCTGCGATCTCGATAGCTCCCACAATGTGATCATTCAATTGATCGAGGTCTTCCGCCGGTACCCACCACTCCGTCTGATACGCCGCGCCCACGCACTGAATCGCGTATCGATCCATGAACCGCTTTTCGACCGCGAAACGCGTGACATAGCCCGCACCGAAGTCGGAAACATTCCACTGCGTGAGTTCGATGGCGTAACGCTCGTTGGTTACGGGGTAGAAAATGGGCTCGTCGGGCAGGCGCGGGGGCCAGCGCGTAAATCCAGTTGCCTTCACGAGATCCAGTTCGGCCTGGCCAATCGGGCGATAGCAGATAGTAACGTCTTCGGTCATGCGTCGGCCCCCCCTACTCCCCGCTGTTCAGCCCCGGAGCGTCGGCGGCGGGTCTTCCCGTCGAGTTGTAGCGCACGATACCCGATCCATCCACGCGGAAGAAGCGCCGCCCGGTGACCCCGACGCTGACCGGATCGGCGAAGCACGTAAAATCAGCCGTGGTCACCATGGCCATGTTGAAGGTGTAGCCCGCCTTGACCCGACCCTCATACCACGAATCATCCAGGAAGGCCGTGCCCTCGCCATCGGTCTCCGCCACCAGCACGGCAAAATCTCCAAAGGTCTGTCGGGCGGTAGAGCAGGCAATCTGCCCCGCGCAGATCGTTCGCAAATCGCTCACGGCTGCCGCCTCGTTGGCCTGAATGCGGGAACGGAGCAGATTGGGAATAGCTATGGCCGCGATGATAGCAATAATGGCGACGA
>CAZPSQ010000470.1:0-2981 GCA_964588755.1 uncultured Prosthecobacter sp. | reverse complement strand
TAGAAACAGGGGGGTTTCAAAAACCCGCCTGCGCCTGCTTGCAAACCGTTAGCGGCAAGTTTGACGACCCACCGTTCAGACTTGGACAAAGACTTTATCATTGCGTAACAGGATACTAAACCCAATGACAGAACAAGATAGAATAAAATGCTTTTTGAAATCTTTCAACATTTTGACAGATAGTGAAATGGAAGATTTTATCAATCTAACACAAAAAAAATCACTCAATAAGTTCGATTATTTTATTAAGGAGGGAGAAATCTGCTCACAGGTAGCCTTTATATTATCGGGAATTTTTCGGTCATACTATGTTTCCGACAAAGACGAAGAAGTAACCTATTGCATATTATTCCCCGACAACTTCGCAACGGCATATTCTTCTTTTTTGACAAGTCAGGCAACGCAAGAAAATATACAAGCGATAACACAAGCCGAATTACTCATCATCACAAAAGAAAACGTAGAAAAGCTTGTAAGCAAAAGTCATAATTGGACTTGTTTCTTAAAAAAAATAGCGGAACAAGAATATATTGAACTCGAAAAAAGGATTTTCCAATTACAGCGAAGCGATGCCACCAAACGATATTCGGACTTAATGAAAAATCAGCCCGAGTATATCCAAAAAATTCCTTTGCAATATTTATCTTCCTATTTAGGCATCACTCAAAGACATTTGAGCAGAATACGCAAGGAGTTTTCTTTTTAGACATTTGTCCTGCAAAATCATTATCCCCTAATCTAATTTTGTCGTTTCAATTTAGCAGGCAAAATTATGGCAAAGAAAATTCTGATTATAAATGGACACCCGAATAAAGAAAGTTTGAACCACGCATTTGCAGAAGCCTACAAAAAAGGAGCACAACAAAGCAATGCTGATGTGAAATGTATTTGCATTGCCGACCTGAACTTTAATCCAAATCTTGAATTTGGCTATCAAAAAAGAACGGAACACGAACCAGACCTTTCAGATGCTTGGGAAAAAATCAAATGGGCTGACCATTTAGTTTGGGTTCATCCTGTTTGGTGGGGCGGACTTCCTGCATTGATGAAAGGCTTTATTGACAGAATTTTTTTACCCGGATTTGCCTTTCAATACAGAGAAAACTCTATGCTTTGGGACAAGTTATTGAAAGGCAAGACAGCACATATTATTACTACCCTTGACCAACCATCTTGGTATTATTGGCTTGTATATGGCAGACCAAGTGTAAATCAACTTAAAAAGTCAACCTTACAGTTTTGTGGAGTTGCACACGTCAAAGTTTCATATTTTGGGATTGTTAAAAGTTCAACCGAAAGCAAAAGATTAAAATGGATTTCCGAAGTTGAAGAATTTGGCAAGAAACTAAAATAAGGACAAATCCTCATCAATATAATGTGGTGCTTATACTTCGCAGGACAAGAAAACCAGCCGCTAACATGGGCTTGGCGCAAGCGGGGGTTCAGTTCTCCGTATGACATTTTTTCGTAAATTTGAAGTGTCGGCTTCGCAAGAAAGGTAGTGATAAAAATCCCCGCCTGCGCCAAGCCGCGGCCCGTTATAGGTAAGTGGGCGGACAGACCGTCGGACAAAAAACATGGGACTAGACAGTGTAGAAATATTAGTTGAAGTCGAAAAGACTCTAGGTATTGGAATTTCGGACGCCGAGGCTTCTCAAATTAGTACTGTTGGCGACTTCCATGAATCCGCCTGGAAACACGTTCAAAACAAAAGACCGCTTGCGGACAGGTGCTTTTCCCAAATGACGTTCTATAAACTTCGACAAAAGTTTGCTGAAACAATAAACACTGACAAAGCAGCATTTAGACCTGATCAACAAATCGAGACAATATTCCCAAAAGAAAACAGACGAATTCTCTGGAGTAATTTACAAAACTCCGCAGATCTCAAAATGCCAGACTTAGAATTAATTTCTCCTTTCAATGGTATACTAATAACATTTGGTTTACTCTCGACTCTTGGTGCTCTCGCAGTTTCTATTATCCTAATGACTGCCTTCGACAAATCAGCTCTTGTTCTTTTATTCCCTATTGTTGGTGGCATTTTGACCTACGTATTTTCTTCGTTACTAAATCCGCTCCGACTAAAATTCGCCGACGAAACTATCCGACAGCTCACAGAAAAAACGTTAGCTATGAACTTCGCCAAAATTACGGCGGACAAAGGCATTTCAAAACGAGACGTCGAACTTGTCATAAATCAAATTATTAGTGACAAAGCCGGCATAGACCTTAAAGAAATTACTTCGGACAAAACTATTCATAAAGACCTTGGTATTGACTAATGGTTCGGCGGACACGTAAGCGAGACGTAGCTTTGTGCGCCCACCATACCTATAACAGCAAGCAAGCGACCACCTTTTGCGGGTTAGCGCCTAAATGTGTAACTTGACATAGCAAAAGGCGGACGCCTGCTTGCAGAACGTTAGTGGCAAGTGTAATAAGATACCGTTCCAAATGACAGAAACATACATACAAGACAAAACTTTTGACCGAAACGACACGCTGACAAAAGGTGAATACGAAAGCTGCATTTTCAACAACTGCAACCTTGCGGACAGCGACTTTTCAGAATTTAAGTTTATAGACTGCACATTTAACGGTTGTAATTTCAGTTTGACGAAACTCAACAAGACATCGTTTCGGGACGTAAAATTCAAAGACAGCAAAATGTTGGGGCTTCGGTTTGACACCTGCAACGAGTTTGGGCTTTCTTTTTCGTTTGACGGTTGCCAACTCAACCATTCTTCATTTTACAAGACAAAAATCAAAAAGACAGTTTTTAAAAATTCGCAGTTACAAGAAACTGACTTTGCAGAAGCCGACTTGACAAGTTCCGTGTTTGACAACTGCAATTTGACACAAGCCGTTTTTGACCATACGACACTTGAAAAAGCCGACTTTCGGACTTCTTACAATTATTCCATTGACCCAGAAATTAACCGAATTAAGAAAGCAAAATTTTCTATTTTGGGCGTTTC
>CAZPSQ010000469.1:0-3049 GCA_964588755.1 uncultured Prosthecobacter sp. | reverse complement strand
ATCCTGCTGGCCACGCAAAACCCCGCCGACCTGGACTACAAGGCGCTGGCAAACATCGGCACCTGGTGGCTGGGCCGCCTGCAGACGGAGCGCGACAAGATGCGCGTGCTCGACGGCCTGGAAGGCGCCGCCAACACCGCTGGCGGCAAGTTTGACCGCAGGCTCATGGAGCAGACCCTCGCCGGCCTGGGGAACCGCGTCTTCCTCATGAACAACGTGCATGAGGACGCGCCCGTGGTCTTCACCGTGCGCTGGATTCTCAGCTACCTCAGCGGCCCCCTCTCCCGCCCGCAGATCAAGGCCCTCATGGACCCCGTCCGCCCGGCGAAGAAGGAGGCCGCCGCCGCGGCCGAGGACGACGGCTTTGCCCCGCCCGGCGCCAGCAGCAGCGCCACCGCGGGCGACCGCAACACCGTCCGCCCCCGGCTGCCGGAAGACACCACCGAGCTGTTCCAGTCCACCGATGAGGACGCCGACCGCCTGACCTACGTGCCCGCCATTCTGCGCAGCGCCACCGTCATCTTTGACGACGCCAAGCGGAAGATCAGCGGCAGGAGCATCGTCACCCTGGTCAACCAGATCGACATCGAGAAGCAGAAAGTCCTGTGGGACAAGTTTGTGGACATCCCGAAGGACGACGACCTCTCCCAGTTCGAGTCCGAGCCGAAGGACCACGCCGCCTATGCCGACCTGCCCGGCCCGGCCATGAAGTCCACCACCTACGCCAGCATCAAGAAAGACTTCGCCGACTGGGTGTATGCCAACCACTCGCTGGAGGTGTTCTTCAGCCCGCTGCTGGAGGCCTTCTCCAACCCCGGTGAGAAGCTGGACGAGTTCAAGGCCCGCGTGACCCAGACCGCCCGCGAGCTGCGGGACAAGGCGGTGGAAG
The DNA here is from genome assembly GCA_964588755.1 of uncultured Prosthecobacter sp. Lineage (GTDB taxonomy): Bacteria > Verrucomicrobiota > Verrucomicrobiia > Verrucomicrobiales > Verrucomicrobiaceae > Prosthecobacter. Next base: position 2,160 of record CAZPSQ010000469.1, on the reverse strand, counting down.
ACCTGCGCGAAAAAACCGCCAAGGCCGTGAAGGCGCTGGAGTCCAAGGCCGTGAAAGCCACGGCCAAGGTGGAGACACAAAAGGCCCAGGCCAGCAGCGCCACCCTGAGCACGCTGGTCAGCATCGGCGGCGGCATCCTCGGCGCCGTCTTTGGCCGCAAGAGCGGCGTCACCGCCGCCAGCAGCACCGTCACCGGCGCCACCCGCGTCATGCGCGAACGCCGCGAGGCCGCCGCCGCGCAGACCGAGCTGGACGCCATCCACGACGCGGTGGCCGACCTGGAGAAACAACTGGCCGACGACACGCAGAAGATCCGGGATCAGTACGACCCCGCCACACTGGCCACAGAGACCGTGAAGCTGACGCCGGTGAAAAAGAACATCCAGGTGACAGCCACGGGCATCCTCTGGCTGGCGAAGTGATGACCTGGGCGTGAAGCCGGCCGCCAGCCTGTTTCACGCCCTCTGATGCCACCACCGCAGGCACAACCCAGCCCCCCACAGGGGCAGGGTGATCCTGGCAAACCACCAAAGCTCATCCCAGCGCGGCGGGCTTCTGCTGAGTGCTGACCACGCCACCAGTGCCAGAGCCAGCAGCAGCGCCATGCCGCCCCATGCAAGGGAGCGGGTGAGGTCGTCTGTCTTGCGCGTCCGCCGCCCCATGCAGGCGATGGCGGTGATCGCCAGCATGATGAAATAAAAGCCGCTCACCCCCAGGCAGATCATGCCCTCCAGGAGGCCGGTGTAGTCGGTGGCCAGGACAGGTGGCATGATGATGGGCGTGTGGGAAAAGATGCACGTCTCCAAACCACAGGCTCCCAGCCTGTTTCACGTCTGGCTACTCGCGTGCAAAGAAGTTTGCAAAGGTCACTGGCTTGCCGAGGTCTGCCACGCCCACCGCGCCTTTGGCGGGGCCTTCCAGCGTGCCTTCCAGCACCTGCGGGTTGGCGTCCTGCGGCTCGGTCAGGGTGGCGGTGGCCTTGGCCCCGTCCAGGGTCAGGCGGAGGCGGTACCACTTGCCCGCCTTCACCTTGTCCGCGCCAAAGACGATCGGCGCGCCGCCACCTCCGATCACCACGGCCGCCTTGTCTCCGCCGCGCACGTGGAAGGCCGTGCAGGGCTTGCTGAGGTCCGCGTCTTTGGGCAGCATGAAGTCGGCGATGATCTCGCCATTGCCGACCTCCGCCTCGCTCCACAGGGGCGTGCTTTCCCTGCCATCGGCCGACTCCAGCCGGAGGTTCCAGTTGGCGGCCTGCCACTTTGCCTCAGCTCCGGCCGGGACTTTCCAGCCGCGCAGGTCCACGCCGTTGTACCAATGCTTCCAGCCCTGGTCCAGCGGGGCGGTGTCGGCGGCGGTGGCGCCGGTGGAGGGCAGTTCTTTGATTCGCACATTGCGGAACTCCACAGGCGCGCCCTCCGACTCCAGGGCCAGGTAGCCCTTGCGCCAGAAGCACTTGTCCCCGCCGGAGACGACCTTGCCGTTCACCGCCAGGGTCAGCGTGCCGTTGCGGCCTTCCACGCGGTAGTGGTTCCATTCGGGGGAGGGCTTGCTGCGCTCCTCGCTGGGAAAGCTGCGCTGGCCGTTGTGGTCGCCATGCGGCTCCATCGTCGCCCCGTGGATGGGGAAGACATCGCCATGCGTGGTGAACCAGCGTGGCTTGCCGGGCTTGGCGTTTTTCATGTAGCCGTGGTCCAGCACCTGCACCTCGATCCCGCGCAGGAAAGGCACGCCGGGGGCGGAGATGGGGCTGCCCCACACAAAGACACCGGAGTTCCCCGCGCTGGTGAGGTGCCGCCACTCGCACTCCAGGATGAAGTTTTCATACTGCCTCTCCGTGCGCAGCGCCCCGGTGGGGATGCCCGTGCAGGAGATGACGCCGTCCTTGATGCTCCAGGTCTCCGGCGCGCAGTTGGCATTCACCCAGCCGCTGAGGTCCCTGCCATTGAACATTGGTTTGAAGCCCTCCTCTTCAGCCGTGGCCAGGGGAGTGATAAGCGCGTAGGAAAAGAGGAAGAGCAGGGCGTGTCTCATGAGCGGGAAACTACGCGCCAAGGATGGCTGTGCTTGCAGTGCTCCATCGAAGAGGAAAGAGCGGCCGCCCCAGAAAAGTACTGCTGCCGCATTCGGCTGCAGCGAGCGTCTCCTGGCCTGCGCGATGGC
>CAZPSQ010000468.1:0-3054 GCA_964588755.1 uncultured Prosthecobacter sp. | reverse complement strand
GCGGTTAATCTTGTAAACCTTAAACCACTACTTCCATTTGGCAATAAAGGTATTGGACTACTTCCTTGCGCATCAATTTCCATAGTATTATTTGGTGCGTTTGTATTTACTCCAATAAAACCATTATTTTTAATTACTGCTCTTTGAATGTTATTTGTATAAAATCGAAAATCTTGATTTTCTTTTTGAATAATTTCGCCTATGCCTGTATTAGTTATACCAAAATTAAAACCATCATTATTGGTTTGGCCTGTTCCTGCTGCATTTGTAATTTGAAGATAAGCTGGTAAATTTACACTGTTGTTAATGTGTAACATGTTTTGAGGTTGAGCAATATCATTAAAAAGTGGGCCCACACCAACATTGCCTATCCCGGTTATTCGCATTATTTCTCTACCGTATCTGCTATTTTGAAAATTAGGACCATTAACGTTGGCGTTAAAATTTATATCTGTATGTATAAAAGTTAAATTATCTGTGCCTGCACCAATAGGGCCAACGGCATTATCGCCAAAACCTATTACTGCATCTGAATTATCATTCATTCCATTAATTGCCCCTCCAGTTAGGCTAGTTCTTCCTGTTAAATCTGCCGGACTTTTAAACCTTTGTCCAAAAAACGCATGATCTGTTCCCATACTTACATACATTCCTATGCCCATCCAATCTCTTAAGCCCGAACTGCTGTTTGTTGCGCCTAAATGTAATAATGATGCCGGATTGATTATAGGGTTTGCTCCATCGTAGCTTAAACCTATGCGTGTTAATCTAAACCCTGATAATGTATTTAAGTTGTTAAATGGAGGTAAAGAAAATGGAACTAATGGCATGCCAAATTGTAAGTGGTTAACTGTTATTCTTTGAGAGCCGTTGGTGTGGAAGTTTAAAGGTTGGTTATTAGTGGTTCCTAAGAAATCCGTTGCACCTATGGTATTACCAGTAGTCATCCATGGTTGAGCAATTATTTTACTATGAAAGGCAATAAACAGTAGCGTTACTGTCGAGATTAGAGTTTTTAGTTTCATGCTATTGGGGTTTAGAGTTTATTACTATTTTTTTTATTTTATGTTTTCCTGATTTAGTCCTTATGCGAATATAATACTCTCCAGAAGGATATTTGCTAAAATTAATTGTTTCTTCACTCTGAGTTAAAGTAAAACTACCTAATGACTGACCGAACACATTTATTAAGTCAACGGTTTTAATTTGTTCTGTAGATTTTATTGTCAAATAATCATTAGTAGGATTTGGGAAAATATTTATGTCAACATCATTCCTTTCATAAAAACCAAATCCAGTTGCAGTGTCAAGTAAAATTATTGAAACATCATCAATGTAATAGTAACTAAACGAAGTCCAATTCGTTCCATTGTTTAAATGGGTTGTGTCCGTGCTTACATCATTGTTAAAATTTCCAATGGTAATGAAACGTTCACCCCCACTTGCTATAATTGTATCAGAAATTTGAATCCAAGTATTTGGTGTGGTCAAGGGATTCGTGAGATTGTTGTTTTGAATCTGTGGTGTATAGGGAAGGTAAAGGAGAGAAGCTGAAGATACAGGCGAAGTGGATAATAGTAACCCAACATTATTTGTTGAATAATTACAGCTATCAGCTAATGCAACAAAAAAAGAAACAGAATAATGTTTGCCTAACCGAAGGCTATCTGTCAGTTGAACTTGAATATACTCCCTTCCATCAGTTGCTATATGAAGAATAATTCCAGCATAAGCAACTCCTGTTCTCGCTGTTTGATAACCAAACCCATTTTTTGGAACACTACATCCATAATTTGTATCAGTTGCACAAGCATTATAGTAGTCAGGACTATAACCTGTCGGATTATACCAATTTGCAGTTGAGCTAATATCGGTAAAGCCAGCATTGGGACAGGTTACCATATTTTCAAAAGACGGATTCGGAACGAGGTTTTGTTGTGCAATTAGTTTAAGCGTTAATACAAAAAATAAATATGTAATTATTGTTTTTTTCATATAACTAATTTACAAAAATTAGCTTTGTTTAACAAATGTATAAAAAAATTAACAATATAGCATATATGCTATAACATTTTTTTATTAAATAATGGTATTTCGCTTAAATTGAACTTCAGGAGCGAAAAAATATTAATCCATTTTGGGAAGCATTTAAAAAAGATGCGTGCTAAAAAGGGCGTAACTCAAGAAGAACTTGCATACAACTCAGGTATTTCACTTTCACAAATTGCAAGAATAGAAACTGGCAAAATAAATCCAACACTTTGCACCTTATTAGAAATTGCAAAATATTTAAAAATATCTAAAAAAGAATTTTTTGATTTTTAAAATTGCTTTTTATTTCTATAAATACATCACATTTATTACCGTAGGATTAGCTAACGCAAAGCCTAACACACCTGCCTTTGCCGGCAGGCAGGCAAAATTCTGCGGAGCGGTGTAATTATAGAATCTTGTTTTTTTAATGGTAAATGTTTTGAAATTTTAGCTTCAACAAAAAACGAAAACGAAATACTTTTATATAATAATGCTGCACTTAAAACAGGAGCCGAAATTAAATTAAAACTAATTTAATATAAGGTAAACAGCTAAATGATCACTGTAACCGTTGTAGTATTTATTACCAAAACCATAAGTTCTGTTCGGTTTTTTTTCGCCTGTTTTATAATTCTCAAACAAAACAAACTCTTTATCCAACACAAAAGCATTGCCTTTTTTAAAAGTAAAATTTTTACCGTTTAAACAATTTTGATTTAAAATTATTTGATCGAACATTTGCCAGTTGCCAGAGTGATAATGAGATCCTTTTCCGTTTAGTGCAAGTTCGGCAAACGGATTAAATAATTGGTTTTTAGTTTTAGGTTTACTCACGGCATCAAGAATTTTAGCAACCGAAGAATTTGTGGGTGTATCATTAAAATCGCCCATACAAATTATTTTTAATTGAGAGTTTTTATTCTCTAATTCATTAATTTTATTTTTTAATTGTTGTGCGGCAAACAAACGTTTAGGCTCCGTTTTTTCTTCTCCATCTCTCCTACTCGGCCAATGGTTTAC
>CAZPSQ010000467.1:0-3060 GCA_964588755.1 uncultured Prosthecobacter sp. | reverse complement strand
AGTCGCGAAGATCAGGAGACGCTCGCTGCAGCCGAATGCGGCAGCAGTACTTTCCGGAATGCGGCAGCAGTACTTTCCGGAATGCGGCAGCAGTGCTTTCCGGAACCCAAGCCGAAGGCACGTCTGCGGCCCTACCAGCGCACCACGGAGCTGGCCCAGGTGAAGCCGCCGCCGAAGGCGACGAGGAGCACCACATCCCCCTTCTTGAGGCGGCCGGCCTTGTTGGCCTCGTCCAGGGCCACGGGGATGGTGGCGGCGCTGGTGTTGCCGTATTTGTCCAGATTCATGAACACGCGGTCGTCCGGCAGACCCAGGCGCTCGGCGATGGCGCCGATGATGCGCGCATTGGCCTGATGCGGGATGACGAGGGAGACATCCGCCGCGGTCAGTCCGGCGATCTCCAGCGCCTGCTGGGAGGCCTCCAACATGCGGGTGACGGCGTGCTTGAAGGTTTCCCGCCCTTCCATATGAATGGTGTTCGGCCGGGAGGCCACGTTTTCCGGGGTGATGGGGCAGAAGGACGCGCCGCCGGGCACCTTCAAAAGGTCGGCGAGGTTGCCGTCGCTGCCCATGACGGTGGACAGCACGCGGCCGGAGGCGTCGGTGCCTTCCTCGGCTCGGCGGATGACCACGGCGCCCGCGCCGTCGCCAAAGAGCACGCAGGTGTTGCGGTCGTTCCAGTTCACCAGGCTGCTGAGCTTTTCCGCGCCGATGACCAGCGCGGTGGTGCGGTTGCCGGTGTTGATGAAGTGGCGCGCCACCTGCAGGGCGTAGAGGAAGCCGGAGCACGCCGCGGAGACGTCAAAGCAGACGGCGTTGGCCGCGCCGATCTTCTTCTGCACGAAGCACGCGGTGGAGGGGAAAAACATGTCCGGTGTGACGGTGGCCACGATGATGAGCTGGATCTCCTCCGCCGTGACGCCGGCGGCGGCCATGGCACGGCGCGCGGCCTCGGAGGCGAGGTCGCTGGTGGCCTCATCCGCCGCGGCAATGCGGCGCGCCTTGATGCCGGTGCGTGTGGTGATCCACTCGTCCGAGGTGTCCACGAACTTCGAGATGTCCTCGTTGGTCATCACTTTCTCCGGCATGTAACTGCCGGTGCCGATGATGCTGGAGGCGCAGAAGGGCTGGGAACTAGGCTTGGACATGAAGGGAGATGGAGTGGGCGGTTGCGGCGGCCTCGATGTGCGGATTGACCTGGTGTTTCACAGATTCGCAGGCCTGCCGGATGGCGTTTTTCATGGCCAGCGGGGAGGCGCCGCCATGGGAGATGATGGTGATGCCGTTGAGGCCGAGCAGCGGCATGCCGCCGATCTCGTCGGGACTGGTGTTTTTATGGACGCGCTTGAAGGCGGGCCTGGCCAGCAGGCCGCCGATCTTGGTGCGGAGGGAGGCATGGATCTCCCGCTTCACCATGCCGAAGATGGCGTGCGCCAGGGCCTCGGCGTTTTTCAGGATGACGTTGCCGGTGAAGCCGTCGCACACGACGACGTCGGGCGGGGCCTCCCACACGTCATGGCCTTCCACGTTGCCGATGAAGTGGATGCCCTGGGTGCGGCGCAGCAGCTTGCTGGTCTCCTTGCACAGGGCGTTGCCTTTTTCCTCCTCGGTGCCGTTGGACATGAGGCCGACGGTGGGGTTCTGCCGGCCCAGGACGTGGCGCGCATAGGCGCTGCCCATGATGGCGTTCTGGACGAGGTGCGGCGGCTCGCTGTCGGGATTGGCCCCGGCGTCGATGAGCAGCCACTGCTTCGTCAAGGAGGGCATGATGGAGGCGATGGCGGGCCGCTCGACATGGCGCAGTGTGCGCAGCTTGATGAGGGAGGCGGTGACGGCGGCCCCGGTGTGCCCGGCGCTGACGACGGCATCCGCCGTGCGGTCTTTGACGAGGTCCACCGCGCGGCTGATGGAGCTGTCCTTCTTCTTGCGCACGGCGTCCAGGCCGCTGTCCGCCATGTCCACCACCTGGCTGGCGGGGACGATCTCAATCTTCGGGCTGGAGACGCCCTGGCGCTTCAGCTCGGCCTCGACCACCTCTGGAATGCCGACAAGAAAGAGCTTGGTGAGCGCGGGAAGGGCCTCGAGGGCGAGCTTGACGCCAGCGATGGGATTTTGGGGCGCGTAATCGCCGCCCATGACATCCAGAGCGATCTTCATTCCTTCTCGTGCGGTTGGGTCTTCAAGAGTAGCGAAAAACAGTCTTAAAGCGCGCGGCGGAGGGAATGCAAACGGCTTTTGGCCCCCGCAAGACAGCGGGGGCCGCGGCGTGCCAACTCAGGCCTGATAATTCATGTCCAGGACAACGGCCTTTGCCTGCTGGAAAAGCTCCTGCCAGACCTCGTCATCATCAGGAATGACGGCATCATTCAGGAAAAGCCCACGTCCTCATCCATGGCCTGGGAGAATTCGACCGGCACCACGGTGTCCACATCGAGCTTTGGAGCCAAAGCCTTCCGGCGGATCATCGTAACCCAGCCAGATCGCTGATTTGCCGATCAGCGTCAGTTCGACCGGATGATCCAGACGTGAGTCAAGCTCAAGCAGGATGTGGGAAGGATTGTCAGGCTGCATAACCAAGTTGTGCCACCTTGGCCGGACGCAGCCACGTGGAGGCCCCCCATTTTTTGGGTCCAATCATGCCAGCCACGGGCCACGGCCTCATGAATGAGGTCCTTTTCCGTCACCAGCCCGAAACGCCGCGCGGTCTGCCGCAGGCAGGACAAATGCGTCGTGGCGCACAAGTTTGTGCGCCAGGGTGACGGGTTGCATACGCGCCCCACCCCACCGCCTCAATACACCCCTTCAACAATGGTCTTTTCCATGGCGCCGAAGGGGCGCACGTCGGCCACGCCGTCCCAGGCGTAGCGGTCGCGCGGGCGGCGGCGCATGGCCTCGTCGCGCTCCAGGAAGCGGGGCATGAAAAACTCCTTGGTGAGGGTGGTCAGTTCCACGCGGCCCCAGCTGTCGTAGTCCACGGTGGTGGCAGTATCTTTGGGGTCAACGACGCGCAGCACGGCGCGGGGCTGTGGGGCGTAGTAGGTGATGCTGAACTTGTCCTCT
>CAZPSQ010000466.1:0-3098 GCA_964588755.1 uncultured Prosthecobacter sp. | reverse complement strand
TGATGCCGTCGCTCGCCGAACGGCCGCTATCGACCGCCAGCGCGGCGACCAGCGTCGGCGCCAGCGTGTCGCCCGCCTGCCCCTCGATACGCGTCACGTTGAGGCTGGCTGTGCTGCGGTTGCCGGCGGCGTCGCTTGCCGTAACGTCGAACATGTTGTTGCCCAGCGCCAGGGGAACCTGGGCAAAGCTGACGTTGCCCGTGTCGTCGGCGGCGAGCGTGCCGAGCAGGTTGCCGAGGCCATTGCGCAACTCGGTCAGCGCGTTTGCTTCGGTCGTGACGTTCAGCCGGACGCTGGCGTTCTCGGTGACGTTGTCTCCCAAGACGCCGCTGTCACTGTCCGGATGCAGGCTGACGACGGTGCCTTGCGGCGCCTGCGTATCGACCCGGATCTGCAGGCTGCCGAGCGCGCTCGGGTTGCCGGCGAGATCCACGGCCCGCGCGCTGAAGACGTGGTTGCCGTCGGCGAGCGGCTCGACCGTCACCTCGCCACCCGGCCCGGCGAGCGTGGCGATCGGCAAGCCGCCGAGAAAGAGCGTGATCTCGCTGTCAGCGTCCGCTGTGATCGCCAGCGTCGGCGTCGCGTCGTTGGTCAGATCGTCCGAGTCGCTGCGGCCGCTGTCGCTGCTGGCCAGCAGATCGATCGTCGGCGCCGCCGGCGCAGCGCTGTCGAGGCTGAAGGCCAGTTCGCCGATCTCCCCGGTATTGCCGGCGCTGTCGGCGGCCAGCACGCGCAGCGTGTGCTCGCCGTCGTCCAGCGTGCCGCCGTTGAGTAGCACCAGACGCGCCGCGTCCAGAGTGAAGCTGCCGTCACCCTGCAGAGTGTCAAGGATGCTGGTGAAGCCCGCCGGGTCACTGCCGAAGCCGGCGCGCAGCGAGGCAATCGCGCTTTCGTCGCTGACCGTGCCGGAGATCGTGGCGTCACGGGTCACACCATCGTTTGCGCTGGCGCCACTATCGTTGGCGAGTTGCAGCGTCACGACCGGGCCGGTGGTGTCGGGAGCGAGGCGGGTGAGCGTCAGATCGGCGAGCGCGTGGTTGCCGGCGGTATCGGTGGCGCGGGCGCTGAAGCGGTTCTCGCCAACGAGCAGCGCGATGGCCGAGAAACGGACGCTGCCGCTGGCGTCGGCAATGGCGTCGTCGAGCGTCTGCCCGCGCGCGTCGAGCAGTTCGACGCGGCTGCCGGGCTCACTGCTGACCAGCAGATCGACCGGCGAGGCGGTCGTCTGCTGGTCGCCGGGCTGGCCGGTATCGAAGGCCGGATCGAGTTCGAGGCCGACCGCCGGCGCGCTGCGGTCGAGCGTGAAGGAAAGCTCGGCCGGCGCCGAGCGGTTGCCGGCCGCATCCTCGGCGAACAGGCGGAGGGTGTGGCTGCCGTCGTTCAGGCTGCCGCCGGCGAGTCCGTCCAGCAGAACGGGCGTCAGCACGAAGCTGCCGTCGGCCTGCAGCGCGCTGCTCAGGTCGATCAGGGCCGGTGTGGCCGTGGCGTCGAGCGCCGCCAGCAGCCGGCTGACCGCGCCGGCATCGCTGGCTTGGCCGACGACGCTGGGGTCGCGCGTGATGCCGTCGCTGGCCGATGCGCCGCTGTCGTCGAGCAGACCGGCGACGAGCGTCGGCCCCGTCAGGTCGGGCGGCGTGCTGGCGAGCTGGCCGAGGCTGCCCGGGCTAACGAGGGCACCGTTGATGCGCACACTGGCCGGGAAGGCTGGGGCAACGAGACGGGTATTGCCGGTCAGCTGCCCGCCGACGAGCAGTTCCTGAACGCGGTTGGTCGGGCTGCCGACCTGCTGGTCGTCGCCGTCGAAGTAGGTGCCGTTGCGCGGGTCGAGGCCGATGACGATCAAGCTGTCGTCGATGTCGCCGCTGACGCGCATGCGGGCCAGCGTGCCGGGGCCGAAGGCGTCGGCAGCGCTGCCCGTCCCCCCGAGGACCGCGTCACTGCCAAGGTTGGCGCCGATGCGCAGAATCATCCCCTGCAAGTTGCCGCCAACCTGCAGGATCTGCAGAGCGGCGGCCGCGAACTGGCCGGAAGCGTCGCCGCGAGTGGCGAGCTGGGTCAGCGGCGCGCTGATGTTGGCGCGCCAGTCGGCACGTGTGCTTTCGGCGTTGATGCTGTGCGCGCGGCCGCTGATCGACCACAGGCCGGCAATGGCGCCGCCGACCTGCACCGGGCCGAGGACAAAGCCGCTGGCGCCGATGCCCGCCAGGCGCAGGTCGCCGAGGGCGTCCTCATTGACGCTGAGGCTGCCCAGGCTGTTGCCTTCGAGGCTGGCGCCGGCGGACATCTCGGCGAGGCTCAGGCTGCCGATGGTGGTGAAGGTGGCGGCGCCCCTGAGGCTGGCGATCGGCGCGACGAGGCTGCCGAGAGGATTCGCGGCGGTGATTCCGGAGAGCATGACGCGGCCGTCGCCCCCGCTGCCGGCGAACTCGACGCGGCTGCTGGCGTCGGTGTCGCTGAGGGTCAGGTGGTAGCCATTGGCGCTCGCGTCGAGGCGGGCAACGCCGGGGCCGACGATGCTCAGGGTGAAGCGCGTGCCGTCGGCATCGGTCAGGTCAAGAGACGAAACCGGGCTGCGGCCGGGGAGTTGGCCGACAGCGAACTGGACGTCCAGGGGCGCGGCGGCGAGGCTCTGGTTGTTGGTCTCGTCGCTTTCCACGAGGCTGTTGTCGGGGTCGATGATGGCGATCAAGCGGTACTGGCCCGGCTCGGCAAGGTTGGCCAGGTCAAGGGAAGCGTTGATCGGATGGGTGCCCTGTGGCAGCTGGTCAGCGGCCACGTCGGCCTGTCCGACAAGGGTGTCGGCTGCATCGAGGTTGGCGTCGGTCGACGTGTAGAACTCGATGCGTATAGGGTTCGAGAGTGCTTCGTTGTCCGGGCGATGGACTTCGAACAGGGCGCTGACGTTGTCTCCAGGGAGCAGCGGGGCGGTAGCCGCGTAGGTCAGGCTGCCCGCCGCCAGGTCTGCCGAGAGAAGAAGCCGCGGTTCGAGGGCTTCGAAGTGCAGAGTCGACCGGTTGGTCGGCTGCTCCCGTCTTGTGGTCCCTTGCGCGCGGTGGCGCTTGATCCAGCTATCGAGCCAGCCGCTGACGCGGCGCAGA
>CAZPSQ010000465.1:0-3115 GCA_964588755.1 uncultured Prosthecobacter sp. | reverse complement strand
ACAGGAACTGGGCTACTTTGCTGCGCCGCGCGGAAGCCAAGTAGCCTTGTTGCTGCCGCAACAAGGAACGCACCGCCGCGCCCCAGATTCTTCACGCCTCAAAGCCTCCCCGTCCTCCCCGGATCGCAGCCCCAGGATGAACGCACCACACCACGCAGCAGCAGCAGCAGTCGTAGCGGCAGGCGCAGCGGCGGCAGGGACTTCTGCACCGCTAGTGTGTCTGCGGCCGCGCACCCCAGTTCCACAGGAACTGGGCTACTTTGCTGCGCCGCGCGGAAGCCAAGTAGCCTTGTTGCTGTCGCAACAAGGAACGCACCGCCGCACCCCAGATTCTTCACGCCTCAAAGCCTCCCCTTCCCTCCCGGATCGCAGCCCCAGGATGAACGCACCACGCCACGCAGCGGCGGCAGGGACTTCTGCACCGCTAGTGTGTCTGCGGCCGCGCATGGGTCGAGGACGAGTAGGAGAACGAGGACGAGGACGATTTTTCCAAACTGCGAACCGAGAACCGAGAACCGAGAACCACACACACAACATGACCACACTCTCCTTCTTCGCCCCCGGCCTGCCGAAGGCGCAGCCGCGCATGCGGGCGTATGTGCGGGGCGGCATCACGCGGATGTATGACCCCGGCACGGCGGACGCCTGGAAGGCCTGCATCCTGCTGGCCGCGCGGGAGGCACTGCGGCCCCTGCCCCCGGCGCGCCCGGTGCTGGGCGGCGCCATCCGCGCCGACCTCACCTACGTCTTCCCGCGCCCAAAGTCCCACTTCAAAAGCGGCCGTGGCAGCCGTGGCGGCGGCACCCAGGCGGCGGCCGCCACCACGGCGGACAGCCACCCCACGCTGACACTGACGCTGGCGCTGACACCGACTGCGACACCAACGCCAACACCGACGCCGACGCCAGCACCCGCCCTGAGACCCGACGCCCCCCACCACCACACCTCCAAACCCGACCGCGACAACCTGGACAAGGCCGTGCTGGACACGCTGACCCTGGCCCAGGTGTGGAAGGACGACGCGCAGGTCGCCGCAGGCGCCACCCTGAAACGCTACGCCGCCCCCGGCGAGCCCCCAGGCTGCCACATCCACCTGACCACCCTGCCGCCGGGCGGGCGGGGCGGACTACCATGAACTACCAACTTAAGCGAGCAAGGAGCACTGAACACCGGGAACCGGAAACCGGGAACAATAGCCCGCACACCGCGCCTTGCCGGGGCGGGCGCGCTTTGATCGAGGACGAGCAGGAGAACGAGGACGAGGACGAGGACGAGGACGAGGACGAGGACGAGGACGAGGACGATTTTTCCAAACCACGAACCACGAACCGAGAAGCAAAAAAAACATGACACACCACTTCTACTTCACCGGCTACAGCGACGACGTCATCATCACCGGCCAGGACGAGCACACGCTGGATGAGCACGACCACCTGGGCTACTACCACCTGAACAACGGCGCGATGGTGCGCGTGGTGCAGAGCCCGCCGGACGACCCGCAGCACCCCGGCTGGAAGCTGACGCTGGAGCGCGGCGCCGGCCTGCGCCTCCCCGCGCCGGGGGAGGAGCACCTGGACCACCGCGTGCCCGCCTGGCTGGACGCGCCCGGCTACGCCGACGTCGTCATCCTGGAGTCCGACACGCCGCTGGAGATCGTGGCCATGACGGACCACCCCCGCGCCCCGCTGAGCAAGGTGGAGATGCTGGCCGGCAAAGTCGCCCGCTCCATCAACGCGGAGATGGTGCTCGATGACGACCAGCGCCTGCCCATGACCGTCGTCGCCCGCGCCCTCCGCATCCACGCGCCCGATCTGGAGGCTCGTCTGCCGTGACACCGCCGCCCCCCTTCCATCGTCCTCCTCCTCCCCGCCATGCCTCCCACCCCACACTGCACCCGCGCCATCCCCCGCGCCCCGGCAGGCTGGCGGCCCGAAGCCCGCCGCAGCCGCAGCATGTGGCAGGCCCCGCGCCCACGCCTGCGCGGCAGCCAAGCAGCCTTGTTGCTGCCGCAACAAGGAACGCACCGCCGCGCCCCAGATTCTTCACGCCCCGAAGCCTCCCCGTCCCTCCCGCATCGCAGCCCCAGGATGAACGCACCACGCCACGCAGAGGCAGCCGCAGTCGTAGCAGCAGGCGCAGCAGCGGCAGGGACTTCTGCACTGCTAGTGTGTCTGCGGGCGCGCACCCCAGTTCCACAGGAACTGGGCTACTTTGCTGCGCCGCGCGGAAGCCAAGTAGCCTTGTTGCTGCCGCAACAAGGAACGCACCGCCGCGCCCCAGATTCTTCACGCCCCGAAGCCTCCCCGTCCTCCCCGGATCGCAGCCCCAGGATGAACGCACCACATCACGCAGCGGCGGCCGCAGTCGTAGCAGCAGGCGCAGCGGCGGCAGGGACTTCTGCACCGCTAGTGTGTCTGCGGCCGCGCACCCCAGTTCCACAGGAACTGGGCTACTTTGCTGCGCGCTGCCAGAGCGGACGCTCATGGATCGGGACCGATTTTTCCAACCAGCAAACCGAGGACAGCAAACCGCAAACCGAGAACCGAGAACCACACACACAGCCCCATGACCCCCATCGACATCCAGTTGGAAAAAACGGCCCACCACCTGAACCACCTGGTGGAGGCCGTGCTGTGCGAGCCACCCCCGCCGCCTGAGACGCTGCGCGGCATGGCCCAGGCGGCGCATGACTTTCTGGATGACGGCCGCACCCTGGTGCGCGGCCTCACCGTGTGCGACATGCCCGGCTCCGACCGCAGCGACCGCCAGATCGCCCACTCCATGCTGCGCCACGGCGTGCATCCCCACCAGGACAAGCTGGGCAGCCTGACCGGCCACGCCCTGCGGGAAAAGCTGCAGCTCCTGGGCGCGCGCAGCCGCAGCAACGGCGCCCTGAACAAAAACAACCGGGGCAAATCCACCAGCCACAGCCACAGCCACGGCCCCGGCGCGCCCTCCGGCCTGGGCCGGGACGCCAAGGCCAGCCCCTACCGCCACTGAGCACACCTGCCTTGCCTTCACCCGCTCGCATAAACGCACATGCCCGCACTCACACTCACAAAGAAAGCGCAAACCGCCGGGCGGACAGGGGTGTCCGCGCCCCGCTCCCAGCCCA
>CAZPSQ010000464.1:0-3122 GCA_964588755.1 uncultured Prosthecobacter sp. | reverse complement strand
AAAGTCTCCTCCGGCATATATATCATTTCCGCTAATTGCTATGCTGACGACAGGGTCATTTGCATTAGGGTTCCATGTGGCATCTGCGTTTCCGTTTGTATTATTAAGCCTTGCTATATGGTTTCTGGCAAGACCGCCGATTGAAGTAAATACTCCACAGGTATAAATATCGCTGCCTGTGGTAGATATACCTCTGATAACACCATTGCAATTCGCATTCCATGTCGCATCTGCATTACCGTTTGTATTATTAAGTTTTGCAATTCCGTTTCTTGTCTGACCGCCGATTGTTGTGAAATAACCTCCGGCATAAACATCATTTCCATTTGTGATAATGGAATATATTGCTCCGTCAGCATCAGGGTTCCATGAATTTACCGTTCCATCAGCATTAATTCTTGCAATACGATTTCTTAACTGTTCTCCAACCTTTGTAAAATCTCCTCCTATGTACCAGCCGCCAACTCCATCCGGGGCAACAGCGTTAATACCTCCATTCACTTTTGAAAATGACAGGTCAGGTAGTACACTTGTTTGTGCTACCTTGGCAGAAGTTCCTGTATTTGGTCCTAAGTGTGTAAATTCCCCGCCCAGATATGTATAGTTATCATCTACACCTATTGCATATACAGTTCCGTTAGGTGCCCAAATTTCAGATGAAAGACTCTGGCTCGATGTGGTAAAAGAAAGTATAGACCCCTTTTGCATTCCCGAGTTGTATGTACTTACTGCTCTGAAATAATAAGTTGTACTTGGAATTAAGCCGGAAATAATTGCATTAATGCTAACTGGAGAGCTTCCCGCACCCACCGACTCCGAATACGTTGTATTGAAAGTTGTTAAAGTATTATCCGTCCCCCACTCAAAATATGCATCCGTTGAAATAGCATTAGGATTAACGCTTCCGTTTAATTGAGATACATTTGAAGTTGAGTTTGTAGCTGAAGAAGTTGTAACAGTTGGCAATGCGGTTACGTCTTTAAATTGCGCAAACTTTGGCTGCACAATATTGTTCATTGAAGTAAAATCTCCTCCTGCATAAACATCACTTCCACTGATGGCTAAACTTAGGCTTGTACCGTCTGAGTGAGGATCCCAGTTTACATCAGCAACACCCGTTGTATTATTAAGTTTTGCTATTCTGCTTCTTTCTTGACCACCTATTATACTAAAATACCCTGCAACAAAAACATCATTACCTCTTGTAGCTATACTTAGTACCTCAGAATTAGCATTTGGATTCCATGTTGCATCTGCATTACCGTTTGTATTATTAAGTTTTGCTATATTATTTCTAGACTGACCTCCAATTTGTTCAAAAAGTCCACCAACATAAATATCGCTTCCGCTTATTGCTAAACTTCGTACAGTGTAATTTACATTAGAATTCCAGTTTATATCAGAAGCACCCGTTGTGTTATCAAGTTTTGCTAAGAATGATATTGTCTGCCCGCCGATTTGATTAAAAAATCCACCTACATAAATATCATTTCCGCTTATTGCCATACAGAAGACACTACTATTAGCGTTCGGATTCCAAGTTACATCTGCATTACCGTTTGTATTGTTAAGTTTTGCCAATCTGTTTCTCGTCTGACCACCAATTGTTGCAAAATCTCCTCCGACATAAACATAGTCTTCACTCATAACTATATTGTCGACTGTTCCATTTGCATTAGGATTCCATGCAACATCAGCATTACCATTTGTGTTATTTAGTTTGGCAATCCTATTTCTTGATTGACCGCCGATATATGTAAATTCTCCCCCAACATAAATATCACTCCCACTTATAGCTATACTTAGGACATGGTTATATGCAATAGGATTCCATGTAGCGTCCACTTCACCTGTTGTATTATTAATTTTGGCAATACAATCTCTAATCTGACCTCCAAGTGATGAAAATACTCCCCCAACATAAATATCGCTTCCACTTATAGCTATACTTAGAACTGACCAATTTGCACTTGGATTCCACGAACCATCAGCATTACCGTTTGTATTATTTAGCTTGGCTATTTGGAATCTCCATTGTCCCCCAATTACATTGAAATAACCACCTACATAAATATCGTTACCGCTTATAGCAATAGTTTTCACATCGCTATTTGCATCTGCATTCCACGTTACATCTGCATTCCCGTTTGTATTATTAAGCTTTGCTATGTAGTTTCTTGATTGACCTCCAATTGTATTGAAATGACCACCTACATAAATATCGTTACCGCTTATAGCTAAACTATAGACCACATGATCTGAATTAGGATTCCAGATAACATCAGCAGTACCGTCCGTATTATTAAGCTTTGCTATACGATTTCTCGTTTGACCCCCAATTGTTGTAAAATTACCACCAGTATAAATATCATTACCACTTATAGCTATGCATTGAATAATATCACTTGCGTTAGGATTCCATGTGCCATCTGCACTTCCATTTATATTTTTAAGTTTTGCTATATAATTTCTCGAGAGTCCGCCAATTGTTGTGAAATTACCACCTGCGTAAATATCACTACCAATTATTGATATACATTTGACACTACCATCTGCATTAGGATTCCATAAAACATCTGCATTTCCGTTTGTATTATTAAGTTTTGCAATCCTGTTTATTGATTGGACACCGATTGAGGTGAATTCTCCCCCAACGTAAATATCATTTCCGTTTATTGCTATACTGTAGACTATACCACTTGCATTAGGATTCCAGGAATTAACAGTTCCATCAGAATTTATTTTTGCAACGTGATTTCTTTCCTCGCTGCCTACCCGTGTAAAATCACCCCCTATATACCAACCGCCGCTGCCATCTGGCACAACTACATTAATTTCACCGTTAACTTTTGGAAATTGTAAATTTGGTGCAGTATTAGTAGTTGTAATTTTTGCTCCTTTACCGGTATTGGGACCTACATACCAAAAGTCGCCGCCTATGTATGAATAGTTTCCGTCAACAGCTATTGTTCGCACAGTGCCATTAGTTATCCACATATCCGGATTGGGAATATCACTAGAAAAAGAAGGAGACGAAACACTCAGGAAAAACAAAGATAAAAAAACGCTAAAAACCTTTAGATTTTTTTTCATAGGGGAAATAGTTTTCATTTATTAAAATT
>CAZPSQ010000463.1:0-3135 GCA_964588755.1 uncultured Prosthecobacter sp. | reverse complement strand
GATGAGAACGTCTTCGCCGTTCAGCTTCACTTCAGTGCCGCCGTACTTGGAGATGAGGACCTTGTCGCCCTTCTTCACGGTGAAGAGGGTGCTCACGTCCTTGCCTTCGTCGTCCTTGCCGGTGCCGAGGGCCAGGACTTCAGCTTCCTGGGGCTTTTCCTTGGCGGTGTCGGGGAGGAAGATGCCGCCAGCGGTCTTTTCTTCGCTGGAGGAGCGCTTCACGAGGACGCGACGGCCGAGCGGGGTGATTGCAGTTGCCATAGTTGGTCTGTTTTGTGCTTGGAGGGTTGTGGTTTCGGTTTGGTTTATCGGGTTGTCTGCCCGGCCTGCTGTCACACAGGGTTGGGTGTGGCGGCTGGCCGGGCGGAAATTTTGGGGGAAATGAAGAAGAGGTGTTTTACGGGCAGGGAAAGGAGAATCCAACGGCTAAATGACGAAACCAGAATGAGGCATGCAGCCCGAAGTCAGAAGGGCCACCCGCTGCTTCGAAGCGGTTTGCATTGGGGCATTGGAAATTGATTCGTCATTCTTCATTCGGGTTTCGTCATTCCGCCGCCATCAATCCGGCTGCTCATTGGTATTGACCGGCTGCGCGGCGGAGGGATTGGGAACGATGGAGACGCCATTCTGGGCGCGGGTTTGTCCCCCGTAGCTGATGTCAGGCGTGGCCTCGCCAATCTCGCCAACAAGGAAGGAGACCAGCCGCTGCGGGTCCTCGGAAAGGGCGGCCTGCAACATGCGGGAGGTGCGGGGGCGGTCGTAGCCCTTCATGTCGAGGTCCAGCTTGTGCGCGCCATCCAGGCCGGTGATCTGGGCGGCAAGATCCACGCTGGAGTTGATGCGGGCCTGCAACGCCTTGTCCTGGGCCAGCTTGCCCAGGAGGCTGCGCAGCTTCGGCTGCACCTCCGGCACGTTGAGCAGGTCGGCGGCGTTCTTGGCGGGGTATTTGTCCAGAATCGCCTCGGCCTCGCGCGCCAGATCGCTGGCGGTGGCAGGTGTCGGGGCTTGACCGGAGAGCGCGTTGGCGATCTCGGACTCGACATTGATGTTGGCAACAGGGGTCGCAGGAGCGGCGGCGGCCGGTGCTGCCACCGGGGCGGCGGCTTCCTCCTGCTTCTTCCCGCAGGATGTGGCAAAGACGGCCAGGGACAACGCCAGGATGACCGGCAGGGAGGAGGGCTCCTGTGCCTTGGCGGTCGTGCGCGTCGCCCGCGCTCTCAGGAAAGATGGAGCGGAGAGGTTCATGAGACGCGGGGGGCCACAGCGGCATTGGAAATCTCGCGCAGGGCGGTTTTCACCGCCTGCTCGAAGGTTTGGAAGGACTCGTACGGAGCGACTCGCGTCGTCGCCACGGTCATGGGATCGCCGATGCACTCCAGACGGCCAATGACGTACCATTGGTCGTTGCTCTGGTTTTGGATCATCGACTTCAGATACTCGATCTCCAGCTTCTTGTTGGTGATCTGGTCGTTCGTGTCCGAGCCCTGCTGGGAAAACTCCACCAGCGGCTGGCGGCAAAGCAGGATGCCGTAGGCGCGATTCGGTGCCAGGGAGCAGGTGACGGTGTACTTCGCCTGCGACTCCACCAGGATGTGGGAGGGGTCCGTGCAGCTGATGGCCAGCTCCGTGTCCTGCATCCGCGCGCTGGCCCCCATGGGGTCCCGCTTCAGGCGGAAGCCCTCCACCTCCGTGGTGGCGGCAAAGCATTCCACAATCTGGCTCAGGAAGCCGCGCCGCTTTGACAGCAAAAAATCGTCATAGCGCTGGAGAAGGGCTTTCGCCTCTCCATCGAGCGCAGACAATTCTTTGAGGGCAACGAGGCTCATCGGGCCAGCGAGGCAAGGTTGACGTTGTGGAGTAGTGACGAATCGTCGCCAATGGAACCATCTGAAGGGCGACGAATCGTCGCCGCTCCATAGCCCGCTTCGAGGCCACGCAGTGGCGAGCCGGACTGGCTCGCCACTGGGGCTGGAAGGGTGCTGGTCTCCAAAGACAACATCAGTTGGGATACGTTACGGTGAGCGTGGAGTCAGCTTTGCTTACTTGTCCTTGTCCACGACCTCGAAGTCGGCGTCCACGACCTTGCCCTTGTCCTGGGTTTTGGGCTCGGCGGAGGCACCGGCAGCAGGGCCGCCAGCACCGCCCATGCCGCTCATGTCGGGCATGCCACCTTCGGCTCCGGGGGCGCCGGCACCTGCGGCGGCAGCGGCCTGATAAGCGGCGGCGAAGAGCTTTTCGATCTCCTCGGTCTGCGCCTTCATCTTGTCGATGTCGTTGGCTTCGATGGCGGACTTCAGGTCGGCCAGCTTGTCGGTGATCGGCTTGGTCTGCTCGGCGGGGACTTTGTCTCCCCATTCCTTGAGGGTCTTTTCGATCTCGTAGGACAGGCTGTCGGCCTTGTTCTTCACTTCCACGCCTTCCTTGCGCTTGCGGTCTTCCTCGGCGTGCTCCTCGGCGTCGCGCTTGGCTTTTTCGATCTCGTCCTGGCTGAGGCCGGAGCTGCCCTGGATGGAGATACGCTGCTCCTTGCCGGTGGTCTTCTCCTTGGCGGAGACGTGCAGGATGCCGTTGGCGTCGATGTCAAAGGTGACCTCGATCTGCGGCACGCCACGAGGCATCGGCGGGATGCCGTCGAGCTTGAAGGTGCCGAGCGTCTTGTTGTCGCGGGACATGGGGCGCTCGCCCTGGAGGACGACGATTTCCACGCCGGGCTGCTGGTCGGCATAGGTGGAGAAGGTCTGGGAGTGCTTCTTCGGAATGGTGGTGTTGCGCGGGATCATCGGTGTGGCCACACCGCCAGCGGTCTCGATGGCGAGGGTCAGCGGGGTCACGTCGAGAAGGAGCACGTCCTTCACATCACCCTTGAGCACACCGCCCTGGATGGCAGCGCCGATGGCGACGACTTCGTCCGGGTTCACACCCTGGTGCGGGTCCTTGCCGGCCAGCTTCTTGGCGGTTTCCACCACCTTGGGCATGCGGGTCATGCCGCCCACAAGCACGAGCTCGTCGATCTTGCTGGCGTCCAGCTTGGCGGCGGCCAGGCAGTCGCGCACGGGCTTCATGGTGCGCTCAAAGAGGGAGTCGCAGAGCTGCTCCATCTTGGCGCGGGTCAGCGTCTTCATGATGTGCTTCGGC
>CAZPSQ010000462.1:0-3163 GCA_964588755.1 uncultured Prosthecobacter sp. | reverse complement strand
AAATCAACGGGATCGGAAACGAGCGTCGGCACATCGTCACCCCAGGATATCCATCCTCACGATGGACAAAAGCCATTATAATTACAATGTTCGCTATACGAGTGCCGATTGAGGCCGAATAATCCAGCGTGTCGGTCACCGTTTCCGGGAAACAATCGTGTATTAATCGAATTGGCGAGCGGGTAAGAAAAAATCAGGGAGAAAACTATGCTAGATTTGCAGGGAATGACCACGAAAGAGGGTTGGCTGATCAAGGAACCAGCGGCATTCGCGCCAGACCACACCGGCGGCTACTTTTCACAGTGTTACTTCGTCGAACGAGACGAGAAACGGGCCTTCTTGAAAGCCCTTGATATCGAGAAGTTCCCGTTGTCACAGTTACTCCCGATTCTTGCTGGCTTCCAGTACGAGGGCGATCTTTTCCAGCTATGTAAGGATCAGCGTTTGTCGCGGATAGTTCGTGTCCTCGAACGCGGCGACATTGATCGGGACCCGACGTTGGCGCCGGTGTTGCGTTACGTCCCCTACATGGTGTTCGAACTGGCTGACGGCGATATCCGGGGAACAGTGGATGCTAGTAAGGCTGCAACCAATCAATGGCGCTTCTATGTGCTCCACCAGGCGACGCTGGCGTTGATCCAGTTGCACGGTCAGGACATCGCTCACCAAGACCTGAAACCATCGAACGTGTTGAAGTTCGACAAAACCAACGCGGACTCGGCCGTGAAAATCAAGCTTGGCGATCTCGGACGTTCGTCACGACGAGGTGTTAATGCGCCTCACGATGGTTGTATTGCGCCTGGCGCTCTCAATTATTCACCTTTTGAGCAGCGCTACAGTTATGTGCTTGGAGATTGGAGAAAGCGCAGGATCAGTGCGGATGTTTTCCATCTCGGCTGCCTAGCTGTGTTCGCCTTCACCAATGTCTGTTTCCCGGAGTACATTATGGTCACGCATATGGCAGATGCTTACCGGCCAGAAAACTGGAGCGCCACTTATCCAGACGTGCAGGCGCACGTCACGGCTGCCATGATTGCCGCGTTGAACGACCTCCAAGCGGATTTTCCGGAAGAGTACCGAAGTGATCTGGTCAGTATCGTGCTCGACCTGTGCCATCCAGATCCCGAGCGGCGAGGGCGCATGAGTCCCGGGCTAAACCCGTTACCGGACCAGCTAAGGTTGCAGCCCTTTGTAGCACGCTTCGATGCGCTCGAGAAGCGCTCGCGAATTCGCAAGCCGCACCATGCTGGCGCGACCAGCCAAATAATTTGAAGCAGTGTCGGGCGCCCACACATCTGTAGTCCGTACCACATCATTGCGGCGGTTATGCAAATTCGGTGCCGATCGTATCTTAACCATAGGGATTAAGTATGTTTGACGAAACTCGCGTGCGCCGAGTTGTTCCCCGGTGGCGCACGTCACGACTCGCTGCCCAGACTACGGAAGCGTGGACTACGCCTCCGTCGACGAAGCCTGATGTCACCGACGAACTTCAGCAGAAAGAGAAGGAGTTCGAAAGTAGACCATCGGTGCCTGTTGCCGCAGAATTGATGTTTCTCGGCCTCAGCGGCCAAAATGAAAAGACGTCCCGCCGTGCCGCTCAGTTAATCCTGGATAACGCCAAGAACATCGGTGCCACCCAACTTGTCGTCATCGCCAAGAAAGTGTTGGGCGCTGCAGATGCCGAAGCGGTCGCGACACATGGCTCCGACTTTATTCGCCATGCCCGGAAGCTGTTAGCCATTGATTACCGCAATCCGGTGCTGTTGATGGACGTTGCACGTGAATTGACGGCACGACGACAACCGGAATCAGCCCGTCGTTATGTACAGACAGCTCTGGCTCTAGCCCCCCGGTCGCGCTTCATCCTCCGATCAGCAGCACGCTATTACCTGCACATCGAAGCGAACGACCAAGCCCACGCAATACTGCGCCACTCTCCGCTCTTGGCGTACGATCCTTGGATACGGGCGTCGGAAATTGCCGTGGCCACAGTTCTTGGTCGCACGTCTACAATCACCAAGCAGACGCTGCGCATTTTGCTTGAGGGGAAGGGGTTGCCGCAATGCATTACGGAACTCGCAAGTGCGGTGGCGACCATCGAGTTTCAACATGGTTCCACGAAACGGGCCAAGCAGTTGTTTAAGCAATCACTGGTTTTGCCTAACGACAACAGTCTCGCGCAAGCCGAATGGGCGGCGGCACGCCTTGGCCTCGTAGTAGACGACACGGCGCTGCGCATACCCTTCTCATTTGAAGCAAACGCGAACAACGCCTACCGGCATCTACAGGTGGATACAGCGATTCGATTCGGAGAAGACTGGGCCCTCGACGAACCGTTCGCCTCGCGGCCATTGGATATGTTGTGCTATCTCCACTGTATTACTGGTCACTATGACGCGGCGTTTGATGATGCGGAGAGGGCTCTGAAGGTGGGCAATCCAAATGATCTCGGACTCAATCTCAACCTGTTATTCACCCGTATCCAGCGAGGCGATCTGGAAACCGCATACCATGACCTACTGCAGTTGGCAAAGCATCCGGACGCCAAGACCTATGTTCCACATATGCTGGCTAACGCGGGCGCATTGGCTTATATGACCGGGGATATAGATGTGGCACATGGTTACTACCAGAGAGCCATCCAGACGGCACGGGCAAAGAACGATGTGCAGACCGAGGCACTGGCAAGAGCGTACTTTGCGCGCGCCGCCATCAATGCCAACGACCCGACCGGGCAGAGCATCCTTGATGAATCGGCGACGGCAGTCGAACGGCTACCGAATGCCGGCGCAATCGTCATCGTCCGTTCTCTGGTCGATGCGAAAACCAAAAAGACGCTCGAAGCGACCGCATTGAAGCGTATCGCGAAACGTCGTTGGAAATGGGACGCAGCGTCTAACACCTTGCGGGCACTCGATGACGACAAGCGTAAGTAGACCGCGATGAGTTTTGTGTCGATCGGCCGTACCTCGGCAGACTTTGAATCGGGACAGGTGGTTGCATTAGGCGTTAAATAGTGCCTGACCGAAAACCCCTCCATCCGAACAGTAGCAAGGGATCGGGCGGATTTCCGAGCGATGAAGAATTGCTAGCCGCAGGATGATTTGTGGTGAAAACATCGAAATTCGGGCTTCTGAGGACAAATAGGTAGAGATCTTCG
>CAZPSQ010000461.1:0-3167 GCA_964588755.1 uncultured Prosthecobacter sp. | reverse complement strand
CCGGGCCGGAGGCGTCAGCCGAGCGGAGCGAGGGAACGATGGAAGCCCGAAGGGGGCGAGACACCAGGACCGCAGGGCAGGGTGGCTCGATGCGCAGCACGACAGCGCGGCCGGCCATAGCCCCTTGGCCGGAGACGCCCAGGATGGAGTGCAGCACTGCCAGGACCTGTAGCATCCTTGGTCAGCACAGCATTCGACACCTCACTCCGTACGCCAGCCGCAAACAATACGGCCAGCTCCCACAACTGAGGCACGGATGAATTTCCCGCAACACGGAGGTGGCAATGGCGCAAGGTTCGAGCATCTGGCAGGTTGACACCCATACGGCACCGACGCGTCCCGTGCCCAATGCCGCCACCGTGCCGCTGAAATGGGGGCACGACTCGCGCACCGGCGAGCCGCGCTACATCCACGACGCTGAGATCGTCGAAGAAAGCGCCGAATGCCAATGCCCGGCCTGCAACCTTTCGCTGACGCCGGTGTTGGCGGGGCAACCTCTGCGCCGGAATCCGACGGCGCATTTCCGCCACCCCAAAGGCGCCCAGAAAGATGACTGCACCCTCGTTGCCGCGCGGCTGGCCGCGATTCGACACTTGAAGGAGCAGGGCTTCATCGATCTACCCAGACGCAGAATGTCGGCCTCCGCCACTGGCTTCAGCGGCCAGGGCTATGAGGGCTGGGCAGAGACAGGCGAGGAGCGTATTTCCATTGTCAGCGCCGTACTCCATGATCACGCCACGGCGCTGTTGACGCTGCCAGATGGCCGGGAACTCATCGTCGATCTCACCGGGCAACGCGACGCAGGCAGCGATGGCCATGGGCGGGCCATCGTCACGCTATCCCTTTCCGACCCCGCTATTGCGATGATGTCGCCGGATGAGATTCGTGCGCGGCTGCGCCTGCTTCCGGACATCCGCTGGTGCGCGCATTGGAGCGACCAGGCATTGCACGCGACCGCGAGCACGCAGGCCCACCAGGCCGCGCACGACGCCATGGATGCCTGGGGGGATGCGGACGAAGCACTGTTTCATCAGGATCTGCCCCTGGACCTGGATCCATCCGTCGCTCAGCAATGGCGTCGCGAGACCCTCTTGCACAGTGAAGTCAAAGCGATCCTGGAACAGGCGTCGCAGATCACGACGCCCGGCCTCTATGTCGAAGTGACCCGCTACGCACCCGACGAATTCGGCGGCGAATGGGAGGACAACACGCTTCGCGCTCAGTGGGGAACATCATCCGAGACGCTGCCACTGGAAAACACCCAGTTGGAGCAACGCCAGGGCAGCATCGTCCCCGACGTCATCTGCACCTTGCGCGAGCCGCGGCCCTATATCTACGGGTTCACCGAAACCTGGCTTGATGGGGCCTTTGAAGAATTGATAGAAGACACCCACAGCAGCCAACAGTGGCCTCGAACCGTGCTGATCGAGGTCACTGTGACCCACGGC
Source organism: uncultured Prosthecobacter sp. (assembly GCA_964588755.1). GTDB lineage: Bacteria > Verrucomicrobiota > Verrucomicrobiia > Verrucomicrobiales > Verrucomicrobiaceae > Prosthecobacter. The sequence goes on along the minus strand of CAZPSQ010000461.1, from coordinate 1,719 downwards.
ATTGATCAGGAAAAGCTGCGTCGCATCCGGGAACTCAACCTGCCGACGTTGGAAATCGACATCGGCTCGCTCGGCGGCCGGGTGACCCGGGAAGGCTTGCGCCACCTGGTGGTGAACGAAACCGTCGGCAAGCGCTGGGTTCATCACCCGACCTGGCGGCTCTGCCGTCAGATCCTCGAAGCGGAACTGGACCAGCATCCGGTCACGGTCCGCTTTCAAGAGCGTCTGGCCGAACTGCGGCGTCCCCGACTGCTCGCGACGCCAGCATCGGAATGGGGCTTGATCTATCTGGCCGCCGCCACGGAGTTCCACGACACCAATACCCGCATCGACAAAGCCCGGCGTGCACACAGAGGGGAGGGCGCAGCGCCCGTGCTGTTGGGAAAAGACAGCGAACCCTGGCTGCGGCTGATGGAGGCTGCAGAAGCCCTTGCTGCGCACGGCTATCCGGGCGCCGCCGACCCGGAGATGGTGGGTGTGGCTGGCATCGTTTCACGGCTGCTGTCGATCCAGCACAACCGGGGCATCGGCTATGCATTCGATACGGGATACCAAGTGCTTAACGCCATCACGCAAAGCGGCCCCGGCTACCAGCAATGGCACACGCTGTACCCCATGGCCGTCAAGGCCTATGGATTGGAGACCCGGTTCACTCCAAAGCAAGCCGAGCGCTATGCGTCCTGGCGGCAAGGCATCATCGACAAGGTGGATGCCGGCGACGAGACGCACCTGCGGCCTGCGCGCTATGACGCCGTGCTCGGCATCCTTTTTCCCGAGATGGCGCAGCGCCTTGCCAATGGCTACGGCCGTAGCCTGCAGACCCAGTGACTTGTGACCGGCAGAATGCGGCCCAGCACATGACGCCTGCCACGTACATACAAGAACTGCAGGACGATGAAATGATCGGTCGCCGCCGTCACTGCGAGATCGGCTCGGCGTCTCGCCCCTGCTTTACCTCGGCGCACCTTGCTGTATGGCTGTTCAGACAATGGCTCTTCAGCCGCATGACAAGAGCGCCAAGCAAGGTGCGGCGGGGATGTGCTCATAAGCTGATCCCCGGAACTCGGCATGCGCGCATGGCGCGCACGATGAAAAAAACAAAGAGGGCCGAAGCCCTCGATGCCTACATGAGCCCCTTCTCGGCCATGGACAGGACCGAGTCGCCCGCCACGATCAGGTGATCCAGCACGCGTACGTCGACCAGCGCCGCCGCCGATCTCAGCGTCTGCGTCAGATGCTCATCGGCCCGCGATGGCTCCGCCGAACCACTCGGATGGTTGTGCACCAGCAGCAGAGCGCTTGAATTCCGGCTCAGCGCATCCTTCACCACCTCGCGCGGATACACCGATGTCTGGCTCACGGTGCCCCGGAACATCTCCACGTAGTCGAGCACCCGGTGCTGCGCATCCAGATGAACCACCGCGAAGATCTCATGCGGCAGATTCCCCAGGCGTGCCTGCAGGAAGTCCTTGACCACGGCCGGCGACGTCAGCACCTCGGCTCCACGTACCCGGCCCGCCAGCACCCGCTGCGCGGCCTGCAGCACCTCGTCGGCATCGGCAGGACGGTACTCGCCCGCGACATCACGAACGAGCAGTGAAGAAGCAGCAGAGGAAACGGCAACGAAGGAATCGAGGGAAGAGAACAGATCGTGCGACATGGCGAACTCCAGTGATCGGGCGGGATTGCCCGAGACCGGAACCGGCACGCCGCAGCGCA
>CAZPSQ010000460.1:0-3206 GCA_964588755.1 uncultured Prosthecobacter sp. | reverse complement strand
CTGCTGGATATGCAGCGCCGCGCCGGCAATCCCGTGGAATTTCTGGAAAGCGTCAAGGTGGATCTGTTCCCCGACGAGGTTTACGTTTTTACCCCGCGCGGTGAAATCATCGAATTGCCCCGTGGCGCCACCGCAGTCGATTTTGCCTACGCCATTCATTCCGATGTCGGCAATACCTGCGTTGGCGCCAAGGTGGATCGCCGGTTGGCGCCGCTGCGCACCCCGCTTTCCACTGGCCAGACGGTTGAGGTTATTATCACGCCCACGGCCCGACCCAATCCGGCCTGGCTTAACTTCGTGGTCACCGCCAAGGCCCGCGCCAGCATCCGCCATTACCTCAAGCATTTGCAGCGCGAAGAAGCCATTCTGCTGGGCAAGCGGCTGTTGGAGAAGGCGCTGATCGGCCATACCGGCGGGTTGGGCGAATTGCCGACCGAACACATCCAAACCCTGATTCAGGAGTTCAATCTGAGCAGCTTCGATGATCTGCTGGCGGATATTGGCTTGGGCAACCGGGTCGCGGCGTTGATCGCCAAGCGGTTGCTGCCGGAGGATGACGCCGATGAAACCAGTTCGCCGGACGCCAGCGCCCAGCCGCTGCTCATCAAAGGCACTGAGGGCGCGGTGGTCAGTTTCGGCAAATGTTGCCGCCCGCTGCCAGGTGACGCCATCGTCGGTTATCTCAATGCCGGACGGGGGATTGTGGTCCACCGCGACCATTGCAAGAACGTCGCCGGCTATCGGAAAAACCCGGATAAATGGATCGAAGTGGAGTGGGAACCCCATGTTAACGCCGACTTCAGCGCGGAGCTGCGACTCGATGTTGCGAATCGGCGCGGGGTGCTGGCGACCATCGCCGCCGCAATTTCCGCCACCGACTCCAACATCGAAACCATTAATACCTCGGAACGGGACGGCAACACGACTACGGTGCATTTACTGCTTAACGTCCACGACCGCGCCCATCTGGCCCGGGTGATACGCCAGTTGCGCACCTTGCCTGAGGCGCTGAAGCTGGCCCGGCGCGGTTGATGATCCTCTGCTGCATTTGCTCCATTTTCCTCCTCTGCAAGACTTCGCTTCATGCGGCTGCCCCGAAATCGTCAGGCGAGTTGCACCTTGCCAGTCAATCGCCCCACTCCTCATGCCCTAACGGCGCGCGGTTCAATTCCTCACGAATCAGCCGCCAGTGAGGCAAATGACGGTCCATCAGCGCCTTGAAGCGGTCGGTGTGGTTGCGCTCCAGCAGGTGCGTTAATTCATGAACAACGATGTACTCCAGGCAGCGTGTTGGCTTCTTGATCAATTCCAGATTGAGCCAAATCCGGCGGGCGGCAATGTTGCAGGTTCCCCAGCGGGTTTTCATCCGCTTAATGCCCCATTCGGCAGCCTGAACTGCTAACGCCGGCTGCCACTTCTCCAGCAGTGGCGGAACTTGTGTCCGCAGTTGCTCCCGATACCAGCGCTGTAGGATGTGGTGGCGCTGTTCAGGGGAAAGATCAGGACGGATAAACAGATCGAGAAAATCGGCGCCATTGCAACGAATGCGGGGCGGACCGATGTAAGTCATGATCCGCAAACGATAGCGCTGCCCCATGAAATAGTGGTTCTCGCCATTCACCATCTCATGCGGCGATTGGCGGGGTTGTTCGGCGAAGCGGGCTTGCTGGCGCTTGATCCAGCTCAGCTTGCCGATGATCGCCAGCCGCACCGCCTCGTCGTTTACTACCAGCGGCGCAGTCACCCGCACCCGCCCGTTGGGTGGATAGACGCCTAAGCGCAGATTCTTGATGTCCTTACGCACGACCTCCACGGAAAGGCTGCCAACGGTGATGCAGTGGGGCTCAGTATTCATTCTGGTTCTTCACCAACTCAAAAATTCGGTCGGCCAGGTGGTCAACTGTTTCGATCTCCTTGCCCTGATAACCGCCTCTATCCTCCCGGATGTCACCGGATTCCCGGTCCTGCCGGGTCTGTTCGATCACCGCCTTGATGGTGACGCCTACCGTGTGAGGGCAGGCTGCCAACCCGCTTCGCCGGGTCCAGCAGCATAATCGGCGGCGATGCCTAACCCCACCACGGCCAGCAACGCATCCTCCCAATACAGCAACGGCAATCGCTCCCGCCGCCACGGTGGAATGCCGGCCTCCTGCAACAGCTTTTTCAATTCCTGACGGTGTAAACGACCGACAGGCTGGAATCGTTCGCCACCTTGGCGAAACCGAATGGTGAGCGTCGCTCCATCCAATAGTTCGGAACGCAATCCCGCCCCGACCGTTTTCTGCAATCGTAATATCCCTAATCCTGGCAATTCCAGCGGCGGATACGCAGCGGCATCGGGCTGCCAGAGAAAGGTTTGTTGCGCATCGTGCGGCGCCAGCGGCGGCATGACGTACAACCTATCGCGATAGCGCCGCACTTCGCCGCCAGACCAGTGAATGCAGGGTTGACGGTCGCAGGCGGCCGTCAGGGTGTCGTGCAGAATATGCTGTAATTGTCGGGTGTCCGGGATCGGCAAACCGAGCTTTCGCAGCCAGCGCCGCAGCAGATTCCGTTGGCGCAGCTCGCTTAATTCGCGCAAGGCCGGGATGGAGAGACCGTCCGGGCGGACGGTCACGATGTGGGCGAGATCGGCGTCGGCTTCCGCGTCCAGCCAACCGGCAGTTTCGGCGCACAGGCGGGCGGAACGGGCCAGAACGCGATTCGCGGCGGGCCAGCGCTTCTGGAGCAGCGGCAGAATGTGATGGCGGAGATAGTTACGGTCGAAGCCCGTATCCGTGTTGCTGGCGTCTTCGATCCATTGGAGTTGCTGCGCGTGGGCGTAAGCCAGCAACTCGGCACGATCCACGTTCAGCAGCGGACGCAATAACCGGCCTTGGCCGAGATGCGCCGCCTCTGGCATCGCCGCCAGTACGTGCGGTCCCGCGCCACGCAGCAATTGCAGCAACAAGGTTTCGGCCTGGTCATCGCGATGGTGGGCGGTGAGCAGGGCGGCATCCGGTTCCAGTTCTGCTGCGAGCGCGGCATAGCGCGCCTGGCGGGCGGCGGCTTCGGGACTTTCGCCGGGCGCGGGGTGGGCATTCACTCGCAGTACGCGAAATGGGACGTTCAGATCTTGACAGACGCGGGCGCAATGCTCGCCCCAGGCGACGGACGCGGCGTGCAGCCCATGATCGACGTAAATCGCTTCTAAAGTTCGTTCCGGC
>CAZPSQ010000459.1:0-3208 GCA_964588755.1 uncultured Prosthecobacter sp. | reverse complement strand
GAGGTCGAAGATGGCATTGTGGGCGACGACAAGGTCGGCGCTGGCGAGGTGGGGGATGACTTCGGGGGCGATGCCGCCGAACTCGGGCTGGTCGCGCACGTCGAACCAACTGATGCCGTGGATGTCCTCGGTCCATTCTTCCTTGAACCTGCCGTGGCCTGGCGGCGGCTTGATGAGCCAGTAAGGGGACTCGATGAGTTGGTGGTCTTCGAACACGGCAAGGCCGAGGGCGCAGGCGCTCAAAGGGCTGTGATTGGCGGTTTCAAAATCAAGGGCGACGATTTTCATGAGGGACGGGTGTGGCTGCGGGGAGTTTCGCATTCTGGCGAATGCGCCTACGGGGAGAAGCCGATGACGCGGGCGGGTGGTGGGGCTGGGGTTTCGTCGGCGTAGATTTCGGCGAGGGAGTAATTGCCGGGGTGGGGGAGGGTTTTGCCGAGATGCGCAGCGAGGCTGGCGGCGGCTGCGTGCGGCAGCCGGTCAAACAAACGATGGGTGAGCAGGCGTCCGGGGCGCAGCAGGGCGGGGTCAATGTCCGAGGCGCGGCAGTTGATGGTGCAGATGATCTGGAGACGGAGGAAGTCGGCCAGCATGCCGTCGGAGAGGTTCAGGATGGCGCTGACCTGGTCCCGGTTGTCGGGTCCGCGCGCGAGGATGGCGGTGTCGGAGTCCTCCAGGATGACGACGAAGTTTTCCTTTTCATGGCGGCGGCGCTGGTCGGCCCAGAAGCCGACGAACTCGGGATGGGTGAGCACGGAGAGGGAGCCGTTGGGTACAAAATAAAAGCGATGAGTCTCGCTGAGCGCGCCCATGAGATGGCGGAGGTAGGAGGTCTTGCCCGTGCCTGGCGGACCCTCCAACAAGGAGAGTCCATGACGATGACGGCGCAGCAGGCTGAGGAACTGCTGGTGCCATTCCACAAAGCCGGGGCCGTAATGAAGGCTGAGCCGTGCCTCATCCAGAACGGTGTCGGGTGACAGCGGCACGGTCTGCGTGCTGATGTCCCGCCCGGTGCGGATGAGGCGGTAGCTGCCACCACGCGGCACGGGAGGCAGGAGGCCATCCTCATGAAACTGCCGGGCGAGCTTCTCGGCGGTCTGTGCGGTGTCCGCGCAGGCGATGATGCGGCTTTCATCCGCATAGACAAAGGCGTGGGCGCCCATGCGGAAGGTGAGATCGTCCCAGAAAAGGGTTTCCTCCCTAGCATGGAAGCGCTGGATGGAACGGAACAGGTGCCTGGAATGGATGGAGATCAGTTTTTGCAGATCATAGCTGCCATCCATGCGGCATTGATGCATGGGGCCTCCGCCAAAGGCAGCCAGCACGGGACCATGCATCCGGCCCAGGTGCGGACTGAAAGCTCCCGCCTCCGCCATTTCACAAACAAGTTGGGCTGGACGTGTTTCGGGCGCGGCAGGCGATGGGTGGTTCGGTTCGTCTTCGGCAAGTTTGGCGTGAGGCAGGATCATGCCATCAGGCTGCCAGAGACCGTGACGGAAAAAAGGGATGCGATTGTCCCCATTCGCTGTCCTCAATCCTGGAGCATTTTGCGCAGGCGTTGCAGCCGCTTTGCATCGGTGTCCTCCACCCAGCCGAGGCCCTGGCAGAGGAAACGGTGCCGGGCCGCGCCGCGCAGCTTTTTGGCCTTTGCCTCGGCGTCGAGCAGGCGCAGCTTGGCGGCCTGGGCCATGCGTTCAGCCAGCCCCTCGGCAAGCGCCGCGCCCTGCCGGCCTTTGACGCGCAGGCGGTGGAGCCTGTTGATGGCGTCCCAGCGCATGTCCCGCTTCGGATCAAAGGACCAGAAGGAGGGGATGAGGATCATGGTGCCATGCGGGGTGACATTCACCGCCAGCTTCAGCAGCAGCGGATCATCGTGCTGCATGCCGTAGAGGTTCCAGCGCAGGCAGAAGGCATCGAAGGCCAGGCGGAACTCCTCATGGGGCCTTTCCAGGTTGACCGCAAACTCCGGGCGCATGTTGCGCTCAGCCCCGAGCGTGCGCCGGAGCACGCCCTTGTAGTCCCGGGCGGCGCTGACATCAAAGGCGTCCTTGATGCGCTGCCAGTCCTTTTGAAAAGCCGGGTCCGCTTTCAGCGCCAGCTCGGCCTGGGCAAACTTGGCCTGGGTGTTCACCACCTCCTCGTAGGTGCCGCGCTGCACTTTCAACTCATGCTCCGCCACCGCCGCGCACACCACCTCATCCGGCACTTGCGGCAGCATATCGATGATCAGGCGCAGCCGCGCCGTGAGAGGCTTGCCCTTTTCCACAATGGAAAGGCATTCACTCAGAAGATCTACCATGCTGAAGGGCCACAAGGTCAGCGGCACCAAGATCCACTCATGGAGGCAGGCCAGCAGGGAAGCGTCCCGCCCGGAAAGTTGAGGCGCGCACGCATGGTAGCGCCGCAGCGCGTCGCCCGCCCAGTTGGCTACTCCATAAGCGCGTGGCTGGAGGCGGGACAGGTCTTCTTGCAGCGCTTTGACTTCGGGATAACTTCGACTCATGCGGAAATGTGGCTCAAGGCGCTGGCTGACGCATCACCCAATCCATCGCGCGGAAGATTTCATCTGCCCGGGGCGGTTTTTTATCGGGGCGCATGGACTTGTGATTGGGTGACTGGGAGCGGGCATTCCGCTGCCAGGATCACCCCCGCATGAGTCGGTCGAAACCTGCGGCCTTGTTGCCTGCCGGGATGTCCTTGAACTGCTTCGGCGACGGCCCTTCCTGCCCAAACACCACACCGCCCTCGGCTTTCCCGAACTCCGGCTTGCCGCCATCAAAGGACCAATGCGCCACCGGCACCGGATCAGCGGCGATGGTTGTGGAAGCGAAAAGGCCAAGCCCGAGGCAAAATTGCAGCGAAGACATGCCTCAGGATACGGCAGCTATAGAGCCCTATTGCGACAACTCGAAATCTCATCTTTCACTAGCCGCGGCTCACCCGCCCACACTCATCGTTCCCTCATGCGTGCCGGCTTTGAGCTTCACGGGTGAAGTTGTGTGATTGTGGATCACCGCATCACCTTTGAAAACAACGCCTTCACCACATTCTACGGGGCCGTGGACGAGGAGGCTGCGGCAGTGGAGGAGGCTGGGGGTGTGGGGGAAGTTCTGCTCCAGGCCGTCCACGAGCTTGCAGAGCTTCTGGTCGAGATGGAGATGCGGCGGCTGGCCGTTGCGGCTGGGGTGCAGGCGCAGGCAGAAATCCT
>CAZPSQ010000458.1:0-3250 GCA_964588755.1 uncultured Prosthecobacter sp. | reverse complement strand
GAGAATTTCTACTTCATGGAGATGAACACCCGCATCCAGGTGGAGCATCCCATCACGGAAGAAGTTTACGGCTGCGACCTCATCAAGGAGCAGATCCGCATCGCCGCCGGCCTGCCGCTCTCCGAGCACGTGGTCAATGCCATGCCGCGCGGCCACTCCATCGAGTGCCGCATCAACGCCGAGGACCCGGACCGCAACTTCGCCCCCAGCCCCGGCAAGATCAACCTGTGGTACACCTCCGGCGGCCGCGGCGTCCGCGTGGACACCCACGTGTACTCCGGCTACTCCGCGCCGCCGTATTACGACAGCATGATCGCCAAGCTCATCGTCACCGGCGCCACCCGCGACATCGCCATCCGCCGCATGCGCCGCGCCTTGGGTGAGTTCACTGTCGAGGGCATCAAGACCACCATCCCCCTCCAGAGCAAGGTCCTCACCACCTCCGACTTCCAGAACGGCCAGTACGACATCACCTGGGTGGAGAACTTCCTCCGCGCGGACGGCAAAAAGGGCTGAGTCCTCCATTGCTGAGTCCCTCAAAAAAGATCCGTCTGATCTGTCCGGTCCGACGGATCTTTTTGTTTGCTCCAGGAAGGTCGCGCGCCCAGCATTTCCGGCGGCACCGCACGACACTCGCCCACCTCCCACACACAGACCTCCCGGCCGATGCCGGGGCACCAGCATCCCTACCTCACGCCTTCACCACGGTGAAGGCGTCCTTGCTGTCCTTGATCAGCCAGCCAGCGGCTTCCAGTTCCTTGCGCAATGCGTCAGCGGTGGCCCAGTCCTTGGCCAGCTTGGCATCCCAGCGCTGCTGTGCCTTGGCCTGGATGTCCGCAGGCACCTCGGCAGCCGCCTCTTCGGCCACAGGCGGCAGCAGGATGCCCAGCGCCTTCAACAGGAAATGCAGCCCCCCACGCGCGGCGGCAGCATCCGCATCGCTGAGAGACGCGGGCTTGAGCTTGTTCAACACGCCGAAAACACCACCGATGGCACCAGGCACATTCAGATCATGCAGCAAGGTCTGCCAGGCCTCCGCGAAGGGGCCTGGAGCATCCGCGCCCGCGCCAAGGGCCGCGCCCGCACGCTCCAGCGCCTTGTCCGCCTTGGCCAGCTTCTGTAGCGCCTGACGCGCGGAATCCAGGCTGTGGAAAGTAAAGTTTATCGGCGTGCGATAGTGGCCACCAATGAGCACATAGCGCACCTCTGCGGCCGAGTAGCCGCGCCTGGCCAGATCCTCCAGCGTGAAGAGATTCCCCAGGCTCTTGCTCATCTTCCCACCGTCCACCATGAGGTGCGTCACATGCATCCAATGATGGGCAAACTCCCCGTGCGTGCTGCAGCAGCTCTGCGCGATCTCATTCTCATGGTGCGGGAAAATCAGGTCCACCCCGCCGCTATGGAGGTCAAAATCCTCTCCGAGATACTCCAGAATCATCGCGCTGCACTCCAGATGCCAGCCCGGCCGGCCCTCGCCCCACGGGCTGGGCCAGAAGTTGTCGCCATCCTCCGGCTTCCGCGCCTTCCACAGGGCGAAGTCCGTCAGCGAGTCCTTCGTGTACTCGTCGCTGTCCGTGGCGCTGGCAGCCTCACTGGCGCCCAGGCGCAGCTCGCGGTCTTCCAGGTGGCTCAGGCGGCCATAGTCCTTGAAGGAGGCCACCCGGAAATACACGCTGCCATCCGCAGCCGCATAGGCGTGGCCGTTGGCGATGAGCTTCTCGATCATGGCCACCTGCTGCGGAATGTGCGCCACCGCGCTTGGCTCGACATGCGGCGGCAGCAGGTTCAGCGCCGCGCAGTCTGCATGAAACTTCGCTGTCCAGCCCTGGGTGAAATCCGTCAGGCTCTGCCCCGCCTTCTGCGAGTCACGGATCGTTTTGTCATCCACATCCGTGATGTTGCGCACGTGCAGCGTCGGCGTGCCAGACTGCTCAACGACGCGTCGCATCACATCCTGCGCCACAAACGTGCGGAAGTTCCCGATGTGCGCCGGACCATAGACGGTGGGGCCGCAGCAGTAAAAACGCAGCGTCTTGCCGTCGAGCGGCGTCACTTCGCGCTCAGCGCGGGAGAGGGTGTCGTGAAGTTTCAGGGCTGGGGCGGCGGACATGAGGGCGTGAAGGATGGCGGGAGATGCAGGATTGTCGAATGCGGAGTGCGGAACCGGCGGCAATGCAGCCAAGAAAAAAAGCAGGGCTGCAAGACGGGCACTGCGCAAATGAACGGCATGGTCAACGGACCGGGGGATGACCGCAGCATCCATCGCACCAAGGCGGATGGATGGCGCCGGGCGGCTGCCTTTGCCAGAGTTTCCACCCGTGTGCCGGACACACATGCGCCTTTGGCCGCAAACTCCCGTCCACACGCCGCGTTCTATCGGAGATCATCATGAGCGTCAACCACACTGCTTTCTCCCGTCGTCAGTTCCTTGCCAGCGGCGCCGCCACCGCCGCAGCCCTTGGCTTCCCAGCCATCGTCAGCTCGCGTTCCCCCAATGACAAACTGAACCTGGTGTTCATCGGCGTGGGCGGACGCGGCGCGGCGAACATCAAGGATTTGACAGGGGTGGCGCTCTACACACCGCCGCGCGGCAAGGACGCCGGCAAGGCGTCACCGCCCAAGGCGGAGGCGGGTGCCCAGCCTCCGCCGCCCATGGAGCCACGCGAAAACGTCGTGGCCCTCTGCGACGTGAATGGCGAGAATCTGGACCGAGCTGGAGCCATATTTCCCAAGGCGCGCAAGTTCCGCGACTTCCGCAAGCTGTATGACCAGCTCCGCGCCGGGGAGATCGACGCCGTGGTCATCAGCACCACAGAGCACACCCATGCCTGCGCCACGCTGCCCGCGCTGCTGATGAAAAAGCCAGTGTATTGTGAGAAGCCGCTGACGCACAATGTGCATGAGGCGCGGCTCATCACGGAGGCAGCAGCGAAAGCGGGCGTGGTGACGCAGATGGGCACGCAGATTCATGGCATGCCGAATTACCGCCGTGTGGTGGAGCTGATCCAAAGCGGTGCCATTGGCAAGGTGACGGAGGCTCACGTGTGCGTGGCCCGCGCCTGGGGCCTGCAGAGCAAGGAGGATGCGGAGAAGAACGGCGACATTGTGCATGTGATGGAGCGGCCGGTGGCGGCGGAGACACCGCCGCCATATCTCGACTGGGACCTGTGGATCGGCCCCGCGCCCATGCGTCCGTACAACAGCGTGTATTTCCCGGGACCGAAGTGGTACCGCTGGTGGGATTTTGGCA
>CAZPSQ010000457.1:0-3257 GCA_964588755.1 uncultured Prosthecobacter sp. | reverse complement strand
GCGCTGCTGCTGGCCGCCGGAGAGCTGGCTGGGCCGTTTGTGCTCATGCCCGGCAAGGCCGAGCCGGTGGAGGAGCCCGGTGGCGCGCTGAACGGCGGCGGAGGCGTCCATGCCATGCACCTGCCGCAGGGGGAGCGTGATGTTTTGCAGGGCGGTGAGATGGGGAAAGAGGTTGTAGCCCTGGAAGACGAAGCCGTTTTTCCGCCGCGCATTGAGAGCGCCCTCCTCATCATGCGGCAGTGTTCCGGACTCGATGCGGACGCTGCCCTCATCTGGAACGAGGAGGCAGCCGAGCACGCGCAGCAGGGTGGACTTCCCCCCGCCGGAGGGGCCGAGCAGCGCGACGACGCGGGCGGCATCCCCGGTGGTGAAGGTGGCGCCATCGAGGGCGGCGTGAGCGCCGTAGCGCTTCGTCACGGCCTGGGCCTCAAGTTTCATAGGCGAACCTCCCCTCCAGACGGCGTGCGAGGTGGGACAGCGGGAGGGTGACGACAAGGTAGGCCAGGGCAAGCGGGAGGAAACCCTCCAGCGGCTTGTAGGTGGCGGCGTTCATGATCTTGACCTTCTGCACCAGCTCCTCAATGCCGATGACGGAGAGCAGGGAGGAGTCCTTGATCAGGGAGACGAGCTGCCCTGTGGTGCCCGGGAGGGCGCGGCGCATGGCCTGGGGGATGATGACGAAGCGATAGGTCTGCGCCTTGCTGAAGCCGACGGCCCGCGCGGCCTCCAACTGGGAGGCGCTGATGCTCTCCACCGCGCCGCGAAAAATCTCCGCGAGATAGGCGCCCTCGAAGCAGCCGAGCAGGATGATGCCGGTGAACACGGGCTGGTCCAGACGGAGGGCATTGGCAATGATGTAGTGGCCTATGAGGAGCTGCACCAGCAGCGGGGAGCCGCGCACCAGCTCCACCATGCCGCTGCAGAACATCCGCACCGGCTCCCACGGCGAACGCCGCCCGAGCATGAGCAAAAAGCCAAACATGACGCTGAACACCATGGCGACGAGGGACACGCCCAGGGTGGTGAGCCAGCCATAGACGAACTGCTGGCGGTAGCGCCACACGCCCTCCCAGCTCCACCGGTAGCTCACCGTGGAAAACAGCGCGTAAAACACCAGAGAGACCAGCACGAACAACGCGGCCGCGTACAGAATGCGGCGCGTGCTCGAAACCGTGCTGGAGGGTGAATCAGCCAAGGCAGGCGCAGTTACTCTGCCGGGGCAGGTTTGTCCCGATCATTTTTACTCGGCTGCCGCAACAAGCTTCGGCTGGGAGGGACGCGCCGCCAGGAACAGGACCACGCCCTGGGCAATGCCGGAGGCGATCTTGTCGCCATAGCCGGCACGCTTCAGGCGCGCGGCCTCGGCCTTGTTGGTGATGAAGCCACACTCCACAAGCACGGCCGGGCAAGATGCCTGGGACACGACGGCGTAGCTGCGTGCCTTGGTCCCCCGGTTTTGGGCCTTGGTGCTGGCACACACCATCCGCTGCACGTTCTCCGCGAAGTCCGCGCTGGAGGAGGAAGCTGGCGATCCTTTGGACGTCTGCCGGGCGGAAAGCAGCTTTGTCTCAGCAAAATAGGTCTCGATACCCTCAGCGGTGGTGCCGTCGCCATCGGTATTGAGGTGGACACTGACGAAGGCTGCTGCGTTGTGACGGCCAGTGAGTGCGGCACGGGCTTCCAAAGGCAGAAAGACGTCCGAGTCGCGGGTCATGAGCACACGCAGACCGGCGGCTTCGAGCTCGTGCTTGAGGCGGCGGGCCAGGTCAAGCGCGAGGTTCTTTTCCACAATGTCGTTTGCCACCGCACCGCCGTCATGGCCGCCATGGCCGGCATCGACGATGACCAATGGGGCGGTGTCATCCCAGCGGGCGACGGCGGGGCTCGGCTGGGAGCTGCCATGTCGTTCCAACCAGACCAGGGACAATGCGCCGCCCGCCAGGGCCGCCAAGGCGAGCGCGGTCTGGGCAGCAACTGCCATGGAGAGGTGAAATTTCAAAAATTTATTCGGCTATATAAAATATTTGTTTGAACAAACAACTAAATTTTCTATAATATCCACATGAATGCGCCTTCTCCCGCCACTCGTGTGCTCCGTCTCCTCCTTGCTGGTTGTGGGGCCGCTGCCGTGCTGCCAGCGGGAGCCCAGGTGTCCCACACCTACAACATGCCGCCGCCGCCGGGCTACCCTGCGAACGGGGCGCTGAAGCAGCCCGCATCCACGAAGGCCACACGCCAGGCTGCCGCCGCCGTGCAGACGCCGGCGACGTATCCCGCCTACCCGAACTCGTACCCGCCGCCTGCCGGTTACACTTATCCGCCGCCTCCGCCCGGGTACGGCAGGCCGCCTCAACATTCGGCACCGCCAAAGGCAACCACCAAGACGCGCACACCGGCCAAGACCAGCTCCACCACACGCACACCGGCCAAAACTGGCTCCAAGACAACTTCTTCAAAAAAACCGACGGCCGCCCCGCCGCCTGCCCCCAAGGTGTACGGACCCACGGGTGATCTGAGCAGGCAGGTGGCCACCATCCGTGACAATGACAAGGTGCAAAACCTCCGTCTGGGGGAGCTGGAGCGGGATGTGAGCAGCATCAAGCGCAGCGGCAACGGGACCCGCCGTTATGACGGGGGATCAGACATTGCGGCGCACACCAGCTATGTGGCACGGCCGGGGGACACGCTGTTCCGCATCGCCTCCACCCACCGGGTGAGCGTGGGTGAGATCCAGCAGCTCAACCGCATGACGCAGGACGAGGTGAGGGTGGGCCAGACGCTGCTCATCCCCTCCCCGCACCGGATCAGCCTGCCTGCCACCACCCAGGCCAGCTACAAGCCCTCCACGCCCGGAGGCGGGGGCGCCAGATACATCTCCACCCCGGCAAGGGCGGACACCGCCACGAACCGCTACACGGTGAGGAAGGGGGACAGCCTGAAGGCCATCGCCATCAAGCACAAGATGACCACAGCGGCGCTGGCCAGCGCCAACAAAATCAAGGACGCAAACAAGATCTTTGTGGGGCAGAGCCTTGTCATTCCGGGGCGGACGGTGACCACGACGACCGTGACCGCCACACCACGCGTCCACGTGCCGGACGACACGGTGCCCCTGCCTGACTATGATGTCCCGAGCGCCCCGCCTCCCCCGGTGGCCGGCCTGGGGCTGACGCCCGCCCCCCCCCCCCCCCCCCTGGCGGCCCCCCCGCCCCCCGGCCCTACGAAAACCGCGGCAAACGTGCACGACCCCCCCCGCG
>CAZPSQ010000456.1:0-3265 GCA_964588755.1 uncultured Prosthecobacter sp. | reverse complement strand
AAAGTTAGCGCAGATAATCTTAACTTTTGTGTCCACCTAAAGGTAGTAACTCCAAAGCGTGTATAAATGTGAGGTTATTCCAAACTCAGGTAATACTTGTTCGGGTTCTAATTTATTTGCGATTGCCTCCTCTAAAATTTGGGCCTCAGTCTTTGCCGGTGAAAGCAAATATTCTGTTGCAGCTTTTTTTAGATTGTTGATAATTGTATCAACGTCTTTGTCTGTTGGTAATGATTTAACGAATAATATTTTTCCAAATGTGTCACTGTCAGGCAAACCGAAACTTGCTAAAATCTTTGCTCTTATGTGAAAATATTCTTCAAACAGTTCTCCGTTTTCTTCAGGTCCACCGCTGTTGTCAATGTGAAGTTGAATTTTTGCTAAACCTCTAATAGCGTTTTTTAGTTTGTCTTGTTGTTCCATTTATAATGTTTATTGTCGTCCGAAGCCGTTGTCCTAAAATGCCCTATAACGGTTCGGGGCTTTGCGTTCGGGCGGGATTTTAGCACTAACCTTGATACGAAGCCGAAAGTTCAAATTTAGCAATTACTTTCATACGAAGCACGTCCCCCCGCCTGACGCAAAACCGCTGTTATAAGCCGTTTTTTTTCTTTCGTCAAAACTGTTTCGGTTTCTTATTTTGTCCTGCTTGTTCAGCAATTTCATTTATTCGTTTTTGTCGGGTTTCGGGTCGTTTGGCAAGAACAAGCCATTGCAGCATCATTTTTCTAACGGTCTTGCTTAAACTTAGAAAATAGTCCTTTGAACCTTTGTGTTTCTTAAATGCTTTTTCTAAGTCGTTGGGGATTTTCAGTTCTTCAACTTCGTCTAAGATTGTCCAAGAGCCGTTTTGTTTGGCGGTTTCAATGATGTCCAAACCTGCTTGTGACATTAGTCCGTTGTCAATGAGTTTTTGCACTTTTTCTTTGTTGATTTTACTCCAAGTGCTGTTGGGTTTGCGTTTGCTGAAAAACTGCATAAACGAAAATTCGTCAATCGTTTTTCGGGTGCTGTCAATCCAACCAAAACAAAGTGCTTCATCAACGGTTTCACTCCAATTTACGGTTGGTTGGTTTGATTTTTTTGTATAACAAACAAGCCAAACAGACTGCTTTGTTTGGTGGTTTTTCTTTAACCACTTTCGCCAATCTATTCGGTTTGTCGGACAAAATGTTTCTATGTTCGTCTTTTCGTTTATTGACATATTCAAATGTAAAATAAAAAGCGGCAGGGCGTTCCGCCCTGCCGCTTTAGTTTGTTTTTACTTTACAACAGTCGCTTCTAATTCTACGGTTAATGTTGCAAAAAGTCCTTTTACTTCAAGTAACGTAGTTGCTTGTTTAAGTCCGTTTTGATGAATGAACGGAACATAAACGTCCATACACGTTGTAAAAAACTCTTGAACTGATGTTGTGTAAACATTCAGTCTTACGATGTTTTTTGTTTCATAACCCGATTCGCTGATAAGCGTTTCCAAGTTTTTAATAGTTTGCAATAACTGCGAACGCATATCTGCGTTGCTCGGCACACCATTTTCGTCAATGGCTACTTGTCCCGAACAGTAAAGCGTTCCTGTTACATTTTTTACTTCTACTGCCTGTGCAGAATTTGTTTGTTCGCCCCATTTCCAAGGGTCAATCGTTCTTTTTTCCATTTTAATTTTACTTTAATTGTTTAACGTGGTGCAAAACTAAAATGGGTTGATGACAGCCTTATGTCAGGGGTCTGAAAAAATTAGTGATACCTGTCAAAATACTCTTGCAGGGTCATTCCGTGCGGTTCAAATTTGTCGGTAAGGACTTCCAATTTTTTAATTCTGTCCAAACGGAAAAAACGAAATTCTTTTCGCAAACAACAATAAGCAACTAACAGCCAATTTTCTGTGCTTAATAACGCAAACGGCTCAATATGTCGGGTGGTGGTTTTGTTTTGCTCGTTGGTGTATTCAATTTTTGTAAGGCGAAAATTTGTCAAAGCAAATTGTAATTCCGATAAATTATTGCTGTTTCTTTCTCGGTTGATGTTTTGGTCAAAACGTGTTCGTTCGGAAAGCAAATTGGCTTTGTCTTGTATGCTGTATTTCAAAACCGATTTGATTTTTTCAACGGCTTCGCTGTATTCTTTGATGAACGAAGTGTCTTTATTTTTGAGAACTAATTGTTCGGCTGTAATTAGTGCATTGGCTTGTGCTTCGGTAAACATTACAGGAGGAACTCTGTAACCTTCCATTAGTGTGTAGCCTTTGCCGTCTTCCGTAATGATTGGAACGCCTGCTTGTTCCAATGCCCTAATGTCCCGATAAATTGTCCGAACGCTAACCGAAAATTTGGCTGCAAGTGCTGTCGCTGTCAAAAGTCGTTTCGTTTGCAACTGTGTCAAGATTGCGGTCAGTCGTGAAAGTCGTTTTGTATCGTTGTCATTCATTCGTCAAATTGTCGGTTTCGTATGTTGGGTAGTGTGTCGGTTAAAATGGCTTATAACGTTTTCGGGCTTGGCGGTCGGCGGAAACCAAATGTTGCTACCGAAGCCAAATGTAAATATATGAATTCTGTTTATTAGTTGCAAGTCCGCCGCTGCCGCCAAACCCGTGTTATGTGCAGTATTTATTTAAATCGAATAGTCTTCACAAGGCTGTCGAAAAGCGTCGTACAGTTTTCATTGTCACCGTCGGTGAAATTAACTTGAAAGAATGTGTTGCCGTTAGGAATTGCGTATGTTCTGCTTCTGGGCTTTATTGTCTGTGTATTAGTTGTCATAGTGAATTTTGAGGAAAAGTAAAATGCCTCTTTTCCATCGATCTTAAGCTTTTGTGGTTTGTCGATATACACAAAGTCCTTAAAGTAATTTTGCATTGACTCACTACTTTTTTTCATTGTCTGAAAAAAGTCCTCGAAAGTTTTTGTCGGGTTCTTTCGAATGTTTACTTGGATTGTCGGGATTAGCCCAGCATGTTGTGAGGGGTCGTATTTAGTGTAGGAAACAAATAGAACAGAACCCTTATGGTCTGCAATATATTTTTCAAGTTGATTTTGAGTTAATTTAAATTTGTCAATATTATCAAAGATTTCTGAGTTTGTTGTTTTTCTCCATTTGTCCGGAGATGTCATGGTAAATTTTAACTCACTATTACTTTGTCTTAACGAAGTAATAATCAAAATAGCGGCAAAAAATATCAGGTTTTTAATCATTAGAATGTCGGTTAATATTGCACATAACGGTTTGCAAGCAGGCGCAGGCGGGTTTTTGAAACCCCCCTGTTTCTACT
>CAZPSQ010000455.1:0-3268 GCA_964588755.1 uncultured Prosthecobacter sp. | reverse complement strand
GTCTCCTTCCCGTTTTTGTCATAGATGAACGTCCGGCACTCGTCCAAAATGTGCGGGCACCACACCTCGATCTGGTCGTTGTGAAAGGCCAGCGCCAGCCCGTCCACCACCTCCCGCCGCTGGTCCCGGTCCTTCAGCTTCCAGCCAAACATGTGGCGCTGCGTCTCCCGGTCATACGGGTCCACCACCTCCCGCTTGTACAGCGGCACGCCCGCGTCCTGCAGCTCCTTCAGGATGTGCAGGCCCATGTTCACCTCCAGCACCACCAGCGCCCCGCCGTAGTAGGCCGACAGCCGGCGGATGCAGTCCGCCGTCAGGCTGCCCGTGCCCGTGAAGGGCGGCCGCACCCGCGCCACCACCGCATCCTTCCGCACCACAGCCCCGCCCGCGCTGCCCTCCTGGTACCCCGCGCGCAGCACGCCGATGGAGTGCCGGTCCGGGTTCCGCCCCTCCGTCTGGTCCTCCCCCGTCGCCGGGTCACACCACACGATGTAGCTGCACCCCACACGCGGCCGCTCCCACACATGAAACGCGCCAAAGCCCGTCCCGTCCGGCTGGAAGTCCACATTCCCACCCATGTCCACCAGCGACCCCACCTCCGGCGCATGCGCGTGCGCCCGCTGCTCCAGCCCGCGCAGCGCCGCCGCATTGAAGCGCGGCCGCCCGGAGCTCAGGAAGCACCCCACATCATCCTCCGGGTAAAACTCATCAAACAGATCCTCCGACCCGCCGCACTCCGCCTCCAGGATCGCCCGCCGCCATGCGATCTGCTCATGCGTCCACCCGTACCTCTGCCGCCCGTTCGCCTCCCGCTGCGTCAGCGTCGCGTCGATCTTTGCCCGCAGCCCCGGCGTCACCGGCTTCACGTTCTCCTCAAACTCAAACCACCCCGCAAACACCTTCACCCACCCGTTCCCCGGCGCTGTGTTTCCCCGCCGCCACTCCGCCAGGAAGTCATCCAGCCCCAGCGCCTTCTGCCACAGCTTGTAGTGGATGCCGCTCGCCCCTTCCGGCGTGGACTCCGCGATCGCGATCCCCGCGTCGTTCAGGCTCGGCAGGATCGACGCAAAGATCTTCTCATCATCCTTCACCCCGCCGCGCGGATACTTGGCCGACTCTGAAAACAGCACCGCCTGCCGCGGCTTCGAGATCCCCGGGTTCAGCGCCTCCGCGCTTGTGATCGTCGCCGTGCTCCCGTTTGCCCACGTCATCACCGACTGCTTTGCCGTCAGCTTGTTCCCCCAGGGAAAAGCGTCCGCCGCGCTGAACACCTTCATCCGCTCCAGAATCCCCTGGCTGTTTTCCGAGATGTTCGCCAGGATCAGCGAGTCCGTGTTCATCCGCTGCGACCTGTGGTACAAAATCTGCACCGCAAAGGTCGTCCCCCCGCACTGCCGCGTCTTCGTCACGATCACCCGTATGGCAGGAACTCCCACAGCCTCCAGCACCTCCACCGCCTCCGCCATCCGGCGCTGCAGCACATTCGCGCGCGGCGTCTCCAGCCGCTTCGTCAGCGCGTTCTGGATCTTCGCGCACGTCTCAAAGTGCCGCAGCGGCGACAGCGCCCGGTGGTGAAACTCCAGCTCCGCCTCCGTGAAATCCGTCGGCGTGGGCGCGGCGGCGGCGGCCGTGGGGGTCTTGGCTCCAGTGTCTTCGTCCAGGTCTGAGGCAGGCATCCACAGTCTCTCTGGCGATTCCGGCCCGTTTCAAGCCTGAACCTGCACAAAGCACCAGCAGCCGCTGCCACAGCCCGCCGTTCTTTTAGCATTGCGTTTCAGGCACCGTCCTGATTATCCTCCGCGCAATCCCAGGCCCACCATGCCCCAGCCCACGCGCCGCCGCACCTTCCTCACCGGCATCAGCAGCAGCCTCTGGCTGGCCTTCCGCAGCGGTACTGCGGAGCCCGCGCCGCCGCGCCTGCGGCTCCAGCTTTTCGTCATTCCGGAAGCTCTCTGGCAGGCGAAGCTCAAGGACCAGCACCGCGACGCCGCCGACCTGTGCGACCGCCTCCTCCACCACTCCCGCCAGCAGCCGCCGGAGGCGCGGCTGGCGGTGGACCAGGAGATCACCTTGAAGGGGGACCTCTCCCCCCTCGACTGGCAGCGCGGCGGCACCCGCCAGTTCACCACAGGCTGGCAGGTCACCGGCGGCACGCCCGAGGTGCGGCCGCAGGCCTCCGCCGGGCGCTTCGTCGGCACCCGCGCCAGCCTCACAGAAATCCATTTCACCGACGACCACCGCCTCGCCTTCGACCTGGAGTTTGAGCACCACACCGCGCCGCCCGGGATGCGCCGCATCAACTTTGCCAACGCGGCGGAAGGCGCGGAGCGGGACCGCCTTTCCGTGGAGTATCCCGAGTTTCACAAGCTGGAATGGCGCGGCGGCGTCAGCCTCGGCCGTGCGCCGCAACTGCTGGCGCAGATGCTCCACGCCCCCGTGGCGGATTTGCCTGCACGGCGTCACCTTCTCATCCTCAGCCCCGGCACTCCATGAGGTGGTGCATGACTCTCCTCTTCTCCCTCGTCACTTTGGCCGGCGCGGCGGAGGACCTGGCGCGGGAGGTCCGGCAGGTGGTGGTCCGCGCGCCGGAGATGGTGGTTGTGGAAATCATGGCAGATACTACCACACATGCCACGGAGGCGGCCCGCGTGGCCGCGCTGTGGCAGGCGGTGGCGGCGGGGAAGGCGCGCGTCATCTCCGACCTCACCACTCTTACCGACGTCGGCGGCGGCATCTTCATCCGCCAGGGCAGCCACGTCTGGCTGCCCAGCGAGCTGGACCAGGACACCGAGCGCCTGCAGATGCCCCCCACCGCGCAGGAGGAGCACTTTGTGGGGACCTCCCTCACCGGCAGATGCAGCTTCGGGGTCCGCGTCTTCCAGTGGCAGGGGGTCTGCGTGCCGCGCGGCCCTGCCATGGTGAAGTGGCCCGTGTCCTGGCTGAACCGCTGGATCAACTACCAGCCGGACCCGCAGAAGCGCCTCATCCGGGGCTGGCTGGACTACCACGACACCTTCCAGCAGGAGACCGCAGGCATCGTGACCCTGCGCAGCGCCCGTATGCAGATCCTCGCCGTGATGCCGCCGGCGGACCAGATCCCCCTCTCCGCCGGGGACCAGCCCACCGCAGGCCCTGGGCGCTGGCTGGATGTCTTCCTGGCCCAGGCCAAGGCCCCCGGCCAGCCCACGCCCACCGGACCCGAGCGCGAGCCTGATCCCGCACCCGCCGCACCCGCCGCACCCGCCGCACCCGCCGCACCCGCCGCACC
>CAZPSQ010000454.1:0-3270 GCA_964588755.1 uncultured Prosthecobacter sp. | reverse complement strand
ACACCGATATGGCACTCATCCCCAGGCAATTGCGCGGGGCCTTGCGGCCTGGCGCCATGATCATTTATCTGTCGGACCGGAGCGACCGGCCCGCCCCTGCCTTGCGGCAGTGGAGCGACTATTACCCGGAGTCATCCATCCCTTGCGGGACTTGCGGCCAGGGCGGGCCGTTTCTCCTGTTCTGTCTTGCACCGCATGAGGTTTGTCGTGCCTCCTTCCTCACGGTCGGAGCGGTGGGCTCTTACCCCGCCTTTTCACCCTTACCGCCGCTTGCGCGGAGGCGGTATGTTCTCTGTGACACTGTCTGTGACCGCGGCTTGCACCGCAGCCCCCATGCTTTCACATGGCATGCTGCCCTGGGGTGTCCGGACTTTCCTCCCGCATCCGCCTTGCGGCGAAACACGGGCGATCACTCCGACCAATCCATTGTCAGATTAATGGCATCCGGTGGAATGTCCACCTCAGTTCTCTTTGGCGGCAGCCTTGAAGAGGCCGAGCAGCGTGTGACCCGCAGAGTACTGAATGTCAGCAATCTTCCAGGCACCAGCCTCCTGCATGAGCCTGAAGGTGATCTGCTGCTTCTCGCCCATGTTGACAAAGTTCACCAGCACTGTGGCCTTGCCTTCAGTGATTTTGGCCGGCTGAATGGCGAACTTTTTGATCTCGGTGTCCTGCGCGTCGTAGAGGGGATCGAAATCCAGCGCGCCCACCTCGCCGTTCGATTCCTTGGCGTCCTTCCAGATGAGGTCTGCCAGCTCCTTGGTGAAATGTTTGGTCAGACGGGCCTTGTCGTCCGTCTGGAAGAAGGGCGACTTGTTGTTGTCATGCGCCTTGTAGAGGGCGGAGACGAGGGCGGCAGGGGCGGTTGCGTCAGCGGCGGGGACATGGGTGACGGCAAAAGAGAGCAGAAGCAGGAGGATGGAGGAGAGTGTGATCGGGCGCATGACAATGCATGATCGAAAAAGCCATGATTGTCGAGATGCAACGGGTGGCGGCCCCTCGCAAGCGCGGCAGTGTCTTGGAGTGCGGCGGCAAGCGCAAGCGCGACGCCGCTTTCGTCAGCCGAACGAATGAACATCCGCCAACGAACATCCTTCACTGGCACCGCATTACGCGACGCTGGAGCGCCTATTCATCGGCCTTTGCCTTCCGTCCCTTCTTCGGCACCTCGGGCAATGGGATGCCCTTCTGCCGGGCCTCCCATTCGGCATAGCCTTTTTTGGCGCGGTTGCCGAGGTATTTATAGGTGTCGAAGATGGCCTCGTTGCCCAGCAGGCGTGGGTCTTTCTCCTCCTTGAGGATGCCCTCCATCTTGGAGCGCAGTTCCTGCTTGGCCGTCGCAAACTTGGGGTCGCCAGCCAGATTTTTCAGGCATTCGGGGTCTTTGGTGATGTCGTACAACTCCTCCTCCGGCCGGTAGTTAAAGGCCAGGTCATAGAAGAGGCCCTTGTTCTCCACAATCCAGGTCTTGGTGGGACCATCGTCGCAGTTGCCATAGCCAGTCTCCGGATTGCAGGCAGGCCAGCGCTCGGGGTGGTAGTTGTGGCTGTAGAAAAACTCCGGTGTGCGGATGGCCCGCACCGGATAACCCCAGTCATTGGGCCGCCCCATGTCATGGCGTTCTTTCCCTGCGATCATCACCTTGCGATCCTCCACAAAACCGCTTTTCTCGCTGCTCAGAATGCCCGCCAGGCTGGTGCCGCTCATCTGCCCATGCTTGGAAAGTCCGGCCAGCTCCAGATAGGTGGGTGCCAGATCACGCACATTGATGAAATCCTCCACCACACGACCGGGCTTGATGCCCTTGCCCCAGCGCATCGCCAGAGGCAGGTGATAGCCATCCTCATAAATTTGCCCCTTCACCCGCGGAAAAGGCATGCCGTGATCGGAGGTCACAATGATGAGCGTGTCCTCCAGCAGCCCCTGCTTTTGCAGCATGTCCATCGCCTTGCCAATGTAGGCATCCGCGTATTCCACCTCGACGGCGTAGTCCGCCAAGTCTCCGCGCACCACATCATTGTCCGGCAGATAGCCTGGCACTTTCACGTCGGCGAGCTTCTTTCCAAGCCGCACACCGGAGTCGAGCTCATAGCCGCGATGCGGCTCCTGAAAGCCCATCCAGAAGCAGAAGGGCTTCCTTGCATCACGCTGTTGGAGGAACTTGGCGAAGTTGGCGGTGTAATCATTCTTGCCGATGCCCTTGGCGGGCGGGTCCGCTTTCTCGGTGTCAAAGCTGGGGCCGGCTGGATTGCGCGTGCGGCCGTTGAGCTTGAAATCACCCGGCCCCCAGCCTTTGCCGGTGAGTCCGACCGTGTAGCCGTCCGCTTCCAGGAGATCGGGATACACGGCGAATTTTGGCGGGAAAAGACCATTGTGACAGACGGCCTCCTCCAGCTGCCAGGAATTGCGTCCGGTCAGAATGGTGGCGCGGCAGGGACTGCATTTCGGGTTGGAGGTGAAGGCGTTTTTGAAGAGCACGCCCTCCTTGGCCACGCGGTCGAAGTTTGGCGTCCTCACCCAGTCGCAGCCATACGCGCCGGCATGCTGCCAGCCCCAGTCGTCAAAGATGATGAAAAGGATGTTCGGACGCGGTGCAGGCACATCCGCGGCGTGAATGACCGGGACGAGGGTGAGGAGCGAAAGGACAAGCGCGAGCAGCTTCATGGTGCGCGGTGAAACGTACCCGGGGGCGTCACCTATCAAGACGCCGCCGCTTCTTCCACGCTGATGCAGGTGCAGATCAGGTTCCGGTCCCCATGCACGTTGTCCACACGGGAGACGGGCGGCCAGTATTTGCTTTCCCGCACCCAGGGCAGCGGAAAGGCGGCGGCCTCACGGCTGTAGGCGCGGGACCAGTCGCTTGTGACGACGGAGGCGGCAGTGTGTGGCGCCTGTCTCAGGGTGTTGTCGGTGGGATGCGCCCGGCCGCTTTCCACGCCGGTCATCTCACCATGGATGCACTGCATGGCCTCGCAGAAGCGGTCCAGCTCGGCTTGGCTCTCGCTCTCCGTCGGCTCGATCATGAGCGTGCCGGCCACGGGCCAGCTCATGGTTGGCGCATGGTAGCCAAAATCCATCAGCCGCTTGGCCACATCCTCCACCGTCACCTTGTGGAAGTGGCTGAAGTCCAGAATGCACTCATGCGCAACGAGGCCGTTGCTGCCTTTGTAAAGCGTTGGGAAGCTCGGCTCGAGCTTCCTGGCCACGTAGTTGGCGTTCAGGATGGCCGCCTTTGTGGCCTCGGTGAGGCGCGGCCCCATCATGGCCACG
>CAZPSQ010000453.1:0-3270 GCA_964588755.1 uncultured Prosthecobacter sp. | reverse complement strand
TCCTTTAAAAGGAAGAATTGTGGTTGATGAAAAAGGTAATCCTAAACAATATGCTGAAGGACCAATTGTTGGTTTAGCAACATCTAAAGCCGATACAGCTAAAGTAAATAAATTATTAAAAATTGCAATAGCTAAAAATGTATTCCCTGCACGTGTACGTTTTATGTGGAATAATAAAGAAATTGAAAGCAAAGATGCAGAAGGTAATGTTGTTGGTGGTTATTTTGAATTATATGCTGTAAAAGCAGATAGTAAAGGTCGTGCGGCTTTAAGTGGAGATATTATTACAAGTGCACGAAAAGAATACGATCAACAAAGTGGTGCTTCGCCAAACATTGGTATGAGCATGAATAATGAAGCTGGCCAAAAATGGAAAAACATTACAGGCTCTAACAAAGGCAAATGTATTGCTGTAGTTATGGATAATATGGTATTTAGTGCCCCACGTGTTAATGCCGAAATTTCTGGTGGTCAATCTCAAATATCAGGTAATTTTACAGATGCAGAAGCCGACGCTTTAGTGGCTATTTTAAGTGCTGGTAAATTACCAGCTCCATCTCACATTGTAGAGGAAAGCGTTGTAGGTCCTACATTGGGTCAAGAAGCTATTGAATCTGGTTTAATGAGTTTTGCAATTGCATTAATTGTAATTTTCATTTTTATGGCATTTTATTATAGCAAATCTGGTTTAGTTGCAAATGTTGCATTAATTGCCAATATGTTTTTTATAATGGGAATTTTAACTTCGTTAGGGGCTGTGTTAACATTACCAGGTATTGCGGGTATAGTTTTAACAATAGGTTTAGCGGTAGATGCTAATATCTTAATTTTTGAACGCGTGCGTGAAGAATTAGCCGAAGGGAAATCAACTTCTGCTGCAATTAAAGAAGGATTTAAACATGCAATGAGTTCTATTATTGATTCAAACGTTACACTTGCAATTTTAGCTGTAATTTTATATGTATTTGGTAGTGGCCCGGTACAAGGTTTTGCAACTACTTTATTTATTGGTATTTGTACATCTTTATTCTCTGCAATATTAATTACACGTGTAATTTTTGAATGGATGTTAGAGAAAAAAATGGAAATACCATTTGATACTACAGCAACTAAAAATGCATTTAAAAAATTATCGTTTGATTTTGTAGGTAAACGTAAAATTTATTATGCAATCTCAACTGCAGTTATAGTTTTAGGGGTTGTGTTTTTTATAAAAAATAAAGGCTTAAATTTAGGTGTAGATTTTAAAGGAGGAAGAACGTATCAAATTCGTTTTGATAAAGATGTAAATACAGAAGATATTAAAACTGCTTTAGCACCTGCCCTTGGTGGAGCTCCTGAAGTTAAAACTTTAGGAACAAAAAACCAGGTAAAAGTAACAACAACGTTTAGAGTTTCTGACAACAATCCAAATACCGATAAAGAAGTTGAAGCCGCAATAAAAGCGAGTTTAGCATCTGTTGCGGGTAATGGCGAAATTATGCAATCGCAAAAAGTTGGACCAACCATTGCAACAGATATTGTGTATGGTGCATACGGTGCTATTTTATTTTCATGCTTAATGATGTTTATATACATTGTTGTTCGTTTCCGTAAATGGCAATATGGTTTAGGTTCTGTTGTGGCTTTATTTCACGACGTTTTAATTGTATTGTCATTCTATACAATTTTTGATGGAATTTTACCATTCTCTTTAGAAATTGGACAAGATTTTATAGCTGCAATTTTAACCGTAATGGGTTACACAATGACAGAAACAGTTGTAGTGTTTGACCGTATCAGAGAACGTTTGGCGTCAAATAGTAAATTAGATGTTGCTGGTGCTGAAAGAAATAAACTGATAAATTATGCCTTAAATAGCACATTAAGCCGTACTATTTTAACCTCGTTAACTGTATTTTTTGTACTATTAGTAATATTTATTTTTGGTGGCGAAAGTATTAGAGGATTTATATTTGCATTATTAATAGGTCGTATTATTGGTACTTATTCATCATTATGTATTTCAACTCCAATAGTTGTTGATTTTGATAAAGGTGAATCTCCAAAGAAATAATATAAAAATAACTTATCTAAAAAGCGCAAATTTTTTTGCGCTTTTTGTTTTAAAACAAAATTTATAAAAATGAAATTTCATAAAGAAGGTTACGCAAGTTTAGTATTAGTATTAGTGTTTAGCATTATAGTAATTGGAATTGCTCATTATTTTTTTAATGAGTTTTTAATAGCTAAACTTTTTGCTTACGTTTTAAGTGGCTTTTTACTAATTACTATTTTGCAGTTTTTTCGTCATCCTAAAAGAAATTTTACTACTGGCGAAAATTTAATTATTTCGCCCGCAGATGGTAAAATTGTAGTAATAGAAGAAACAACCGAAAACGAATATTTTAAAGATAAACGCTTGCAAGTGAGTGTTTTTATGAGCCCAATTAATGTGCATGTTAACCGTTATCCAATTGCAGGCGTAGTTAGTTTTTTTAAATACCATCCGGGTAAATTTTTAGCAGCTTGGGAACCTAAAAGTAGTACAGAAAATGAAAGAACTACAGTGGTAGTAAAACACAAAAACGGTACCGAAATTTTATTTAGACAAATTGCAGGAGCCTTGGCTAGAAGAATTGTATGGTATTGTAAACAAAACGATGTTGCCGAGCAATGTGGCGAAATGGGGTTTATTAAATTTGGCTCAAGGGTAGATTTGTTTTTGCCAATTGGAACCAAACTTAATGTCAAAATTGGCGATGTGGTTAAAGGCTCACAAAGTGTTTTAGGGGAGATTTAATTATTTATTTTTTTACTTTTAAAAGTATATAATTATTGAATATAAGTTTTACTAATAAAATACAATTTCTGTGGAAAATTTATAGTGTGTAAAACTTAATAAATTAGTAACTTCGAACCACTTAAAAATATTTTATGTCATACATTAATAACATTGTTGCCCGTCAGATTTTAGATTCTCGAGGCAACCCAACCATTGAGGTTGATGTAATTACAGAAACCGGTGTTTTAGGAAGAGCTGCTGTGCCAAGCGGTGCAAGTACTGGTAGCCACGAAGCTGTAGAGTTAAGAGATAACGATAAAAGTCAGTATTTAGGAAAAAGCGTAAATAATGCAGTTAATAATGTAAACACAATTATTCGCGAAAATTTAAAAGGAGTCTATTTATTAGATCAAACAGCTATTGATTATACAATGCTTAACTTAGATGGCACACCTAATAAAGCTAATTTAGGTGCAAATGCTATTTTAGGAGTTTCGTTAGCAGTT
>CAZPSQ010000452.1:0-3292 GCA_964588755.1 uncultured Prosthecobacter sp. | reverse complement strand
TGGATTTTTCAATGACGGCAATGCGGCGCGTGCGTGACTGAGTACATCCGGCCATTATGCATAGTTCCCAGTTATGAACAGTTGCGGAGCGGGCCGCGGCGTCGCACGAGCACAGAGTCGGTGTGCGATGCCTGCGGCCTGCACATAATTACAGGGTCTTCAGGGACTCGACCAACGAGTCGGGTGCCTTGTAGCGCCTGATCGCGGCGTCTGTTTCCTGTAGTCTCCCCATGGCCTGCTCCTTCATCGCGAGGTCAGCTTCGATGTATTGGTGAGTTGTCGTCGGGCTCTCGTGTCCCAGCCACAGCGCGATGACCCTGATGTCTACGCCGGACTTATGTCCAGCCCAGGGCTCGTCAACGCTTCAGATCAGGAGCAAGGACAAGCCGCTGCAGCCATTGCGGTGGGCCAACTGTTCATAACTGGGAACTATGCATAATGGCCGTTATGAACATCTACCCATAACGGCCAGGAAGAGACGGTGGAGAAGTCTGCCGAAAGCAGCCGTTGAAGCGGCCAGGGTGTATGCTATCGACCTATAAATGCGAAGTGCCGCTTTTCATCATTCCTTGACCCGTCATAGAATGAGTGCACGTAGGGCGCAAAGCCTTCTGCGGTAACGCTTCCAGCGTTCCGAGCGACGCCGAGTTAAGGAGCGGGCGTCGCCGTTACCCAGAAAAATCCGTCCCGATAGCAAGGTTCGCCGTCGCCAAAACCTGTATTTGGAGAACGTCAGTGATTTCTCTTGAACAATTTGAGACCCAGTGGCTTGAAGAGGTTGTATCCGGCGACCCGTCGACAACACATCTTGGTCATCGCTTCGCCGAGAAGATCCTCCGTGATTGGCATGAAATTGACGCTGCTACGGCCGAACTCATCCTTTGCGATGGCGCAGGCGACGGAGGTATAGACGCCGCAGTCTTCGTAGCTGAAGACCCCAGCGAGGGGATAGAGGGTGACACTTGGATACTAATTCAGAGCAAATACGGAAGTTCGTTCACAGGGTCGGAAACGATCAGCTCTGAAGCACAAAAGCTGTTCGCAACTCTGGAGGGAAAGCGCGAAACGCTTTCCTCACTTTCTACTGAACTTGTGACACGCCTTCGCAACTTCCTCTCGAACCGCGGAGCGAAAGACCAACTTGAGTACGTACTTGCTACTTCAAAACGACTGACTCCCGAGGAGGAAGAGTATCTTGCGAATATAAAGACGATTGGCCGCGCCAAGTTCGGGGAGTTTTTCGACGTTGACTCGGTCTCTATTGAGACAATCTACAATAAGGTCGCGGAAGAGGATGCATTCGGCGGAAATAAGCTTCAAATTAAACTAAAGACCATTGTTGCGAGCTCCGGAAATATTCTCTTGGTCGGTGCAACTCGACTCGCAGACATATTTCAGTTCATGAAAGACTACAAGTCCGCATCGGGTGATCTCGATCTCCTGTATGAGAAGAACGTTCGAAAGTTTCTCGGAAACAAGCGTAAGGTGAATAAGGGCATTGAAGCGACTATTGAGGGCCATCCTGAGCGCTTCGGGCTCTATAACAACGGCATTACCATTGTCGCGGAAGAAGTTGAAAAACTTAGCCCAGATGAACTAGTGTTGACGAATCCGTTCATCGTAAACGGCTGTCAAACGACCCGCTCAATATGGTCAGTTCTTCAGAGAAAACTCAATTCTGGTGGAACCGCGCCTTCGGATAAGCAAAAGGCTTGGGAAGCAAGCTTGAACACTTCTGTTGTAATCACGAAAATTGTCGTGGTTGGATCAGAGGGAGAAGAACTGCTCACCGAGACAACCCGTTACACAAACTCACAAAATGCGGTCGGCGAGAAGGACTTTATCGCACTCGAAAAGGATTTCCGTACATGGGCTCCACTATTCAGCTCACGTTACGGAGTTTTC
Source organism: uncultured Prosthecobacter sp. (assembly GCA_964588755.1). GTDB lineage: Bacteria > Verrucomicrobiota > Verrucomicrobiia > Verrucomicrobiales > Verrucomicrobiaceae > Prosthecobacter. Next base: position 1,387 of record CAZPSQ010000452.1, on the reverse strand, counting down.
CTTGAAATTCAGCGTGGCGCGTGGGAAGCCAGACGAGCTTATCAAAAGCAGCATCCGTTGGCGGAGCCGCGCTACGGCGAAGCAGCATATGCGTTTGATTTGCTGAAGGCATATGCTGCTGGTTGGCTCTGCGAACCCGGAATCGCATATGCGAAAAATCCGCCCTTTTCTCCTGGTGGTTCGTTATTCAACAAGATCACAAACGACAGCGCATTTGGTGTAGAAAGCCTGTACTCTGCCTTTTTGATGCAGAAGCTCGCAAACGAATATAGCTTCGGCCGCGGGGCAAAAAAGCAAACGCGCGGACAGACAAGATACCTTTTTATCATGGTGGCGGTAGATCTGGTAAAGGATTTTCTCTTGAACAACCAGCTGGACTATTCACTATCGTCAATCTCTGGCGCGGTAGCGAAATTGCACGACGCGGGGCACCTTAAAACTTTTGGCGATGCCGCCGTTCAACTAATAGATGACTACTTAACTAACGGCAATGAGGACTGCCTCTTTGTGGAACCTGAATTCCAGAAGATGCAGGATCTGAACGCCTTCCTGAAGTCTGAAAAGCTCGGAAAGGGCGAGGACTTTTCGCCCCGACTACGGACGCAGATCGCGATGACGAAGAGGATTTTCCGAAAGACTGAGCCTGTGGGGGCGATGAAAGCTGTAATCACTGCTCCGTAGTCGGCCCTGCGATATGCCTACAACCCTCACAAACAGTGGGTTTCTGCCAAGAAATCACCCATCGAAATCCCCGAGAAATTAGAATACAGATAACCGAAACCTGAGAGAAATCGAGCACAGCTCAGATGGCAACTGACGATTTTTTCCGCTCCCGGCTGGATCAGATGATCGACCTTCGGCACCCGCTGGTGGTCTTGGCGAGCCGGATGCCCTGGTCCCAACTTGAAACGGTTCTTTCCCCTGCTTTCGCTCGCCAGAGTCGCGAAGGCACGGTCATCGAAGGCGACGACCTGTTCGGCTCCACACTGCAGAAAGCCGGCAGCGGCACCAGTGCCGCCGGACGCCCCCGCCTGCCGATACGGCTCATGGCCGCACTGCTCTACCTCAAACACGCCTTCAACCTCAGCGATGAAGAGCTCGTTGCCCGCTGGTCCGAGAATGTCGTCTGGCAATACTTCAGCGGTTTGGACTACTACACCCCGAAACTCCCGTGCGATGCCACCCAGATCGGTCGCTTTCGCACCGCCATTGGCGAAGCCGGCGTCGAAGAACTACTTAAGGCGACCATCGACACCGCCATACAAACCAAGGCCGTGCGCCCGAGCGAGTTCGAGCGGGTCATCGTTGATTCGACGGTGCAGGAGAAGGCCGTCGCGCATCCGGTCGACAGCCGTTTGCTGGAGATCGCCCGGGCCAAGGTCGTGCA
>CAZPSQ010000451.1:0-3297 GCA_964588755.1 uncultured Prosthecobacter sp. | reverse complement strand
CCGTGGCTTTGGCCGGGGTGGCTGCCACGGCGGGGGCGGGCTTGGCTGTGGCGGGTTTTGGCGCGCTGGTCTTTTTCTTCAGGTCAAACTGGTCGGCGCGGGACTGGTCCTGGTAGTTCGGGTCGTAGAGGCCTTTGTTGACCACGGCGTGGGCGCTGTAGCGGTCTGGTGTGGAAAGGGCGGCCCAGGAGAGGGGGGCGGCGAGGATGAGAAGCACGACGATGCGGCCGGGCCAGGAGCTTTCCTCCAGGATGCCGTGGGCGTGCCCTTCTGCACCGTGGGCGTGGGTATGGGCGTGGTCATGGCCGCAGCCGGGGCCGTGCACGTGTTTGTGCTCATGCCCGTGGTTATGATCATGGCTATGGTCGTGGGCGTGGTCGTGACCGCAGCAGCCGCTTTCTTTGTGGGAATGGTCATGGCTGTGGCTGTGTCCATGGTCATGCCCGCAGTCCTTGGTGTGGACGTGGGTGTGTGCATGGTCGTGGCCGCAGTCTTTGGTGTGGACGTGGTCGTCGTGGCCGCAGCAGCCTTCCTTGGCGTGGTCGTGCTTGTGGCCGTGGTCGTGGCCGCAGGTGCCGTGGTCATGATCGTGCCCGTGGTCGTGCCCCTCACAGCCGGAGTCTTCGGCGGAGATGGTGAGGAGGTTGAAGAGGCCGAGCACCATGAGGCCGATGCCGGAGGCGAGGACCATGGGACGGAAGATGCCGTCCGGGGGGAGGTAGTGGCTGATGCGGCCGCTGACGTAGAAGTACAGCATGATGCCGCCCCAGAGCAGGAGCATGGCGACACTGAGGAGATGGACGAGGGTGCGGGTTCCACTCATGGCGTTGCAGGTGCGGTTGCGGGTTTGGCTTCTTGAGTCGGTTCGCGATACAGCATCTGGATGATGCCATACCAGCCGGGATACGGCCAGGCTTTGACTTCTTCTTGCTTGCCCTTGGAGGCGGCGATCTCAGCGTCTGTCTTTCTGGGGGTCCACGGGTGCGCAAACAGCCAGACCAGGCCAAAGAGGCCCAGCATCATCCATACGACCACCTTGCGCTGGAAGACGCTGGAGTACATGAAGAGGAGCTTGATGTCCATCATGGGACCGAAGACGAGGAAGGCGAGCTTTGCGGCCATGGAGAAGGCGGCCATGGGGGCGGCGATGAAGGCATCCGACGTGCTGCAGAGGGAAAGGACCATGGCGAGCCCCATGAGGGAGGGGATGGCGAGCGCTTCGTTGCCAGCGACGCTGTTGAGGATGGACTGGTTCACCTGGGTGTTGAAGGCGGAGGTGATGATGACGCCGATGGCGAAGTACATGGCGGTGTCCAGGAAGTCGCGCATGGCGGTGCGCATGGAGTGGACGAGCTTGCCATTGAAGGTGGCGCCGTGGGTGTGGCCGTGGCCGGCGTCGTCCCGGGCGGTGGCGCTTTCGATCTTGCTGGCGACGCTGGCGCGCAGGACCTGGGCGGGCTTGAAGCGGATGAAGACGAGGCCGACGAGGACGGCGACGACGTAGCCGAGGGAGAGACGGGCGATGGTCATGGTGGCATTCCCGGCGGTGGCCCAGGCGATGCCTTCAAACTCCTTGAACGCCGTCATGGTGCTGATGGCGACGATGGGGTTCATGATGGGTGCGGCGAGCATGTAGGCGACGGCACAGGAGAGGGGGAGGCCCTTCTGCACGAGACGGCGGATGACGGGCACGACGGCGCACTCGCACACGGGGAAGATGAGGCCGAGGAAACCGGCGATGAGGGTGGAGAGGACTTTGTTCTTCGGCAGGACGCGGTCGAGGAGCTTGGCAGGAAGGAAGGCGTCGATGAAGCCGGAGAAAATGGTGCCGAGGAGGATGTAGGGCGCGCCTTCAAACACGATGCTCAGGAAGGCCATCAAAATGTCACCCAGGCGGCTGGGTTCGGGCAGGGCGGCAAGGAAAGTCATGGGGTCGGGGAAGGCATCTAAACGCTCCGGCGGGAGGCGTTCAAGCGTGAAACGTCCATCAAGGAAGCGAATTCGCAAAAGGGGATTGTGTGTGGGCGGGGGATTTGGTGGAATGCCTGCGTGACTACCCGCGCGAAAATCCTAGGCTGCCTCGGGTGGAGTGTGGGGGCGGCGTTGCCGGGGGGCTTGATGGCACTGCTCATTTTGGTGGGTGAGAGGTAATGAGAAAAAAGTGGCGCCATGCAGACCGAAGCCGAAAATCAAACGCCGCAGCCCGGGCCTGAGCCGAAGCGTGGGCCGCGGCACTGGGGCTGCATGGTCGCGCTGGGCGTGGTGCTTGTCGTGGGGCGCTGTGGCTGGATCGACCTGCAAACCCAGGTGAGTGAGATGCACGGGGGAAGCTCGCTGGCGTATGTGGGGGTGACACTCCGGCAGTATGCCGAGAGTGAGGGCATGGGCCTTTACCCGGATGGGGTTCATCCAGAGATCACGTCTGCCAACGCCTTGTTTCGGGAGCTGTTCAAGGCGGGGATCGTGACTGGTGATGAAAGCGGTTTCACCTGCCGGGGAAGCTCTTTCCGGGCTGACAATGTCATCGGAACAGCGCCAGACTTTGCTGAGGCGGTGGCCCCTGGCGAGTGCCACTGGATGGTGCTGAAACATCAGTCCCGCAGCAACCACGGCAAGACACCCCTCATCATTGAAAATGCGGAAGGCACGGCGTGGCCGCCACGCTGGAAGCGCCCGGCGTGGTGGAGGGCCTGGCTGTTTGGCCTGGAACCTAAACCGCGAGGATTTGCCTGGCGTAATGGGCTGGTCATCGTGGGCCGCATTGACGGAAGCATGACCCTGGAAAAACTCCGCCCGGACGGGACGCTGGACTGGCATGCCAAGAACAACCTCGACGCGCACGGCAAAAGCTGGATCGACCACCTGACGCCGGAGGAGGTGGCGAAGCTGGGGTATTGGGATGTGGAGGAGCGATAAGGGGATGCGCTTTCTTTGCTCATGCCTGCGCGTGAATTGCTTCGTCCTATAAGAGGCGGGGATGCGTGCGTTCATGGGACAACGCGCATGGAACCTCAGCCATCTCTAGCACACCATGAAAGCAGTCCTTGCCCCGTTTCTTCTTGTCTTGGCCATGACGGCCACCGCCCTGGCCGCGTGGCCGATCAATGATGTCTGTCCAGTGGATGGCAAGCCTGCGCGGCCGATCTACCGGGTGAAGACGGCGGAGGGGTTTGTGGCGTTCTGCTGCACGGACTGCATGCAGGCTTTTGGGAAGTCGCCGGGGAAGTATCCGGTGAAGAAGAAGGATGCGCCGTGAGGGGGGGATGCTTTGGGGTGGCGGGGGGCTGGGGGACGCTC
>CAZPSQ010000450.1:0-3304 GCA_964588755.1 uncultured Prosthecobacter sp. | reverse complement strand
TGGCAAGGACGTTGCTGTTGCGCATGCCCTGCTTGGCGATCTTGGCGCGCAGGGCGCTCCAGTCCATCTTGCCACCACGGGGCACTTCCACCGGCACGCCGCGCTCCTTCTCCAGGAGGTCCACGGTGTCCTGCGGCAGGAGGCCACGGTCCCACTTGCTGCCCTTGTAGCTGGAGTAGGTGCCGCGCTCGGCGGCGAGGTCGCTGGAGGACTCGTAGGCGTAGTAGGCGACGGCTTCCATGAACTCGTCGTTGAACTCGACGGCTTCCTTGGAGGCGAAGGGGATGCCCTTTCGATAGAGGGCATACTGCAGGCCCATGACGCCGAGGCCAATGGGGCGGTGGCGGGTGTTGGAGGTGCGGGCGGACTCGGTGGGGTAGAAGTTGATGTCGATGACGTTGTCCAGCATGCGCACAGCCACACGGATGGTCTCGCGCAGCTTGGCGTGGTCGATGCCGCCGGAGTCGTCCAGGTGGTTGTCGATGAGGACGGAGCCGAGGTTGCACACGGCGGTTTCCTCTGCGGAGGTGTTGAGGGTGATCTCGGTGCAGAGGTTGCTGCTGTGGATGACGCCGACGTGATCCTGCGGGCTGCGCACGTTGCAGGGGTCCTTGAAGGTGATCCAGGGGTGGCCGGTCTCGAAGATGGCCTTGAGCATGAGCTTCCAGAGGTCGATGGCGGGGATCTCCTTGCCGAAGATCTTGCCGGCCTTGGCGAGGACCTCGTACTCCTCGTAGCGTTTTTCGAAGGCGCTGCCGTAGAGCTCATGCAGGTCTGCCACCTCATTGGCGCGCAGGAGGGTCCACGTGCCACGGGCCTCGACACGCTTCATGAAGAGGTCGGGGATCCAGTTGGCGGTGTTGAGGTCGTGGGTGCGGCGGCGGTCGTCGCCGGTGTTGATGCGGAGCTGGAGGAAGTCCTCGATGTCGTTGTGCCAGACTTCAAGGTAGGCGCAGCCGGAACCACGGCGCTTGCCGCCCTGGTTCACGGCGATGAGCTGGTCGTTGTGGAGCTTGAGGAAGGGGATGACGCCCTGGGACTCGCCATTGGTGCCCTTGATGTAGCCGCCGGTGCCACGGACGCTGGTCCAGGAGCCGCCGAGGCCGCCGGCCCACTTGGAAAGGAAGGCGTTTTCGGCGATGCCGCGGATCATGATGGACTCGATGCTGTCGTCCACCTTGTAGAGGTAGCAGGAGCTGAGCTGGGAGTGCAGCGTGCCGCTGTTGAAGAGGGTGGGGGTGCTGGAGCAGAAGCGGCGGCCCTTGTACATCTTGTAGATGCCGATGATCTTGTCCTCAGGGTTGCCGTCCTTCTCGCCGACATTGAGGCCCATGGCGACACGCATCCAGAAGAGCTGGGGGGTTTCCAGGCGCTTCGCGGGCTTCACCTTCTTGTCGACGATGAGGTAACGGTCGTAGAGGGTCTGGATGCCGAGGAAGTCGAAGTCCATGTCGGCGGCGGGGTCCAGGGCGTCGGCCAGCTTGTCGAGGTCGAACTGGAGGAGGCGCGGGTTGTAGCGGTCGATCTCCACGCCGCGGGCGAGGTTGCGGCGGAAGGTGCGGCGGTGGAAGTCGCGCAGGGATTCGATGCCGTCGCGGGCGATGTCCCAGCCGAGGACTTCCTCATAGATGTAGCTGAGGAGGATGCGGGCGGAGAACTTGGCGAAATCAGCATCCTTCTGCATGAGCGTCTTGGCATTGAGCGTGACGGTCTGCTTCAGGTGGTCCACGGTGATGTCGCTGTTCAGGGAGCGGCGCAGCTCCATCTCGATCTCCGCCCGGTTCAGGCACAGGTCCAGGCCGAGCATGGCGAAGTCGATGCGCTTTTTCAGATCGGCGCCGTCCCAGAGGAAGGACCCGCCGTCGGCGGTCTTGACGAGCAGGAGGGCCTGCTGGTCCTGGTCGATCTCGGCGGAGGCACCTGATTCGTGCTCGTCCACGTCGCGCATGGTGGTGCGCAGGGCGCGGTACTGGATGTAGGCGCGGGCCACTTTGAAAAAGCCCTGCTTCATCAGCTCCTCCTCCACCAAGTTCTGCACGTCCTCGATGTGGATGAACTGCTTGTTCTCGTCGGCAATGGCACGGCTCACCGCTTCCGCGATGTGGACCGCAGGGGAGGAATCCAGCTCCAGGGAGAGGAAGGCCTTGCGAACGGCGATCTCGATCTTGTTGTGGTTCCAGGGAACGAGCTGGCCGCTGCGGCGGATGACTTTGGTGTTCACAATGAGGGGCAGCGGTGTGCTGTCGGCAAAGGGATCGTATTCGGAGCTACGCTTGCGCCTCTCCGCCAGGGTGCGTGCAACGTCGTGCGCGTTGTGCTTCACCAGCGCACGCTCGATGCAGTGGTAGATGTCCTTGGCGTTCAGCAGACCCTCGCCGGCGACCTGGGTGGTGCGCTGGTAGATCTCCTCCGTCACCGCGCGGGAGATGGTCTGCACAAGCTGGCGGTTTTTCTCCGTGTAGATGTCCCCGTGCTCCTTCTGGCGGGCCAGGAAGAGGTCGGTCAGGGCGCTGCCCACGGTGTCGGCGATCTCGGCGGAGTCGAAGTCGCGCTCACTGCCGCCGATGTTCACCTTGATGGAGGTGGGCACGGAGCCGTCTGTCGAGGCAACCGAAAGGGCGCTCCACTCAAAGCGGGGCTTCTGGTCTTTCGGTGTCTGGGTAACCTTTTTGAGATGCTTGTCTTCTTGGAGGAGATTGGCAATCATGACAGGTGGGAGGGAGGAGGAGCGTGGTTTGCTTAACAAGTGCGAGGGATTTTGGAGGATAAAAAATCTCCGCCGGATCGCTCCGGCGAGAGCTTTTCCATCCAGGGAAAACTTAGAGGTCGTCGTCGGAACTGTGGACGAGGGCGGAGGCCTTCTGGTAGTCGGTCACCTTCCCTTCGAAGAAGTTCTGCTCCTTGCGCACGTCCATCATCTCCGCCAGCCAGGGCAGCGGATTGGTGACGCCCGGGTTCAGGGCAGGCAGTCCGCAGCCTGCGAGGCGGCGGTCGGCGATGAAGTCGATGTAGCGCTCAAACTCGTCGGCGCTGAGGCCTACGGCATTCGTCGGCAGGCAGTCGCGGATGAAGGCCTTTTCCAGGGTGACGGCCTCGCGCATGATGTTCATGAGCTCCTCGCGGAACTCGGGGGTCCAGAGGTCGGGGTTCTCCTCCACCAAGTCCATGAACAGGTTGCGGAAGACCTCGATGTGGTTGGACTCATCCCGCAGGGTGTAGCGGAACATCTGGCCGATGCCGGGGAACTTGTTTTGACGGTAGAGACTCAGGATCATCCCGAAAAGGCCATAGAACTGGGTGCCTT
>CAZPSQ010000449.1:0-3321 GCA_964588755.1 uncultured Prosthecobacter sp. | reverse complement strand
CCTCGCCGTCCATGATGTGGTCGAAGGGCAGCTTGCCCGCCAGCTCCTCGTCGTCCATGTCGTTGCTCAGCTTGAGCTTCTCGGTCGGGTAGAACTGGGAGACGAGTTGCTCGTTGGTGCCAAGGCCCAAGGCGCGCAGGAAGGTGGTGGCGAGGAATTTGCGGCGGCGGCGGCGGCGGTCGAGGTAAACGTAGAGGAGGTCGTTGGTGTCGAACTGAACTTCCAGCCAGGTACCGCGGTCAGGGATGATGCGGAAGCCATGCAGCCAGCGGCCGTTGAGGTGCTGTGTGGTTTCGAAACAAATGCCAGGGGAACGGTGGAGCTGGGAGACCACCACACGCTCAGCGCCATTGATGACGAAGGTGCCACGCACGGTCATCAGGGGGATTTCGCCCATGTACACACGTTCCTGCTTGGCACCCTGCTCGTCCTTGAGCTCATAGGTCACGTAAAGCGGCGCGCTGTAGGTTTCCGCCTCGCGGATTGCCTCAAGGGAGTTGAGCTTGGGATCGCCGATTTCGTACTGGGCGAAATCGAGGGTCATTTTCTCATCGTAGCTCGTGATGGGGAAAACCTCACGAAACACGGCCTGCAGGCCGAGGTCCTTGCGCTTCGAGGGGAGGATGTTCTTCTGGAGAAACTCCTCGTAGGAGCGGAGCTGGATCTCGATGAGGTTTGGCGGCTCGGCGACTTCGTGGATTTTGCCAAAGTTGGTGCGCTGGGACATAAGGCAGTGATGAGGCGGTTAGGGGGCGATGGCGGTGGCACGGACACGGGCTGGAAAACCCGCATGCGATCATGGACTACACCCGGGCAAAATGCACGGGAGCAGCCAAGATCGCAAAAACGAAGCAGCCGGAGACCTGGCACGGGCCAGCTCTCAGGCTATGAAAGGGGGCAGAAGCAGCCTGCACATCGCGAGCAGACCCAGAACCGAAGCCTTTGCCTCGGAGGTTCTGGATTTCGCGGGAGAGAGCGGGCATGCGATATAACGAAACAAACGGGAGATTGGAAACACTAACGTGGTGCCCGAGACCGCGTGGGGCGCTTTTGAGGGCACCGCCACGCGGCAAAGAGCTGGAGGAACTGACGAGATTACTTGATCTCGACCTTGGCGCCGGCGGCTTCGAGCTTCTTCTTGATCTCTTCGGCTTCTTCCTTCTTGACGCCTTCCTTGAGCTTCTGCGGAGCGCTCTCGACGAGCTTCTTCGCTTCGGCAAGGCCAAGGCCGGCAACAACGCCGCGGACTTCCTTGATGACGCCAATTTTGTTGGAGCCAGCGTCGGTCAGGATGACGTCGAACTCGGTCTTTTCTTCCACTGCGGCGGCAGGGGCAGCACCACCAGGGCCGGCGGCAGCAGCAGGAGCAGCGGCGCTAACGCCCCACTTCTCTTCGAGGGATTTCACGAGTTCAGCAACTTGGAGCACGGTCAAGCCACTCAGTTCTTCAACGATTTTATTCAGGTCAGCCATATTATTTGTCGGTGTCGCCGCTTTCCGCAGCTGCGGATCATTTAAGAGCAAAAGCTTTTGCCCCGGCGAGGAACCATTGGGAGTTAGGGTATTCAGGCCGTTTGACGGGCCATCTGGTCAAATGGGGTTAAGCAGCAGGTTGTTCAGCAGGAGCCGCGGCCTCAGCAGGAGCGGGTGCGGCCTCAGCAGGAGCGGGTGCGGCTTCTGCGGCCGGAGGGGCATCCTCTGCAGGAGCGCCTTCTTTGTCGGCCTTGGCCTTGAGCACGCGGGCGAGGGCGGAAGCCGGAGCCTGGAGCATACCGAGGAGCTGGGAGAGCAGCACTTCGCGGGAAGGAAGATCAGCGAGGACTTTGATGGCGGCGGTGTCCAGAAGATTGCCATCGAGCACGCCGACTTTCATCACTGGTTTTTCGAACTCGGCTTGGAAATTCTTGAGAATTTTGGCCGCGCCGAACACGTCCTTGGCACCGGTGACGAAGGCGCTCTGGCCGACGAGGTAGGTGCCGAGGTCGCCCGGGTAGTTGGCCTTTTCAGCGGCCTTCTTCACCAGGTTGTTCTTGAAGACGTGGATCTCAGAGCCGACACCGGCGAGGCGCTTGCGCAACTCGGCGAACTTTGGAACGGTCAGGCCGGTGTAGTCGACCACGAAGAGGAAGGGGGATGCATTGACCCGTTGCAGCAGGTCATCAATCAGCAGTGTTTTTTCAGCTTTCATCGGTTTGGCGTGCTGCGAGGATTAAAGTTTGACGTAGCGGGCCACGTCGATGCGCACTGCGGGAGACATGGTGGCGGCAAGGGTGAGGGACTCCACATAGCGGCCACGAGCGGAGGCGGGCTTGGCGCGCACCACGGCGTCGATCAGGGAGGTGGCGTTTTCAGCCAGCTGGGAAGGCTCGAAGGAGGCCTTGCCCACTGCGGCGGCAATGTTGCCGTTCTTGTCGAGCTTGAAGTCGGCACGGCCGGCCTTCACAGCTTTCACAGCACCAGCAGTGTCGTCGGTGACGGTGCCGGTACGTGGGTTGGGCATCAGGCCACGAGGACCGAGCTGTTTACCGAGCTTACGAACTTCATTCATCGCAGCCGGGGTGGCGATGGCGACGTCGAAGTCAAGGAAGCCTTCCTTCACCTTGGCGATGAGGTCTTCGTTGCCGACGATGTCAGCACCGGCGGCCTTGGCGGCATCTGCAGCGGCGCCCTGGGCGAACACTGCGACGCGGACGGTCTTGCCGGAGCCATGGGGGAGCGGGCAGGTGCCGCGGACCATCTGGTCACCTTTCCGAGGGTCAACACCCATGCGGAACGACAGGGTGATGGACTGGTTGAACTTGGTGCCTGGCAGCTTGCGCAGGAGCTCGGCCGCTTCTTCAAGCGAGAACGTTTTTCCTGCCGGGACCATTTCGGCAGCTTTCTTGTAGCGTTTGCTTCTCTTTTGCATGTTGGTTTTGCAGTGGTGGCGAACGGTGGCGTTCTCCTGCTGGGGTTGATTAGTCGATGATTTCAATGCCCATCTGGCGGGCGGTGCCGGCCATGATGCGGGAGGCGCGCTCAAGGTCAGGAGTGTTCAAGTCAACGAGCTTGGCCTTGGTGGCTTCAAGCAGCTGAGCCTTGGTGATCTTGGCGACCTTCTTCTTGTTGGACTCGCCGGAACCGGAGGCGATGTTGGCAACCTTCTTCAGGATGTTGGAAGCAGGGGGCTGCTTGGTGATGAAGGTGAAGCTCTTGTCCTTGTAAACGGTGATGACGGTGGGAAGCACGTCGCCGCCGGCTTTTGCGGTGGCGGCGTTGAACTCCTTGCAGAACGCCATGATGTTCACACCAGCCTGACCGAGGGCAGGGCCGATGGGCGGT
>CAZPSQ010000448.1:0-3323 GCA_964588755.1 uncultured Prosthecobacter sp. | reverse complement strand
ATGCGTCTGGTTTCTCCGCCGAGAATAGCAATAGCACACAGGGCCGGAGCGGCAATGGGGCCGGACATCGTGAGCGCAGCATGGATCAGCTCCTTGGTCTGCTCTTTGTCCAAATCGAGCTTGTTGACCTCTGCCCGATCGACGAGTCCCCATGCGCCAGCCTGGCTCAGTGGACGATAGCGGATCGACCCCCCAATCCCTGGGGCCTGGATCGATGCAAACAAAGCTGTCGTTACACAAGTGTCGCTCTGCTTGACGACAGCCTTAAGCGCTTCGCATGCGACAAATGGATCCTCACAATTAGCGTCGGCTGCTGCGGCCAGCAGTGCGGAAATGGCATGTACAGGCAGCGTGGCATAATTGGCCAGTGCCGCAGCGGCCATGCGTGCGACACGAAAATGCGCCCACGATGGACTATCCAGGAAGGATCGGTCGGTGCTGAAATTCCTGGTGTCTTTCAGCAACTCTGTCAGAGCATCGATTGCCTCGGGCCATTTGTGTTTCTTCATTACTCGCGCAAATTCTAGCCGGACATACGCACTCGGATCGAGGGCCACGTCCAGCAAGGCAGACATATCTGCTGTGGCCCCCTCCCTCACCAAATACGTGAACGCACCGCGCCGCACGCCGTAGTGGCCATGCTTCAGCGCTCCTTTCATAACTACGTTAGCCCCCGCCTGATCGTCGTTTATAGACATCGCTTGAATCGCGGCCATACCGTCACTCCTGTCGCCCGTCTCAAGCAAGCGCTGCGAAGCATGCATCACATCAATATGCGCAGCTGCGGCTATACATACAAATCCGCCCGCAATGCTGGACGGCATGTCTGGCATCAAACGTATCAGTACTTCTCGGGCACCGGGCGAAAGCCGATTTACGATGTCGCGCAAGTCATGTTCAGCAACAGTGTCGACAATGGCTCTTGCCAGTTCTTGTTCGTAGGCATCGTACGATGTAGCGAGACAATACCCGCGCTGAACACAGGCGCCCCCCTCACCCTTGACCACTTTGGGATCACCTTCCAGTGTCGTCGTGGCCACGTCGAGTATGAGTTCAAGCCTCCGAACTGCGGAACTCTGCCGACCGATACGTAGCAGCCGGTCAACCCACGCACCCCGATCATGCTGAGCGCCGACGACTATCTTAATAAGGCTGCCCCGCAGGCTGGAGTTCTCCGTATTCGTGCACTGCAATTCGGCGTCGACGAGGTCGTCGAGGCTGGCGTCCCAATGCTGTTGGGCGGCGGACCACGCGCGGGCACGAGCCCACTTGACTGCGCATCCAAGAAGTGCCCTGAGATAGGCAGGCTCGACCGTCGCATTCGACGAGTCGAACAAATCCGCCATGGCGCTCGCTGCAAGCTCGCGATGTGGATGAACGAGCAGCCACTCCATGCCTTCTTGCGCCACACGCAGTTGAACGACAGCCTTCATTCCCTCGGTGGAGTTGTAGTAACGCTCGCTAGGCTCTTCGATCAAATGATCCGCGTACGCAGCGTCAACTTCATGCTCCTCCGCTCTGCGCAGGTTCTCCCTAAAGGCGTCCATCCATTTGTCGGCCTCGCCTTCGGCAGCCGCGAATCGCTCGATGACCGCGTCGAAGTCGTGGGTTACTCCGGCGCAAACACCCGTTACGATAGGGCCGATGTTATGACCGACGCCGTCGATAGATGCTACCGTCTCGAGAGCGCGCCAGAATGCTTGGTCGAGATCCGGCACCAACTTCCGTAACAGATGCGCAATGGTCTTCGGATAGTCCGTGTCGCTGTAGGGAAGAACATCACTGACAAAACGGCTAACGAGTGCTTCGGAGCTTGAATGATCACGCAGGCGCGTCAACTCCCTGTCGTCCGGGGACGGGGCCTCCCAGAAGTCCGGCATCTTTGGTCTTGCTGACTTTTGTCTCCCTACCATGATGAAGCGAGCTAGCTGGCCCGGAACATCTTTTTGAGAGCTGTAATCGGCAAGGTCCTTGAAGGCCCGCTCGAAGTCCCCGTGGCTACCAGCACTCACAGCGCCCTCCAGTAGATAAAGGTCGAGGCCTGAGCGAGTTTTGAGTGTAAATGTCGGATCAACGCCATCGAGCCTGCATGTAGCCTTTAGGACGCCAAGGGCGGTTTCTGTACCCCAGTCATCCCCAGACGCATCCAAACCGACTAGCGCATGGCAGACCAGCGAAAGCATGTGCTCCGCATAGGAACGGTGGGACTCCAGGACCATCCTCAGACCATCCTCCACCTTTGGATGGTAGAAAGTAAGGACAGCGTCTTCGCGACGCAGATTGCGGCCAGTGACCAGAAAGTCTATGAAGCTGTCGAGCTCCGGACGCACACTAGGATCATGCTTGACAATGCGCCGCCAAAGTTTCGAAAGCACGTCAGCGGTAACAACCTTGCGCGCTCTTAGGAGTGCCCAGACGATGGCGGCGCAGGCTACGCCATTTTCACCCCAGGAGCCGATCTGGTCAGCAATTACACGGGAGATCGCGTCAATCTGAGAATCGGCAATGATCTCGCCGATCCTTCGCGTCTTGGCCATGTTCTCAAAAGACATCGTAACCATGAAACGATCGATCTCGTACGGGCGGCGTAGTGCATCCAAGGCCCGCTGACGGTGGACTCGCGCGAATTCTAAAGTAGCGCCCGATAGGTCGCCGCACATGCGGTCGTAGATGTCCGCCAGACGCGTGTTGCCGTAGTCTTCAATTTCGATTGCGACCGCATAGGGCGCAATGCCTTTTCCGATAGTGCTACCGGCGCTATGGAGAACATCTGAGCGCGATGTGATCAAGAACTTGTGATTCGCGCTGGCTTCTCGCAGAAGCTTGGGAAGCTCATTATTCCAGCGATCAGCATTGGGTGCCAGTCGATTGCTGCCCCATGGATCGCGCAGGTGGAAAAGAACAGGGCCGGTGCGCGTAAGCTGTCCTTGGACATACCCGGGGCCTTGTTCGTCCCCCACGATCGAGAATGGCGTTCCTGAGCGGCGCAGCTCATTTTCGAGAAAATTGGCTGTTAAAGTTTTCCCGGTTCCCGATGGGCCGACGATAACCACCGCATGTTTCTCTACCAGCATGCGCTGTATGGCACCAAAGGATTCCGGCGGCACATAGTGACTCAACGCGAGGGTTCGCGTGATTTTTCCTCCGTGACGACCGAGCGTCGCAAGCAACTCCTCCCGGCTCCAGCGCCCATGGCGAGCACCTAGGAGACGGCGGCGAACATCGACTCGTAGATCTCGCAAGCAGTCCAGTTGATTGCCAAGAGGCACATGGCCATGCAGAGACAGTAGCTGGCGAATTCTTGCCTGGAGAACCTCCTCCGT
>CAZPSQ010000447.1:0-3326 GCA_964588755.1 uncultured Prosthecobacter sp. | reverse complement strand
TGGAGCGGCTGTCCCAGGACAAGGACAACATGCTGGAAAAGATCTGGGACAAGGAGTGGCGCGACAACATCACCGCCGCCGCGCTGGAGCGGGTGAAGGCCAAGGTCTCCCCCCGCCAGTTTCAGATTTTCGACTGCTATGTGATGAAGGGCTGGGGGGTCAAGAAGACCTCTGAGGCGCTCGGCATCAACGCGGCCCAGGTGTACCTGGCCAAGCACCGGGTGGGTGCGCTGGTGAAGAAAGAGGTGCAGGGGCTGGAGAACACCATGCTGTAGGACTGGGACTGGGCATTGCGTTTGAGAGTCAGGGGACACTCGAGTCACGCTAAAGCGTGAACAACGTGCTCATGCACTCTTGAATGCTTGAGCATTCCGCTCTTTGGTGGAGATTCTGACCGATCCAGGCGCGCACCACCCGCTTCATGGGCTGCGCCGACTTTTTTAAACCGTTCATGAGCGATCCAGCCGCAGCCGCCCTGCCGCCACCTACGCCCGATCCTGCGGGCGAGGGCACCGGCGCGACCCTGGAAGCAGCATCTGCGGCGGGGGGCACCGAGTACCTGGACTCCACCAGCATGGAGCTGCCTGCGCCGCCCATCACCCCCCGGGGGCTGGGTGCGGACAGGGACAAAGTGAAGCGCCGCGACAAGGACGGCCCGCCATCCCACCGCGATGACATTGTCATTCCCGACTACACGCTGATCAAGCGCATCGGCTCAGGCGCCTACGGCGAGGTGTGGCTGGCGCAGAGTGTCACAGGTGCCCTGCGCGCGGTGAAGATCGTGTGGCGGGAGGACTTTGAGCTGACACGCACCTTCCACCGTGAGTTTCAGGGCATCCAGCAGTTCGAGCCGATCTCCCGCGGACACCCCTGCCTGGTGCATATTCTGCATGTGGGCTGGAATGAGCACCGCGGCTTTTACTACTGTGTGATGGAGCTGGCGGACGACGCCGAGGAGGGCGCCAGTTTCTCCAACATGCAGACCTATGTGGCGCGCACGCTGGGCACGGACATGAAGCGCCACGGCAGGCTGGACCCGTTTTTCTGCCGGGATGCGGGCGTGTACCTGGCGGACGCGCTGCACTACATGCACAACCACAGCCTGACGCACCGCGACATCAAGCCCTCGAACATCATTTTCGTGGGCGGCGTGTGCAAGCTGGCCGACATCGGGCTGGTGGCGGCGTTTGGGGAGCGCACCTTTGTGGGCACGGAGGGCTTTGTGCCGCCGGAGGGCCCCGGCACGCCGCAGGCGGACATCTACAGCCTGGGCAAGGTGCTCTATGAGATGAGCAGCGGGAAGGACCGCATGGAGTTCCCCGAGGTGCCGGAAAACCTCTCCGACGAGGAATGGCCCTTCTGGCTGGACCTGAACCGGGTGATATGCCAGGCCTGCGAGGCGGACCTCTCGCGCCGCTTCGCCACGGCGGCGGAGTTTGCGGAGGCGCTGCAGCATGTGGGGCAGAAGCGCCCGGAAAGTTTTGTGCGCCGGTTCAGCCGCGCGGCCATTTTCACGGTGGTGGGTTCTTTCCTGCTCGCCAGCGGGCTGGTGATGGCGCGGCACCAGCAGGCCTGGGCCTATGAGGTTCCGCTGCCGGTGAAACCCGCGCCCGTGCTGCCCGCGCCCCCGCAGGTTCCCACACCAGGGAAACCGTGGCAGAACCGGCTGAAGCAATGGTTCACCTACCGGGAGGACCGCCATGTGGCCGACCATCCGCAGGACCCGGAGTCCTTTGGCGTTTTCCTCAACACCACAGGCCGCGCCGCCGAGTATGAGGTGGCCAGACTGGTGCTGCCGGACAAATCGCAGATCACCGCCGCCGTGATACCGGGACCGGACGCGGACGCCTTCTGCGAATGGATGACACAGATGGAGCGCAGGACCGGCCGGCTGGATGTGGACCATGAATATGCCTGGCGTCCGGTGAAACTGCCGCGCGCGGCCGGCTCCCCCCCCGGCCGCCCAGGCCACAGCGCCATCCGCTGTGAGATCGTGGCGGTGAAATCCGGCAGCCTCAACATCGCCAGCACCCCCGCCGGGGCGGATGTCTTTGACGGCGACCGGCTGCTGGGGCGCACGCCTCTTTCCCTGCCCAAGGTGCGGGCCGACGCCTTCAACTACGAGATACGCCTGCCCGGCTACAAGCCGGAAACGGCCAGCGGAAAGCTGAAGGAGAAGCAGAGCATCAGCTTCAACCTGCGGCTGAAGGCCACGGGCGCGGTCGTGTTTGGCAGGCCATGGCAGAACAGCCTGGGCATGAAGTTTGTGCCGCTGGGCAAGACCATGCTTTCCAGCACCGAGACACGGCGCAAGGACTTTGCGGAGTTTGCCAGGGCCACGAACCAGGCGGCGCTGGACGGACGTGTGCTGGACGCCGGGCCTGACCTGCCTGTCACGATGGTGAACCGCTCCGAGGCGGAGCAGTTCTGCCGCTGGCTGACCGACCGCGAGCGCGCGCAAAGCCTGCTGGAGCCCGACCAGGAATACCGCCTGCCGACCGACGATGAATGGAGCATGGCGGCCTACCTTTCCCGTGAGCTGGGCGCCACACCGGCCGAGCGCAGCCTGCGGATCGAGGGCATCTATCCCTGGGGCTTCACCTGGCCGCCCCCTGGGAAGTCGGGGAATTTCTTCGACAAAGCGGCTGAGCCAACGGGCAAAAAAGCCATCGCAGGCTACGTGGATGGCTTTGCCGAGGCCTCCCCTGTGGGCTCCTTCCGGGCGGATGGCCGGGGCTTGTTCGACCTTTCCGGCAATGTGTGGGAGTGGGTCTCCGACTCATGGAAGGACAAGCCTGACCAAGGAGTGCTGCGAGGAGGGGCCTTCACCACCGCAGAACGGCAGGAACTGCTGGCCTCCTTCCGCCGACAGGCCACAGCGGCAGAGCGCCACCCGGATGCCGGTTTCCGTGTGCTGCTGTGGAACATTGGGCAGAACGCGCGCGAGGATGAATACTGAACGACGAATGAAGTCCGAATGCCAAAAAACGGACGGCTCTGGACGTTGGGGAAATGGATCGTCATTCTAGTTTCTTCATTTGTGCCCGCCCTCCACAGGAACTCGCAATCTCTGGCGTTCCGCCCACGTATTTGTACCCACCGCCCGCTCCGCCTTCCATGAAACTCCGCATCGCCCTCCTTGCCGCAGTCGTAACAGCCTTCTGCTTCACCCAGGCTGAGGACAAGCAGCCGAAACCCGCCCCCAAGGCCACGGCCAAACCCACCATCACCATGACTGACGAAGACTGGAAAAAGATTCTGACGGACGAGCAGTTTGCCGTGACCCGCAAGCAGGGCACCGAGCGCCCCTTCGGTGCCATCTATGA
>CAZPSQ010000446.1:0-3334 GCA_964588755.1 uncultured Prosthecobacter sp. | reverse complement strand
CAAGCCCCAGCCCCCCGCACATCAGGGTGTTCATCGCTCCTCTTGGTCGCCGTGTTCGGTCTTTTCAGCGCGCTCCCGGACACCGCCCGGGCTGCCGTCGTTGCCGTCAGCTCCATCTACGACGAAAACGTCAACGCCACAAACAGCGTCGACGCCCAGGCCCCTGGCAATTCGTTGAGCCTGGCCCAGTTCAAAGCGGACGTCGCGGTCGCCTTCTCCATCGGCGCTGGCGGTGTTATCGGCTTTGACACCGCAGGCAACACCAATGCCGTCATCTACCCGTCCACCGAAGGCATCGTCGCCAGCTATGGTTCCGGCAGGCAGCTCACCATCGAAAGCTCCGTGCCTTATAACTTCCGCCACTTCGGCTCCATCTTCTCTATCTCTGGTAATGGAGATCTCACTGCTGGCAGCAAGGGCATGGCTCCTGCGGACACCGTCAGCACCACCAGCGGCATGAGGTTAAACTTCGCCAGCCTCACGGGTGGCCTGCCCGGCGAGGCCGTCACCACTGCGGGGTTCACATTGCTCTCCCGCAACGGCTTTGGCCAGAGCGTCACCGTCAACTGGTTCATCGACGGCCAGCTCACTCCCTACCACGTGCAGACGGATGACATCGCCATCAACGCCGGCGCGGACGACACCTTCTTCTCATTCGTCGCTCCCGAGAACAGGTACGTCACCGGCTTCGAGATCCTTTACGGCGCTACCAGCGGCGACCGCCGTTACGGCATCGACGACCTCGGCTTCATCACCTCCAGCGTTCCCGAGCCCTCCAGGGTGCTGCTGCTCGGCCTCAGCGTCTCCTGTCTGGGCCTGCGCCGCCGTCGGCGCGGCTAGGGGCAATGCAAGGCGGGGGCGCCGCCTGCTATGGGAACATCACAGGCCATCCATCAACGCAGCCAATGGGGCCGCTCCGCCGCCGGGAATTCGACAAGCTTTTGGAGAACCAGTCTAACCTTGCCCTTGCGGCCATCAGCCCCGCTTCATCATCGTGGCGATGCTGTGTACCGTCTGCGTCAGCTCGCCCGCCTCATACGGCTTGGGCAGCACACCCACAAAACCGCGCTCCAGGAACACCATCTGCACCTCCTGCGTCACACTGCCGCTGGTGCAGACGATGCGCGCGTCCGGGTCCAGGTCCAGAATCTCCGCCGCCGTCTCCGTGCCGTTCATCCCGCCGCGCAGCGTCAGGTCCATCAGCACCACGTCCGGCGGCGTTCCGGTGCGGAACAGGCTTTGGTAGATCTTTACCGCGTCCTGGCCGTTGTCACACTGCACGCACTGGTAGCCGCAGCGTGTCAGGATCATGTTGGCCACCTTGCGCAGGTCGTCCTCATCATCCACGATCAGCACCGTGCCCTTCCCGTGCTTCAGCGGCACTGGTGCCGCATCTGCCGGGGCCAGTGGGCGCGGCGTCCCCGCGCCATCCGCCGCTGGCAGGTAAATGCTGAACTCCGTGCCCACATTAGGCGTCGAGCTCACCCGGATGTCCCCGCCCAGATCGTCAATGAAGCGCTTGCACGTCGTCAGGCCGATCCCGTTGCCATCCGTCTTCGTCGTGAAGGACTCACGGAACAGCCGGTCCAGGTTCTCCTTCGCAATGCCGCAGCCACGGTCCCGCACCACCAGCCGCACATGCGGTCCTGGCTTGAGCGGCCCGTCCCCGGAGGAGCCCACCACGTGGTTGTGGGCCTCCACATCCATGTAGCCGCCGTGCGGCATCGCCTGGATGCCGTTCATCACCAGGTTTTGCAGCACCTGGCTCAGCTTCACAGGGTCGGCAAAGGCCAGCCGCAGGTTGTCATCCTGCCGCATGCACACATGCACATTGGACCCCGCCCCGGCAAATTCGATCGTGTCACGCATCAGCAGCGCCACATCCGTCGGCTCCTGCTTGCGCGGCATCCCCTTGGACGCCGTCACCACCTGGGAGGTGAACTGCTTCGCACGCTTCAGCCCCGCAAAAATCGCCTGCAGCTCCTGCGCCAGCCCCGGGTGCTCCTGCACCTGCTGGATCAGCGCGGAAAGCCTCACCGTCACAGGCCCCAGCAGATTGTTCACATCATGCGCGATCCCCTGCGCCAGCGCCGCCAGGTTCTCCTTCCGCAGTTGCGCGGACTGCGCGTCCAGGTCCTCCAGCTCCGCACGGGGTTCGGGCTTGGCCGCCGCCGCATCAGCGGCAGGAGTGATCAAAATCGTGAAGTTCAGCAGCTTGCGCAGGCTGTTGAAGACCGCCCGCACCCGCCACTTGCACGGCACGGGCTTCTGCGTGCGCAGGCTTTGCAGCCGGCACTCGCACTCATGGCAGCCGCCGTTTTCCACCGCCAGCCGCAGGCTCTGCAGCAGCGTGGCCGCGTCTTCATCCCCCGTGACAAGGTCGTTCAGCCCCATGCCACGCAGGCCCGTGGCAGGGTCCGTGCCTGCCAGCATCGCGGCCGTGGCATTGCTGAACAGCACCTTCGGCCCGCTTTTCGGGTCGCTGGTCTCGCTTTCCACGATGACCACACCCTCGGCCACCTGGTCCAGCGACACCCGTAAATAATAGTTGGCGACCCGCAGATGCTCCAGGCCTTGTTCCAGCTCGGCAACCGAAGCTGAAGTGGAGGTGGGAGGGAGAGAAGTGATCATGGATCAAGCCGCAGCAACGCGGTCCTTTTAGCAATCCATGATAGTTAAGACAACTTTAATTTTTGATATTCTGAGATTTTCTGACTCCCACTTTTGATAATCACTGGATGAACGATGTCCCACACCGGTTTTTGAAAAGCAGGGACCCACCTCCATCCCCTGCCAAACCTCCCCAGGCCCCCATAGACATCAGCATCTCCCAGACCCCCAGCCCCGCCAATCACCCGCTCACCCGCTGGAAATAGCACAAAATCTGCGAAAATCGGCCCAATCCCCCTGCAACCAGCCTCAAAAAGACCTTGCCGAACCGGGGTTCTCCACTACCATCGCCGCCCCTATGTCCAAAAACGCTGGTATCGCCAAGACGAGGAAAGCTGTCGCCAAACGATTCAAAGTCACTGCGACGGGTAAAGTGCTGCGCCGTAAACAAGGCAAGCGCCATATCCTGCAGAACAAGAGTCGCAAGCGTAAGCGCAACCTCGGCAAAGTCGCCCTTGTGGCGGAAGTCGATGTGAAGGCGATCAAGATGAACCTCCCGTTCCATTGATCCCGACACCGGTTCCCAGATGGAACCAAGATGCCCTGTCTGGCCTCCTTCGCATGAGGCCTTCGACCAGGTGAGTCAGTGCATCTCCTTATAACAACAGCCTGATCACGAAAGACAACAATGCCAAGAGCCACCAACTCCCCCGCCAGCCGCAAG
>CAZPSQ010000445.1:0-3338 GCA_964588755.1 uncultured Prosthecobacter sp. | reverse complement strand
CACAAGCCCGTCACCCAGCGCCCGCCGGAAGTCCGAATGGGCAAGGGCAAAGGCGCCCCCGAATTCTGGGTGGCCGTGGTCCTTCCTGGGCACGTGATGTTCGAAATCTCCGGCGTCAATGAGGCCACCGCCCGCGAGGCCTGCCGTCTGGCCGCCACGAAGCTCGGCATCCGCTGCCGCTTCGTCACCCGCGAAAGCCTGCACAAATAAGAAACCGCGAACCGGGAACTGCGAACCTAGAACTGACTTATGAAGATCAAAGAACTCCGTGAATCGAGCGTGGAAGAGCTTTCCACCCGCCGTCGCGACCTGAAGCAGGAGGCGCTGAACCTGCGCATCCAGCAGAGCACCGGTGGTGGCACCCTGGAAAATCCGGCCCGCCTGCGCCACATCCGCCGTGAAAACGCCCGGATCGAAACCATCATCAACGAGCGTGCCCGCGCTGCGGCCGCCAAGAAGAGCGCCTGATTCCGCTCCCCCAACCCCTGAAGCATCCCCATTATCATGAGCGAGGCCACAGCCCCTACCGCAGCCCCTGAGAAGAAGCCCGTGCGCAAGACGCGCGTCGGCGTCGTGGTGTCCGACAAAATGACGAAGACCATCGTCGTCGAAGTCGAGCGCCGCGTCCCGCATCCCCAGTTCAAAAAGATCGTCCGCAAGACCTCCAAGTTCTACGCCCACGACGAAAACGAGCAGGCCAAGGAAGGGGACAAGGTGCTCATCGCCGAGACCCGCCCCCTCTCCAAGCTGAAGCGCTGGGAGCTGGTGGAAGTGCAGAAGCACTAAGACACGCCGGCAGCCTTACATCTGAACCCCCAACCTTTAGCAGGAGACACAGCTTATGTTGCAAATGGAATCCTCAATCCCGGTGGCTGACAACACCGGTGCCCGCGTGGCCGAAATGATCGGCGTGCTTGGCAAGAAAAACACCCGCTTCGCCTATGTCGGCGACATCATCACCGCCCACGTGCGCGAGTCCACCCCGACCGCCGCCGTGAAGAAGGGTGAGGTCGTCCGCGCCGTCGTGGTGCGCACCGCGCACCCGATCCGCCGCACCGACGGGTCCATCCTGCGTTTCGACAAGAACGCCATCGTCATCATCGACAAGGACAACAATCCCCGTGGCACCCGTATCTTCGGCCCCGTGGCGCGCGAGCTGCGCGACAAGAACTTCATGAAGATCGTCTCCCTCGCCCCCGAAGTGCTGTAACATCATGAGCCGCATCAAGACCCACGTTAAAAAAGGCGACAACGTCGTCGTGATCTCCGGCGCCGCCAAGGGCGCGCAGGGCACCATCATCGAAGTGCAGCCCGCCAAAGGCCGCGTCCGCGTCGAAGGCGTCCGCATGATCAAGAAAGCCATCAAGCCCAGCCAGCAGAACCAGCAGGGCGGCTTTGAAGACCGGGAAGGCACCATCCACATCTCCAATGTGAAGAAAGTGGACGCCGCCCCTGCAAAGACAGCGAAAAAGAAAGTTGCGAAGAAGAAGGCCAAGGCCTAAATCAACGCCCCCCATTTTGCCTCCCCCCTTTGCTCCAGACCAATCCTGGCTCTGGAGACCGAGGGAAAGGCGGCACAGCCCGAAACTGAACCATGGAACACGTAATCCACACCCTCTATAAGCAGAAGCGCACCGAACTGCAGACGCAGCTCGGCCTGTCCAACATCCACGAAGTCCCCAAGCTTGAAAAAATCGTCGTCAACTGCTCCGTCGGCAGCCAGGGCGAGCGCAAGCAGGCCGTGGAAGACGCCGTGAATGAAGTCACTCTCATCACCGGCCAGAAGCCCATCATCACCAAGAGCAAGAAGGCCATCGCCAACTTCAAGCTGCGTGAGGGTGAGAACGTCGGCGTCAAGGTGACCCTGCGCGGGCCCAAGATGTATGACTTCATGATGCGCCTTGTGCGCACCGCCATTCCCCGCATCCGTGACTTCCGCGGCGTCGCCCCCCGTTCGTTCGACGGCCGTGGCAACTACACCCTCGGCATCACCGACCAGTCCATTTTCCCTGAGATCGAGCTCGACAAGATCAAGCGTTCCCTGGGCTTTGACATCACCTTCGTCACCAGTTCCAACAATGACGATCATGCCCGTGAGATGCTGCGCGCGCTTGGCATGCCCTTCCGCACCCGCACCGCCCAGCCAAAGAAAGAAGACGGTTCTGAAGCAGCCGCCTAAACTGAACTGAACCGACTCATCTCAGCGTCATGAACGACCCGATTTCCGATTTTCTCACCCGCATCCGCAATGCCTGCTCCGCCCAGCAGGAGCAGGTGTTCATCCCCTTCAGCAAGATGAAGGCGGAGCTTTCCCGCATCCTCAAGGAGGAAGGCTACATCTGGGGCTACGAGGTGGACACCAGCGCCGCCCACCCTCGCCTCAAGCTCAAGCTCAAGTACCAGGACAACAAGGAAAAGTCCCCCGTCATCCGCAACCTGGACCGCATCAGCAAGCCTGGTCTGCGCAAGTACGTCTCCACAGACGAGATCCCCCGCGTGCTCGGCGGTCTCGGCATCTCCATCCTTTCCACACCGCGTGGTGTCATGACCGGCGCGAAGGCCCGCAAGGCCAACGTCGGTGGTGAGCTTCTCGCCTTTGTCTGGTAACCCTCAACCTACACAACCCTCATGTCACGCGTAGGCAAACAAATCATCGTCATTCCTGACAAAGTCACCATCAAGGTCGGCGCAGATCGTTCCGTCCAGGTCAAAGGCCCCAAGGGCGAGCTCGCCTGGACCCTCCCGGCCGGCATCGCAGTCGCCACAGAGGCCAGCAACATCAACGTCACCCGTGAGTCGGAAGACCGCCGTGTTCGTGCTCTTCATGGCACCACCCAGCGCCTGATCACTAACATGATCGTGGGGGTCAGCCAGGGCTACACCCGGAACCTCGAAATCCACGGCGTGGGTTTCCGTGCCGCCGTCAAAGGCAGCAACATCGACCTTCAGCTGGGCCAGTCCCACGACCGCCTGCACCCGATCCCGCAGGGGGTGAAAGTCACCGTCACTGACAACACCAAGATCGCCATCGAGGGCATCGACAAGCAGGTTGTCGGCCAGCTCGCGGCTGACATCCGTGCCTACTACCCGCCGGAGCCTTACAAGGCCAAGGGCGTCCGTTATGTGGGCGAATACATCCGCCGCAAGGCTGGCAAGTCCGTCAAGTAATCCTCTTCCGATCCGCTCACCATGGCTGTCATCAAACGCAAAGAAATCCGCCAGCGCATCCACGCGCGCATCCGCCGCAAGCTCAGCGGCACCGCCGAGCGCCCGCGTCTCACGGTTTACTTCTCCAACACGAACGTTTACGCCCAGGTCATCGACGACGAGGCCGGCAA
>CAZPSQ010000444.1:0-3343 GCA_964588755.1 uncultured Prosthecobacter sp. | reverse complement strand
ACCGCCACAGCACCTTCTGGAGAAGCCCACGCCGCCTCGCCAGCTCCTACGCCATCACCTCCCCAGGATGGTGCTACCCCTGCTCCTTCACCTGCCGCGCCTGCCAGCCCTGTCACTGTGACCACTCCGCCGATCTCTGTGACCACCGCACCCGTGGCGGTGGATGGAGCGCAGGCTCCGAGCGCCCCCCCGGCGCCGGTCGCAGCCCCGGCCCCTGCTGGTGCGCCGCCAGCTGCGGCTGCCCCTGCGCCCCCGGCTGAGCCGGACAACTCCCTGAAGGAGTCCAAGGACAGCGAGCGCAGTGTCATCGTCTTCTCGGACGCGGACATGCTCTATGACGCTTTCTGCCTGCGCCAGGGGGATCTTGGTGTCGGCCTTGTGACCAATGGCGGTAATCTGCCGATGCTCCTCAACGCGGTTGAAGTGCTGGCCGGTGGGGGCGATCTCATCCAGGTCCGCAACCGCAAGTCTCCGGTGCGCCCATTCACCAAGCTGAAGGAGATGCGGGAGTCGGTTGAAGAGAAGTACCGCCCGAAACTCGTCGCCCTGGAGGCCGAGCAGCAGAAGATCGCCGAGCAGCTGAGCAAGGCGCGTCCGCAGCTCGATCTGAAGCGTGGCGCCATCATCATCGACAAAGCCACGGACAACAACATCAGGGAGATGGAGAAGAACCAGGTGAAGATTGACAAGGAGGTGCGCAACATCCGCAAGGAGGTCAACAAGGAGGTCGAATTCCAGAAGACCCTGCTTAAAACCCTCAATGTGTTTGCCGTGCCGCTCCTCGTTGGCCTCGTTGGCCTCATGCTGGCCATGCGCCGCCGCACGCTGACGGCCGCCGCCTGATCCCATCCCCCCTCTCACGTCATCCAGACCCCAACTTTTTTTTACGCAACGCCATGAAGAAGAGCGTCATTCTTTTGATCGTCCTGGCCGGTGTTCTCGGCATCGCCTATTACAAGAAAAACGAGCGCAATTCGCGCCTGAACCGCTCCACAGCGAGCATCAAGTTGCGGGAGAAGCTCCTGCCGGATCTCACGGACGTTAACGCCATCAAGAAGATCCGCATCAAAGACAGCAGTTCAGAGGCGACGCTGCAGGTGCAAAACGACACCTGGGTGATCGCGGAGCGCGGAGGCTACCCCCTGAACAAGGAAACCCTGCAGACGGCCCTGCTGAGCCTGCAGCATGAGAAAGTGAAGGCGGGCCGCCGCATTGGCAAGGACTCCTGGGGCAAGGTGGGCGTGAACTCTCCGGGCGATGCCACGGCCTCCGGCACGGGCACCCTGGTGGAGCTTTTTGACGAGAAGGGCGCCCTGAAGCAATCCTTTGTCCTGGGTGGCACGGTGACGAGCTCGGGCGGCTCCAACAACGACTCTATGAGCATGTTTGGCGGCCCGACCGGCAACCGTTTTGTGCGGATCAAGGACGATGACACGCTGTGGGAGGTGGGGAACCAGTTCTCCGAACTGGCCACGAAGCCTGACGCGTGGCTGCAGAAGAGCTTCATCGACGTGCAGAAGGTCAAGTCGGTGGAGGTCACCGCCGCGACACCTGCCGACTCCTGGAAGGCCTCCCGCGCGGATGAAAATGCGCCTGACTTTGTGCTGGAAGGCGCGAAGGCCGGAGAGCAGATCGACAGTGGCAAGGCCAATCTGGCCAGCCTGCTTTCCAGCCCCACCTTCAATGATGTGCAGCCCAAGGACAAGGCTGCGGAGACGATGAAGGACGCTGTAAAGGCGAAGATCACGACCTTTGACGGTTTCACTTACAACGTGCAGGTGGCCAAGAAGAAGGTGGACAATGCTGACAAATACTACCTGACGGTGGCCGTCAGCGCCGACCTGCCCAAGGAGCGCCCCGCCGTGAAGGATGAGAAGGAAGAGGACAAGAAGAAAAACGACGACACCTTTGCCGAGGAGAAGAAGCAGAAGGAGGAGAAACTGGCCAACGAGAAACAGCATGAAGGCTGGGTCTATGAGGTGAGTGAGTACACGGTGAGCACGCTGCTGAAGAAGCGCTCCGAAATCCTGGCCGATGCCTCCAAGGAGCCTGCCGCAGGTGCCGCCGCTGGAGGCAGCATCCCGGGCCTGCCCAATGTGCAGAGCATGATCCAAGGGCTGTCCAAGCAGGCTGCGCCTGCTGCTGCCGAAACACCGGCGGTGCCAGCGCCAGAGGCCGCCCCCATGCCGAAAGCGGAGGGCTCCACGCCCCCGGCGCTGACCAACCCGCCTGCCACGGTGCCGGAAGCGCCCAAGGTGGAGCTGAAGCCGGCTCCGGCCCCCGAGGCGCCGCCTGCGCCAGCCCCGGCTTCCGAGCCTGCCAAGCCAGCTGCGGCGGAAGAGGCGAAGAAGTAAGGTTCGGCGAACATCAGTGGCATTGACTCAAGGGCGGCAGGAAAGATCCTGCCGCCTTTTTTGCGCCCAGATTTGACCGGTGATCCAGTGCGGAACCAAGGCCCGGCCGCCGAGCGCTTTCCGTGCATCACCCGCAAGGTTCTCGCCATGCGGAATCCCTTGCGCTCCGGCGTGTCCGTGGCTTGTTCCGCGCCCTTTTATGTCCAGCGAGCAGCAGCGCAAAGCATTTCCTTTCTCCGAGTTTGAACCGAAATGGCAGGGCGAGTGGGAGGCGAGCAAAGCCTTCCGCACGCCGAACCCCGGTGACTCTGATTTCGATGCCACGAAGCCGAAGTACTTCGTGCTCGACATGTTCCCATACCCCAGCGGCGCGGGCCTGCATGTGGGCCACCCGGAAGGCTACACCGCCACGGACATCATCGGCCGTTTCAAGAAGATGTCGGGCTTCAACGTGCTGCACCCCATGGGCTGGGACGCTTTTGGTTTGCCTGCGGAGCAGTATGCCATCAAGACGGGCACGCATCCCCGTGTGACCACGGAGAAGAATGTGGCGAACTTCACCAAACAGCTGAAGAGCCTGGGCTTTGCCTATGACTGGAACCGCGAGGTGAACACCACAGACCCCGGCTACTTCAAATGGACGCAGTGGATCTTCCTGAAGCTGTACAACTCCTATGTGAATGACGAGGGCAGGGCGCGCCCGGTTTCTGAACTGGAGGCGCAGGGGCTGAGCCGTGAGGACATCGACGCACGCCGTCTGGCCTATGTCTCCTCCGCCCCGGTGAACTGGTGCCCGGAGCTGGGCACCGTGCTGGCCAATGAGGAGGTCGTGGATGGCAAGAGCGAGGTGGGGGGCTTTCCCGTGGAGCGCCGCCCGATGCGCCAGTGGATGCTGCGCATCACCGCCTACGCCCAGCGCCTGATCGATGAGCTGGACGGGCTGGACTGGCCGGAAAGCATCAAGCTGCTGCAGCGCAACTGGATCGGCC
>CAZPSQ010000443.1:0-3354 GCA_964588755.1 uncultured Prosthecobacter sp. | reverse complement strand
GTTTTGTCATGCTCGTGGTGCTCCAACTGCGCCTCATGCTCAGCAGTCTGCAACGCAACCTCGAAGAGCTGCTCGAAGCCATCGACGGCCCCGCCAAGGCGATGGTGACCGCCTCGGCGCTGAGCCAGGCGCGGGCCAAGCTGCGCCACACGGCCTTCATCGAGCTCAACACGCTCTGCGTGCGCGAGTTCTACGCGAAGTGCCCCTGCGTGCGCCGCTGGCGCGGGCACATCGTCACGGCGATAGATGGCTCCACCGTGGCGCTGCCTCGCGCTGCGGCGCTGGTAAAAGCATTCGGTGGAATGAAGCCGCACAAGGGGGACTTCCGGCCCAAGGCGCGTGTTTGGGAACGCCATGACGTGCTCAATCATGTGAGCCTGCAGGCGCTCATCGCACCCTACAAGCAGGGCGAGCGCACCTTGCTCAAGGAGCAGATGAACTGGGACATGGCGGCGGCCACGGGGCTGGATGTCAGCGGCGTGATCACGCTCTATGACCGTGGTTTTGCTGCGATGAGCCTGCTGCGCCATCATGCGAAGACGGGCACGCCTTTCGTGCTGCGCCTGCCTGCGCGGTGGTGGAAGCTGGCGCGGGACTTCGTTGAGTCAAAGGCAGGCGAGGCGGAGTTCACCCTGCGTGTGAGCAAGGTGGAACACCGTCTGCGCCTGGTGCGGGTGGAGACCGGCAAGCCTGCGGACCCCGCCGTGCTGGTGACCAACATGCTGGATCGCGACACGTATCCCGCCGGGTGCTTCGCCGAGCTTTACGCGCTGCGCTGGGGCGTGGAGAGCGGCTACAAGCTGCTCAAATGCCGGGCGCAGCTCGAAGCGTGGAGCGCGAAGACGGAGGAAGGCATCCGTCAGGACTTCCACGCGAAGGTGATGACCTTGAGCCTGAGCGCGGCGTTGAGCGCCGGCAGTGACGCGCGCATCCGCGCGCAGAGCCAGCGGGCGGTGGAGGCAGGCAGGACCAGGCACGCGCAACAAATCAATCGCACTCACGCGCTGGCTGCGGTGTGTCGTCAACTGCCCAGGCTGCTGTGGCACGGGCTGGCGCACCTGCGGGACAAGGCGTTGCACGCGCTCAACGGCTGCTTTGAACGTGTGCGCTGCCTGATCCGCCCCGGACGTTCCCACCCGCGCCCACCCCGCCCAAAACGCATGCCACCCACAGCTTACAAACACTTGTGAACCCTTAACTTAACGACATTGATTCGTCATTCGTCATTCGTCATTCCGCATCCCCCATGCTCCTCTCCCTCACCTCCCTCACCTCCCTCACCTCCCTCACCTCCCGCATCCTGCGCACCGTCGATCCGCTTTGCCTGGCGAAGATCGGCTGGAATTTCGGTTACAAGGGGGCGCGCTCGGTGATGCTGCACAAGCAGCGCATGAAGCAGGGCCAGTTCTTCCCGCCCTTCTTCTACATCTCCATCCTGAACTCCTGCAACCTCCGCTGCCAGGGCTGCTGGGTCGATGTGGACAAGCCCCGCGAGTCCCTCAACCTTGCCGAACTCAACAAAATAATAGACGACGCCAAGCGGCGCGGAAACGCCTTCTTCGGCATCCTCGGCGGCGAGCCCTTCATGCACCCGGAGCTGTTCGACGTCCTCGCCGCCCACCCCGACTGCTACTTCCAGGTCTTCACCAACGGCCAGATGATCACCGAAAAGACCGCCAGCCGCCTCCGCCAGCTCGGCAACGTCACCCCCCTCGTCAGCATCGAAGGCAGCGAGATCGTCAGCAACGAGCGCCGCGGAAACAAAGACGTCCTCACCCGCACCCTCCGCGGCCTCCAGCACTGCCTCGACGCCAAGATCCTCACCGGCGTCGCCACCAGCCTCTGCCAGACAAACATCGACGAGCTCCTCACCGAATCCTGGCTGCGCAAGCTCATCGACATGGGCGTCCACTACGCCTGGTACCACACCTACCGCCCCGTCGGCCCGAAGATCAACGCCCAGCTCGCCCTCCGCCCGGACCAGATCACCCAGGTGCGGAAATTCGTCGTCGAAATGCGCGCCCGGCTCCCCATCGCCATCGTGGACGCCTACTACGACCACAACGGCCAGGCCCTCTGCCCCATGGCCAACGGCATCAGCCACCACATCAGCCCCACCGGCGCCATCGAGCCCTGCCCCATCATCCAGTTCGCCAAGGAAAACGTCCGCACCGAGCGGGATCTCTACGACGTCTTCACCGGCTCCGAGTTCCTCCGCGACTTCCGCACCATCGCCTCCCAGAACACCCGAGGCTGCATCGTCCTCGAGCGCCCCGACCTCGTCAAAGCCGTCGTCACCAAGCACACCGCCCAGGACTCCACCATCCGCCAGACCGCCATGGCCGAGATCGAGTCCATGACCCCACGCCCCAGCCAATGGCGCGAAGGCGAAGAAATCCCCGAAAAACACTGGATGTACTGGCTCGCCAAAAAATACTTCTTCAACGACTTCGGCGTTTACCGCGGCCTCGAGAAAAAACGTTGAACCGGCCAGTGCGTAAAAATAGACGCACCTGGCTTGCACGTATGAACCCTTATGCGTATGATTTGACGCATGAGCAGCAAGGGCAAACTCAAGGCAAAGCTCGCCACGCCGTCCTCTGACAAGAACTGGACCCTTGGGGAGGCTGAACGGGTGCTTGCCCAGCACGGATTCTCCAGCCGCTCGGGGACAGGGTCGCACCGCATCTTTACCCATCCGCAGCTCGATCAACCGGTCGTTCTCAGCGCCCACGGAAAGGCTATCAAGCCAGGCTACATCCGGATGATCCGACAAGCCATTGGCGACCTAGGCATCTGAACTCGCTTCATTTATCACCAAACCGACACCGACATGAACACCTCTGATACTGCGGCAAAAGCCCTTCCCTACCAGATCACCGTCTCCTGGAGCGCCGAGGACGAGGCCTACGAGGCGCGGGTTCCAGCCCTTCGTTATTGCGTGGCCTATGGGGAAACCCCGGAAAAGGCTGTCAAAGAGGTTCGAGGAGCCGCGTTCGCCATGCTCAAAGTCATGGCCAAGGATGGCAGGCCAGCCCCCGCTGTGGACACCACGCTTACCCGCGTGATGGCACTTCAGCCGATCCTGAACTTGTCCGCCATTGCCAAGGCCTCACGCATGAGCGTGCAAACACTCTCCAGCAAAATCACACGAGGCTCAACCCTCACCAAAGCCCAGGCCGCCCGCATCGGCAGGGTCCTCGCCGCTCACGGGGTCGCC
Source organism: uncultured Prosthecobacter sp. (assembly GCA_964588755.1). GTDB lineage: Bacteria > Verrucomicrobiota > Verrucomicrobiia > Verrucomicrobiales > Verrucomicrobiaceae > Prosthecobacter. The sequence continues at coordinate 134 of CAZPSQ010000443.1, read as the reverse complement.
TCATAGCCCCCATTACCCGCATCGTCCTCGAGCGCCCCGACCTCGTCAAAGCCGTCGTCACCAAGCACACCTCCCCGGCACTCCACCATCCGCCAGACCGCCATGGCCGAGATCGAGTCCATGACCCCACGCCC
>CAZPSQ010000442.1:0-3359 GCA_964588755.1 uncultured Prosthecobacter sp. | reverse complement strand
CTGACGCCGCCGGACAGCATTGAGGCAGACGGCAAACTGCGGCGCTTCGCCAGCAACGGCCGGCGCAATGACGATGCCGGCTGGTATTTATTGCACGGCGACGGAATACCATGTGGCAGCTTCGGCGACTGGCGCACAGGCCTGACGCAATCCTGGCGGGCCGACATTGGCCGCTCACTGACGCCCGTAGAAGAAACCACGCACCGGGCAAAGGTCGAAGCCACGCGACGCGAACGCGAAACCGACGAAGCGCGGCGACAGGCCGAAGCCACCAAAAATTCGGCCACGATCTGGAGGGCAGCGACGACGGCAACCGCCGCCAATCCATATTTGAAACGCAAGGGTGTTTCGCCGGTAGCGACCCTGCGCGAAATCGATGTCGCTGAGGCCGCCGCGATCCTGGGCTACTCGCCGAAATCGAAGGGCGCACCGTTGACCGGGCGTTTGCTGGTGGCGCCTGTCAAAGTCGGAGCGACCCTGTCGACGCTAGAGCTGATCGACAGCGACGGGCACAAGTCGGCCCTCTATGGTGGCGCGAAGATAGGCGGATATTGGGCGGCACAGTCACTGCCAGATAGCGACGGGCCGGAGCCGCTGCAAATATTCGAGGGAGTCGCGACAACGCTGTCCGGGAAGGAGGCGAATGGCTACTTGAGTGTCGCGGCGCTCTCGTCCGGCAACCTAATCGCGATGGCGACAATCATGCGCGAACGCTACCCGACGAGGCCGCTGGTCATTGGTGCTGATCTCCTCAAGGCGACCGGCGAGCCTGATCCTCACGCGATCGAGGCGGCGCGATCCGTCGGCGGCAAGCTGGCAGTCCCCGACTTCGGCACTGACCGACCAGACGACGCGAAAGACTTCAACGACATGGCGCAGCTATGCGGATTGGAAGCCGTAAAGCGCTCCATATCCGGCGCACCGGCACTGGCAAGGGCAGAGGATCAGATGGGAGGAAAAAGCAGGCCAGCAGGCGATTCTGCAAGCCCTGCATGGCCTGCACCGCAACCGCTGCCAAGACTTCCGAAGGTGCCAGACTTCCCGCTGGATTTGCTGCCCGATGATCTGGTGGATTACGTTCGAGATGCCTCGGAACGAGCACGATTTCGGCCGGACTTCGCCGCGGTGGCGATCATGGCCGCTCTTGGCAGCGTCATCGGCAGAAAGATCGGTATTCGCCTGAAGCGCTGCGACGACTGGACGGAGTACGCTAACGTCTGGGCTGCAATGATTGGCCCGCCGTCTGCGCTAAAGTCACCTGCGGAACGTGCAGCCATGCGACCGTTCAAGAAGTTGCAAGTCGCGGCTGACGATCTGCACCGGCAACAGCGGGCCGAACACGACCTTAGGGCAGAAGCATTCAAGTTGCGCAAGGATGCAAAGCGGAAGAAAGCCGTCGAAGCACTGGCGAAGGACTCCAGCACCGCAGTCGATCTGGGTGATGAAGAACTGCCTGCAGCGCCTGTTGCGCGGGCCTACTGGACAAGCGAGCCGACTGCCGAAAAGCTTGGCGTGATGCTGGCCGAGAATCCGCATGGACTACTGGTTGAGCGCGACGAGCTATCGTCGCTGCTGGTCAAGTTGGAAGACGATCGCAACGCGACGTTGCGGGGCCTGTACCTGTCCGGGTGGTCCGGCAACGAGGGATACCGATTCGACTCAATCAGCAGGGGCACGACGGCGCTGCCAAAGTTCGCGCTTTCCGTTGCCGGCGGAATGCAGCCTGGGCCGCTATCGCGCTACGTGCGCAGCGCATATTCAGGCGACCGGGCGGATGGTCTGCTGCAGCGATTCCAACTGATCGTCTGGCCGGATTCTGAACCGTTTGCGCTTGTCGATCGATTCCCGAATCGCGACGCACGCACCGCGGTGGACGCGCTGTTTGAACGGGCAGATAGTTTTGACCCAATGGCCATGGGCCAGACCGACGGCTTCGGCAACGACCCGCCATTTGTTCGTCTCTCCAGCGAGGCGCAAAGCCATTTCAACGAGTGGTACGTCACCTTCATGCAGAATCGCCGATCTGTCGAGGCATCGGCCGACGAGAGCGGACCAGTATCGGCCCACTTCGGGAAATACCCTGGGCTTGTCGGGAAGCTGGCGCTGATCATACACGTTGCCGATGACCCTGCTGGTACGGAGGTATCCGAGCGAACCATTCTCAAGGCGTTGGCGTGGATCGACTACCTGACGCCTCACGCGCAGCGCGTCTATCACGCGGCGGAGCACCCCGAAACCGGAGCGGCCGACCTCCTGCTCGCACGGATGCGGCGCGGCGAATTGCCCGACACCTTCAAGGCTTGGGAAATCTCGCGCAAGGGATGGCATGGGCTGGCCGACCGCGAAGCAGTCAAGAAAGCGTGCCGCCTGCTGTTCGAGTTTGGCTGGCTGATCGAGATACAGGAAGGTGGCGTGTCGAACGGTGGCAGGCCTGGCGATCCGGTCTACGCCGCGTCTCCGGCGGTGAAGACATGACCGACTACCTCGCACTTCTCAGGCAGAAAAAGCCAGCGGGGGCAACTGCACAAACTGCAAAAAGTACTTTACGCGGTTTATGCAGTTCGCCCATGGCGCTTAAAAGCCCCATTTCTTTAGAGATCACCTCGTCGCGCTGGCTGGTCCACCTCATGGACCGCGGCCCGTTGGAAGTGTCTATATCGCCCGCTGCTAGCCATGCCGAAGTTCTCGCCAGCTATCCAGACGCGCTGGCGGCTGAACCGTTCGTGGCGGACATTGAGGAAGGATCGGCGCCGATCACTTGCAACCAAGAAGCCGCCATCGTTCGGTGGCTGGCCGACACCGGCGAAACCGACCATGCGATCACTACCGACGTGCTGATCAGATGCAAGCAAGACAGCGAGGCGCGTGCGTACTACCTTGGCCGTGCGCGTCGCGCTGTAGGAGACGACCTTGACGACCGGCGATTCTGTACGCAGTGCGAAAACCTTCGCTCTGGCGTGTGCAGCGCCGCCAAGCCCGGCGGCGCGGTATCTGCGCCCCGAGGTTACCGACCGGCGCCTGACATACTGCATCGCTGCGCCGGCTATTCGCCGACCACCGATTGTCTGACGAGGGCGACGTGAACATGACAGCGGAAAGCACGACGATGAACAAGACGAAGATACGGGCGACATCCAAGGCAGACGAAGCACCTCGCGAGAACACGCCTTGCGAAGCCCTTTCAAGCGGTGACGAAAGCAAGTGCAATATGGCGCGCTTGACTACCTCGCCCGAGTTGGCGGCGTACAGGGTAATTGGTGCCGCTGAAGCAACTACATCAGTTGGCGACCATCTCGACGTGCCGACGATACTGGAGCAATTGCGAAACGAGGCGGCAGCTGTGCATTGCGGCGATCTGT
>CAZPSQ010000441.1:0-3384 GCA_964588755.1 uncultured Prosthecobacter sp. | reverse complement strand
TCCCGGCATTCGCCAGCGGAAAGTACTGCTGCCGCATTCGGCTGCAGCGAGCGTCCCCTGATCTGCGCAACCACCCAGCGCGTGTGCGGGCGTCCCCTGACCTCCGCGACTGCCCAGGACATGGCGTGGGCCGGGAGACGCTCGCCGCAGGCCAATGGGCCAGCGGTACTCCCGGCATTCGCCAGCGGAAAGTACTGCTGCCGCACTCGGCTGCAGCGAGCGTCTCCTGATCTGCGCAACCACCCAGCGCGTGTGCGGGCGTCCCCTGACCTCCGCGATGGCCCAGGGCATGGGGCAGCCCCTCCTCGCCCAGCGGCCCCTCCTGGCATCGCCGTTGGGGGGCGCATTTTTTCGATTGCCCTCCCACGGGCCGCTGGCATAATCGCGGCACTGTTTCCGGTCTCGGGGCTATAGCTCAGTTGGTAGAGCGTCTCGTTCGCAATGAGAAGGTCAGGGGTTCGAATCCCCTTAGCTCCACCACCGGGGCCGGGCAGCTCCCATCCAACCATGCGCCTTTTGCTGTCCGGGCTCACTGCCTCCTGCTGTCTCCTGTCCATCTCCTGCTCCACCAAGGATCTGGAGCGCCCCGCCCCTGGAACGCCGCCCATCGTGGTGGCCTCGGCGGTGGAGTGCACCACCCAGCACAATGAAAAAGTCACCCTGCCTGCCGGCATTTACCAGCCGGAGGCACGCTCCACCAAGGGCATCTACTACGTGGCGCCGGAGCGGTTGAAGACCCCGGGCATCATCCGCCAGGGGCATGAGCGCGGCGGCCTCTTCATCGCCAACGAAGGCTGGCAGTGGGTGTGGCGCGGCCACCCCGGCTTTGAGGTGAGGGAAAACGAGACCAGCATCCTGGGCAAGCGCGGCATCATCATGCCCACCCACGCCAAGTTCGAGCCCTTCGTGCCGTACAAAACGGTCAAGGCGAGGCGTTGATGGGGCATGGTTCCAGGTTCTGCGTTCTGCTGGCAACGCGGGAGGCGCTAGGGCGTGCCTCCGCGTCCGGTCACTCTAAGCCGCACTAAGCACTAAGCACTTGTGCGCCGCGCGGTGTCCGTCCATGCGAGCGCGCAATGGACGAGGACGAAGAAGAAGAAAAACTCCCCACAACCAACGCCCCTCCCTGCCTCGCGCATGACCACCTTCCTCAAATCCGTTGTCGATATGCTGGAGCCTGTCGGCATCGTGTGGCTCAGCCTCCTGGTGCTCACCTTCCTGCACCTGCGGCAGCGCCGGTGGCGGCTGCTGGTGCTCTCCGGCGGGGCGTGGTTTTTTTTGACATGCACCTCCTCCCTGCCGTTTCCGCACCTGCTGCTCGCCTCGCTGGAGGATGACTGGCCTGCGGTGGATGTGGCCACCCTGCCGGTGTGCGACGCCATTGTCGTGCTCGGCGGCGGCATGGAGCCCTCCTCCCAGGAGCTGCCGCAGGTCCACTTCAAACAAGGGGGCGACCGCGTCTTCACCGGGGTGGGGCTGGCCCGCGCGGGCAAGTCGCCGCGCCTTGTGGTGGGCGGCGGCGTTTTCCCCACCACGGACGGCCGCCAGGTGTTCGAGGCCGACGGCGTGCGCGACTGGCTGCGGGAGTGGGACTTTGGCCTCGCCGCCGCCGGGGTGACGGTGCACAGCCTGGGCGGCTGCGCCGACACGCATGACGAGGCCGTGCGCGTGGCCGCCCTGGCCCGGCAGCAGGGCTGGCGCAGCGTGGCGCTGGTGACCTCCGCCTTTCACATGACACGCAGCAAGGCCGTCTTTGACAAGGCAGGCGTCCCCGGCGTGCTGCCCGTGCCGTGCAACTACTCCAGCGCCCCCATGCGCGGCCGCCCGGTGCACTGGCTGAACGTCCCCAACGCCAGCTTCCTCCAGCACTTCGAAACCTGGATGCATGAGGCCGTGGGCATGGTCGTGTACCGCCTGCGCGGCTGGATCTAGCGGCCCCGCAGTTCTCGGTTCAAGGTTCAAGGAATCGTCCTCGATCAAAGCCCCCCCCCACAATCACAACGCGACAACGCACCACGGCAACGAACCGCGAACCTTGACAGCAGGCACTGCCGAGTGATGCTGCGGGCCTCGTTGTTTGTCTTCCCCGACCATGCCTGAATCACCCTCCTCCGCCGCTTCCCACCACGCTGCCGCACCCACGCTCCAGGCTGCCTTGCAGGAGGTGGAGACCCAGCGCGCGGCGATCCAGGAATACCCCGGCCGGGCGCCCGCGCTGGTGCGCGCCCTGCAGTCCCTGGGGGACCTCCAGCGCGACGCCGGCGGCATCGCGGACGCGGAGGCCTGCTACCGCGAGGCGCTGGAGCTTTCCACCCAGCTCCAAGTCCCCGCCGACGCCGTGGCGGACGCCCGCACCAGCCTTGCCACCCTGCTGGACTTCCACGGCCGGGAGGAGGAGTCCCTGGCCATCTACGAGCAGGCCATCCTCGACCACGAAAACCTCGGCGGCGAGAATGAGGAAGTCAGCGCCCAGTTGCGCAACAACGTGGCCATGACCTACAAGGGCATGGGCAAGTTTGCCCTGGCGGAGCAGCACTACCTCCGCTCCCTCGAAACCCTGGAAAACCGCCGTGGCCGCAAGTCAGAGTCCGTGGCCTGCGTGTACAACAACCTCGGCAGCCTCTACTACGCCGCCGGCTTTCCAGACCAGGCCAAGGAAATGTTTGAGGACGCCCTCAAGATCCGCCTCGAAGTCCTCGGCGACAACCACCGCGACGTGGCCCAGTCCCTCTGCAACCTGGCCACCGCCTGCCATGAGCTGAAGGACAACACCGCCGCGCAGGCGAACTTTGAGCAAGGCCTCGCCATCCTGGAGGCCCAGCTCCCCGCCGAGGCCGCCAGCTACGAAAACGTGGGGCTCGACTACATCTCCATGCTCGAGGTCATCGGCGAGGAGCCAAAGGCCGCCGCGTTCAAGAAGCGCCTGGAAAAGGCCCTGGCCGCAAGGTGAGGTGCGGCGCTGCGCTGCGCTGTAAGGCGCGGTGGACAGTCCCTGGCGCCGTCAGGCAAGGCTGGGATGGGGGCTCGATTTTTTGAGGCAGGTGCATCCTTCTACATTTATCATTACTAAATAGAATTAAGATTGGAGACGTGATTAAAAATCATTTGACCTAGTTTGTGATTTCATGTGGAATGATGTCCTGGCATTATTCTTATGAAAAGAAAGCGAACTCAAAGGGTGAGCTGGGTTGTGAGGGATGCGATCGCTCACGCGCCCGATGCCGGACCTGGGCCAGCTTTTCCTGCCCCGCCGCCAGGGGGTGGGCCGCCCCTGCGCCTCCCCGCCCCGTCTCCTGCGGGCGCGCGCCGGGGCAGCACCACAGGGGTACGGCTGTTTCTTTCCTCCCGCACGTTTCGTCCTGCACCGCCACCTCGCATCCTTGA
>CAZPSQ010000440.1:0-3391 GCA_964588755.1 uncultured Prosthecobacter sp. | reverse complement strand
GGGGCAGTTCAGATCATCCACAAACTCGGTCATCTTGTCCGCCTTGCCGTCGCCGTCCGTGTCTTCAAAGATGAGCAGGCTGTCGCCCTTCTTGCTGGTCGGCGTGCGCTCGGGGTAGTTGCGCCAGGCGCTGACCCACAGGCGGCCCTTGGTGTCCCACTGCATGGCCACGGGGCTGACCAGCTCGGGGAACATTTTCTCATCGGCAAAGAGGGTGATTTTCAGGCCCTTCTCCAGCACGATGTCCTTCATCATCGGCGCGGCGTCCGGGATCTCCACCAGACCGTCCTTGTCAAAGGTCATGCCGGTCATCGGCACTTTGTTGAACTCCTTGCCCAGCTTCGGGTCCGGCATGTTCGTGCCGACTTTTTCCACCGGCGGCAGGTTGTCGTCCTTCACCTCCAGGTCGCCGCCTTTGGCGATGGCCCACACGCGCTTCTCGCGATTGACCGTCTTCTGGTCGCGCTGCGCCATCTCCTGCATCATCACCTGATAGTTGGAGACATAGGGCTTCTCGGGGTTCTTCTCGTTCTGCTTGAAGCCGCCGATGCCCGGCGCGTAGGCCAGGCCGGAGCGGCCGGAGTACACATTGTAGCCGTCCACGGTGCGGTAGCGCTGGTGCCACTCCCAGTTTTTGGCCACGACTGCCTGGCGCAGCTTTTCGCTGACCTCCGGCGCGTCCTTGCCGGTGAGGGCCTTGAAAGCGGCGGCGGCGATGGCCTTGTCCCCATCCGCATTTTGATACAGGCCGTTCAGCGTCAGCTCGCCCTTCCTGCCCGCGTAGGCCTTCTGCGTCGGCTCATAGAGGTTCACAAAGGTCACGCCTGCGGCGGCGGCCACCTCGCCCATGGCGGCGGCGTAGTTTTGAATGTTCGTGTTCTTTTCCTCCACCGGCGGCAGGCTGGGGTTTGCCACCTTCTCCAGCGGAACGGGGGAGAACAGCACGATGCGCGGGCTGCCCTTGCCGCTGAAGTTCTGCGCCTTCACGTCCTCGATGAACTTGGCCACGTTCTTCTTGAAGGCGTCGATGCCCGCGTAGCCGTCGAAGGACTCATTGTAGCCGTAGCAGGCAAAGACGACGTCCGCCTTCACCTTGGCCAGCCATTGGTCGCGCGTGCCGAAGTCCTCCGGCTTGTCCCCCACGCGGTGCCAGGTGTTGATCTCATCCCCGGAGAAGGCCAGATTGCGGAAGGAGAGGTCCTTGTCCGCATTCGCCGCCACCAGCATGGCCTCCAGCCAGCCGTAGTGCTGGGAGCGGTCGGCAACACCGCTGCCGAGGATGGCAATGGAATCACCGGGCTTGAGGTCCACCTGGGCGCGCAGCAGTGCCGTGGGGCACAGCGCGGCCAGGAGGGAGAGAGACGCTGACGCGAGGAGTTTTTTCTTCATGAATGAAATCTGATCAGGGAGGGGGGGGCTGGCCAATACGGGCAGCGACGGTGGATGCTTGCCGGAAAAGTGCAAGGCGCAGGCGGGTTCCCGCCATTCGAGGCTGCCCTGGGACTGGCTGGACGATGGATGCGTGGCGCAGGACTGGAGAGACGCAATCAACTGCCAGGAGGGGGCGGATTCGCGCCTCCCATGCGGAGGGGATGGCTAAAAAAGTTTACTCCCAGAGGCCACTGTGATAAACAGGTCGGAAAATGCTACCAATTGGCCGCCTTCTCCTCCTCCTCGCCGCATGTCTGTCGCTGAGCAGCTGCCAGCTCATCGGCACGGCGCTGAGGCTCGCCCCGTATCTCCTCATGTTTGCGGAGGAGGAGCAGGGCCAGGGCAAGTCCGGCCAGATGCAGCACCGCGCCCAGGAGATCGAGCGGAAGGGCCACTTCGCCCCGCAGCAGCGCTGGATGCCTGCCGCCGCCGACTCCCAGATGGCCGCCGCCACCCCCGCCCGCCGGGCCGCTTCCGCCCCCGCCGTCCGCTGACTCACTTTCCCCGCCACCCCGCCGAGCATTGTTGTTTACAGAACCGGCCCATCATGTTAAACCCGACGTTAATGAAATATTTCCGCCCCGTTGCCGCCCTCGCGCTTTCCCTCAGCCTCACCAGCTGCAGCACCTTCTTTGGGCTGCTGGGCAGCGCCCCGGTGCGCCTGCTGGACCAGACCGGCTCCGCGCTGATGGGCTACCTGGGTGACGCGGAATCCGACGCGCCGAAGTCCATCCAGGAGCGTGCGCAGAAGGTGGAAAAGAGCGGCCTCTATGCAGGCCGTGCCGCCGCCAGCGGCGTAAATTCCTCTCGTCAAAGCGTGGCTTCCCGCTAAGGGAAGACGCTGACGTTAGGAACGACCCATGGACTGGCACCGCATTCGATCTGATTTCCCCGTACTCGACCAGAAGGTCCACGGGCACCCGCTTGTTTACCTGGACAGCGCCGCCTCCAGCCAGAAGCCGCGCGCCGTCATCAACACCCTCTCCCGCTACTACGAGCGGGACAACGCCAACGTCCACCGCGCCCTGCATGAGCTGAGCAACCGCGCCACCGAGGCCTTCGAGGCCGTCCGTGGCAAGGTGGCCCGCTTCATCAACGCCCGGTCCGAGGAAGAAATCATCTTCACCCGCGGCACCACGGAGGGCATCAACCTCGTGGCGAACACCTGGGGCGCGCACAATCTGAAGCCGGGCGACGTCATTCTCTACACCGGCATGGAGCACCACAGCAATCTGGTGCCCTGGCAGCTCCTGGCCCAGCGCACCGGTGCCACCCTGCGCCACATCCCCGTGCTGGATGACGGCTCCCTGGACCTGTCGAACCTCGACGCGCTGCTCAATGAGCAAGTGAAGCTCTTCACCTTCGTCCACATCTCGAACTCCCTCGGCACCATCAATCCCGCCAAGGAATTGATCGCCAAAGCCAAGGCCGTGGGCGCGGTGACCTTCCTCGACGGCGCGCAGAGCGTGGGCCACCTGCCCATCGACGTGCAGGACCTCGGCTGCGACTTCCTCGCCTTCTCCGGGCACAAGATGTGCGGCCCCACCGGCATCGGCGCGCTCTACGGCCGCATGGAGCTGCTCAAAGACATGCCCCCCTGGCACGGCGGTGGCGAGATGATCTTCAAGGTCACCCTGGAAGGCAGCACCTACAAGGACCCGCCCCACCGCTTCGAGGCGGGCACCCCGGACATCTCCGGCGTCATCGGCCTCGGCGCGGCCATCGACTACCTGCAGGCCATCGGCATGGAAAACATCCACCGCCACGACGCCAACCTGGCCAATTATGCCGTGCAGCAGATGCGGGAAGTCCCCGGCATCCGCATCCTCGGGCCGGACGGCCATCGCGGCTCCCTGGTGGCCTTCCACCTCGACTTTGCCCATCCGCACGATGTCGTGGAGTTTGCCAACAGCCACGGCGTGGCCATGCGCGGCGGCCACCACTGCACCCAGCCGCTGAT
>CAZPSQ010000439.1:0-3393 GCA_964588755.1 uncultured Prosthecobacter sp. | reverse complement strand
TTTCGCGTTTGTTCTGGGTGTGGCGTGGGTCGGGGGACGCTCGATCCGCAGGCCAGTGGGCCAGCGGTACTCCGGAAAAGTACTGCTGCCGCATTCGGCTGCAGCGGGCGGCTGGTGATTTTCGCGCTTGTTCTGGGTGTGGCGTGGGCCGGGGGATGCTCGATCCGCAGGCCAGTGGGCCAGCGGTACTCCGGAAAAGTACTGCTGCCGCATTCGGCTGCAGCGGGCGTCTGGTGATTCTCGCGTTTGTTCTGGGTGTGGCGTGGGTCGGGGGACGCTCGATCCGCAGGCCAATGGGCCAGCGGTACTCCGGAGGTTCGGGGAGCGGCTTAAAATGCGTCGTGTTTCAGATCTAACAATGCGCGGCCGAGGTGGTCGGCCACATCTCCTGCGCACAGGGACTCCTGCGCCATCCCCAGCGCCAGAACGGCCCTCTCCGCCGCGCGGCCGCACAGCCAGGCACCCAGGCCTGCGGTCTGGTGCAATGGGATGCCCTGCCCGGCGAAGGCGGCGCACACGCCGGTGAGCACATCCCCCATGCCGCCGCTGGCCATGCCGGGGTGGCCTGTGGCGTTGAAGAGCGTGGGCTGGCCGCTGGTGGCGATGACGGTGCGCGCGCCTTTGAGCAGCAGTGTGCGTTTCGGCGCGGATTCGGTGAGGGCTTCCACGACTTTTCTACGGCTCATGCCATGCCAGCCGGGGAAGTGGCGCAGCAGGCGGTCGAGTTCTCCGGGGTGTGGGGTCAGCAGCCGTGGCAGGCTGCCGGTGAGGTCCAGCACCTGGGGATTTTGCGCCAGCAGGGTCAGCGCGTCGGCATCGACGATGGTGGGCGCTTTGGCATTCTTCAGCACGTCCACGATTTCTTTTTCGTGCTCAAATCCCAGCCCTGGGCCGATGGCCAGCGCGTCAAAACGCATGTCCAGCACATCGCGGTAGTCGTCCACCGGCTTGACCATCACTTCGGCGGGCATCCGTGCGGCCATGAGGGGATAGACATTCTCAGGGACCAGCAATGTCACCAGCCCCGCGCCAGCGCGGATGGCACCACGGCAGCAGAGCTCCGCCGCGCCGAGAAACCCCCGCGAACCGGCGAGGATGCCGACGCGGCCTGCCTCCCCCTTGTGCATGTCATGCGCGCGGCGTGGCAGCCATGCGCGCAGTGTGTGTGGTGTCAGCGCCTGCGCCGTGGCCTCGCCTGCGCACAGGCTTAGCTCCGGCAGCGGCACCAGGGCCAGGCGTCCGGTGTAGTGATCTGCGCCGTCTTCCAGCAGGCCCGCCTTCATCTGCGCCACGACGGCGGTCACATCTGCCTGCACCGCGTCCACGCAGGCGTCGCCGTGGTCTCCGTCGAGACCGGAGGGGATGTCCATGGCGATGGTCATCGCGTGCTTTTGTGCGCGGAGGGTGTTCATCTCCCACGCCAGGGCCTGTAGTTCCGGCTTCATCGCGCCCTGGGCTCCGATGCCCAGGAGGCCGTCGAGGCTCACGATGGGGCCGGCGGGAAAATCGAAGGCCGCCGCGTCATTGATCACGCGCACTTGTTCTCCCAGTCCCACGAAATGCTGCCGTGGCAGGTCCTTCATCAGGGCTGGCCCACAGGACAGGCGCGCGTAAAGCCGCCAACCATCGGCGCACAGTTCCCGGGCCGCCACCAGGGCGTCTCCCGCATTGTTTCCTTTGCCGAGAAACAGCACCAGCGAGCCGGGCTGCGGTGCAAACTGGCGCACCACGGCGGCGATGCCGCTGCCCGCCTCCTCCATCAGCGCGGCGGCGGTCACGCCACGCGCGAACGCGGCCTCCTCGCACTGCTGCATCTGGCGGCAGGTCACGATCATAGCTTTTCCGCCGCGTGCAGGAGCAGCGCCTTGAGTTCGTGGGCCGACTGGAGCGTCATCTCGGGCGTGGTGGTGGCCGGGCGTTCGATCACACGCGTGCCGTTTTTGGTGATTTCCAAGATGTCACGCATATGACGCATGAAGTCGGGCGTGGGGTCCCCCAGAACCATGAGCTGCATCACGCGCTCGCTGTCGCGGCTGAGAGCTGACTTCATCTCTTGCAGCGCGTCAGCGGTGGCGGGGATCATGGCAAAGCGCAGGCAGCGGGTGACGTTTTCCCCCGTGGCCTCATGGGCGATGCTGAGGGCCTCCGCCATGGCCTGGGCGGTGCGCTCAAACCGCAGCGGGTCGCCACTGTAGGGCACCAGCGCCACGACCAGCTCGCGCGGTCGGTTTTTGCCCGTCAGCTCCGCGTCGATGTTGGACTGGTCTTTGCCAAAGCGTGCGCGGCGCACCGTGTAGCCCATGTTCTCCGCGCCCATGGTGGACTCCAGGTAGCCTGGGATGCTCAAGCTCCAGTCCGGCTTGCCGAGGGCCGTGCGGACGATGCCGGCATGGCGCTGGATCTCGCCCAGGCTGATGCTGCGCCGCAGCGCCATGGCGTAGCGGAAGGAGCGGTCGGCGGCGCGGTCCTTCTTCCACTGCCAGATGCCAAAGCTGGCGATTCCCAGCAGGATGGTTCCCAAAGGAAAGATGACGAGGGCGGCGCGGATCCAGCGCCCAGGATCGGCGGAAGGTGGGGGGTCTTCAGGCATGGGCGGTCACTTGATAGCGAGATTTGGCGGAAAGCGAGGGGGGAAGATGAAACGTCAGAAGTGAGACGTCAGAGGTCAGTGGTTTGGACCACTCACTTCTAACGTCTCACCTCCGGCACCTGCCTGCGGCTTTTCGAACTCCGCTTGAACTCCGCCCCGTCCTGCGGCACTTAGGCGGCCCCCTTTACCAACCATGTCCGCCGAACGCAAGACCCTCGAAGAACGCGCCCAGATGTCAGACATTGACCGTCTGCGTCACTCCTGTGCCCATGTGATGGCCACCGCCATCCTGCGCCTGTGGCCGAATGCCCAGTTTGCCTACGGTCCGCCGGTGGAGAACGGCTTCTACTACGACTTCGACCTGCCGGATCACCGCATCACCCCGGATGATTTCGAGAAGATCGAGGCGGAGATGAAGAAGATCGCCAAGGACAACCAGAAGTTCGAGTGGAAGGGTGTGAGCCGCGAAGAAGCCATCGAGCTGGCGAAGTCCGGCCGCCTCGGCGGTCTGACGGAGCGCCCGGGGAACCCCAGCACCTTCAAGCTGGACCTGCTGGAAAAGATTCCTGAGGGGGAGCAGATCTCCACCTTCCAGAACGGTGATTTCATCGACCTCTGCGCCGGTCCGCACGTGGGCTACACCAGCAAGTGCAAAAACGTGAAGCTGATGTCCGTGAGCTCGTCCTTCTACATGGGGGATGACACGAAGCCGCAGCTTCAGCGCCTGTATGGCACCGCTTTCCCCACGAAGGAAGAGCTGGAGCAGCATCTCGTTCAGCTCGAAGAAGCGAAGAAGCGCGACC
>CAZPSQ010000438.1:0-3394 GCA_964588755.1 uncultured Prosthecobacter sp. | reverse complement strand
CCGCCCAAACGCATTCAGCCCGACCAATGGCCGGGCTGAATTTTTTTCTGGTGGCGGAATACGGAACCGAACCCGAGACCGCCTTTAAGTGCAAATGGTAACACACCTGCCTTGAGTCTCCGAATTCGATGATTTGGCCACTTGCTCAAAGATGAATCGGAACGCATAATGTCATCACTTTGATGATATGGAGCGTTCGACGATGAGTAAGACTAGGGGCGATGCTGGCTCCTCACCCTCGTGTGGCGGGTGAGGAGCGCTTGCGTATGAAACCACAGCGCGTCGAAAACTTGAGCCAAGCCCAGCGAGAGCGGCTGGCCTATATCGACTTTCGGCTCTACTTCTTCGGCGAGATCGGGCGTCCCGATTTAACCAGTCGCTTCGGTGTGGCACCGGCAGGTGCAACGCGCGATCTGGCGCTGTACCGGGAAATCGCTCCGAAGAACATCGAATTTGATGGAAGCAGCAAGGTGTATCGGATCGGCAAGCAGTTCCAGCCCATCTTCGATCACGCCCCACAACGCGTGCTGTCATCGCTGGCCCTGGGGTTCGGCGAGGGCGTGAATGGTGTGTCGCAACCCTTGTTGCCCTGCGAGTCACCAACAGCCTTGAGCAACCCGAAGATGGATGTGCTGGCCCCAGTCTGCCGGGCGATCCACGCCAAGCGGCCAGTCGCCATCCGCTACCACTCGATGAGCAGCGGCGAGTCCAAACGGGTCATCGTTCCCTTCGCCTTAGTTGATACCGGCCTGCGCTGGCACATCCGGGCCTTTGATCGGAAGAGCGGCGAGTTCCGCGATTTCGTCGTCACACGGATCGAAGCACCGACGTTGCTCGATGAAGAGCCACAGCCGAACGAGCGCCCGGACAACGACATCCAGTGGACGCGCATCGTCGAACTAAATTTTGTGCCCCATCCGCGACTGAGCCGTCCCGAGATCATTCGGATGGACTACGGGATGAAGGATGGCTCGATACGAATGCGGGTTCGTGCAGCGGTCGCAGGCTACATGTTGCTGCGATGGAGCGTGGACTGCTCGCCCGATCACCGCCTGACCGACGAACAGTACCGACTGTGGCTTAGCGACCCGCTGGCGCTGTACGGAGTAGAGAACGCAAAACTGGCTCCGGGCTATCAAGCGCCGACCAGCCAAAAGAAACGATAGGGAAAGAGCAAACGCAATGGCCAAGACACTTGAAGCCCACGACAAGCTGATCCGCGAAATTTTCGAGGGCAGCTACCAGTTCGAGATTCCAGACTACCAGCGCCCCTACGCCTGGACGACCGAGCAGGCGGGCGAGTTGTTCGACGATCTGATCTCGGCCATGCAAGATGCCCGTGTCTCCGGCGCGACCAGCCAATACTTCCTCGGCAGCATCGTTCTTATCAAGAACGACCGGGAGCCGAAATCGTCGGTGGTCGACGGCCAGCAGCGCCTGTCCACGCTGACGATGCTGTTCGCGGTGTTGCGCGAGGCCATGCCGCACGCTGCCGACGACATCACCGATTTCCTCTACAAAAAGGGCAAGGTCAGCCTCGGCGAGAAAAACGAATACCGCCTGACCGCCCGCGAGGAAGATGCCGACTTCTTCCGCACCAACATTCAGGAGCCAGGTGGCATCGCGCTGTTGGTCGCCAGCACCGACAAGCTGGAAGACAGCCGCCTGCGCTACCGCGAAAACGCCACGCTGCTGCTTGCCAGGGCCAAGGCGCTGCCGCCCGCCGACCTGATAGCGCTGTGGCAGTTCCTGGCCAACGACTGCTCGCTGGTCGTCATCTCCACGCCCGACCTTGAAGCTGCCTACCGCATCTTCTCCGTGCTCAATAACCGGGGGCTCGACCTCGCGCCCATCGACATCATCAAGGCGCAGGTACTGGGCCTAATCCGCACTACGGCAGGCGAAACAAAGAGTCGCGCCTACGCCAAGGAGTGGAGCCGCATCGAAAGCGCATTGGGCCGCGACGCCTTTGGCGATCTGTTCGGCCACATCCGCACCATCTACGCCAAGCAGAAGCAGCGGGCCACGCTGGTCAAGGAATTCCAGGAGCACGTCACCGAGTACAAGGCTCCGATCGACCTCGTCGACAAGGTCATCAAACCCTACGCCGAGGTGTGGGACTTCGTGCGCGACGCCGACTTCGAGGCCACCGAGCACGCCGAGACGATCAACGAACACCTGTCTTGGCTCAACCGCGTGGACTTCAAAGACTGGGTTCCCTCGGCACTGGTCTACTTCAAGCGCTTCCGGCAGCAACCCAAACGGCTTGCCGAATTTTTCCAGTCACTGGAACGCCTGACCTATTTCCTGCTGGTCACCAAGGTGGGCATCAACGAGCGCATCGAAACCTACGCTGCGCTCACCAAGGAAATCGAACCGGAGACCTTCAAGGGGGATCTGGCTGCGCTCACCACGCTGGCCCTGACAGACGCGCAAAAGCGCAAGTTCGTCGCGGCACTCGATGGAGACGTTTACGACGATCTGCCCAAGGCACGGATGGCGCTGGTCTTGCGCCTTGAGTCCTTGGTGCGCGCCCCCGGCGTGCAGCTTCAAGATGCCGTGTCTCTGGAGCACGTCCTGCCGCAAACACCGCCCGACGGTTCGGACTGGATCAAGTGGTTCCCTGATGAAAACGAGCGTGATGGCTGGACGCACCGTTTGGCCAATCTGGTTCCGCTGGATAGGAACAAGAACTCATCTGCCAGCAACTACGACTTTGCCAAGAAGAAGGACGCCTACTTCAGGGGCAAGGGCAAGGCGTCGCCCTTCGTGCTGACGCAGGAAGTCAGATCAGAAAACGAGTGGACACCCACGCTTCTGGCCGAGCGTCAGAAACGCCTTGTGGGCGTCCTCAAAGATCACTGGAATCTCGCCGTCGCCACAGGCACGGCGGCGAGCTGAGGAACGTATCGATGCAGAAGAAACAACAAGACCAAAGCCAGATCAAGTGGATTTCCGACTTCATATGGAACATCGCTGACGACCGCCTGCGCGATGTCTATGTGCGCGGCAAGTACCGCGACGTGATCCTGCCCTTCACAGTGCTGCGACGGCTCGACGCCGTGCTCGAAGCAACCAAGGACGCGGTGCTGGAGCGCAAGAAATTTCTCGACACCCACAAGGTGGCCGAACAGGACGGCGCTCTGCGCATGGCGGCAGGCCAGGCCTTCTACAACGTCTCGGAGTTCACGCTCGCCAAGCTGAAGGCCTGCGCGGCAGGGCAGCGCCTGCGCGATGACTTCATCGCGTATCTGGACGGCTTCTCGCCCAACGTGCAGGAGATCCTCACCAAGTTCAACTTCCGCAACCAGATCCAGAAGCTGGTGGATTCTCACGTCCTGGGCTACCTGATCGACGACTTCCTCGACCCCGAGGTCAATCTCGCGCCGCTGCC
>CAZPSQ010000437.1:0-3403 GCA_964588755.1 uncultured Prosthecobacter sp. | reverse complement strand
ATGCATCCCGTCCGGTGACTACAAGACCTTTCAAGCCTTGCATGCTGGTTCAACTCCGGTTGGGATGACAGGATTGGATCATCAGTTCAAAACAAGCGCTTAAGGAGGAAAAATGTCACACTTTACCATGATAACAATAGAGCCGGTAGTCAAGCGGTCTAAAGCGTTACTGGAGCATATTTTTCCATCTCCCCGCAACTTCACCATACGCTTGTGGAATCAGGATGAACTGCCGGCTGAATTGGACACCGCTTTTACCCTGGTTTTGAACCATCCCGGAACGCTGCGCCGTATGTTTTCTCCCCCGATCGAACTGGCCTTGGGTGAAGCTTACATTTATAAAGATTTTGACATTGAAGGTGACTTTTATGCCGCCTTTGGGCTGATCGACGACTTGAGCAACCGGAACTTCACCCCGACGGAAGTGGCAGCCCTGATCAAAGAGGTTCAAGGATTGCCAAAATCTGGTCCAACCCGTCAGATCACGCGAAAGCCACTCGATTTGCACGGTAAACAGCACTCCCGCGAGCGCGATCGAGATGCGGTCCGTTTCCATTATGATGTGGGCAATGAATTCTATGCCCTTTGGTTGGATCGTCAAATGCAGTATTCTTGCGGCTATTTCTCAACGGGTGCGGAAGATCTCGATGTGGCACAGGCAAGAAAAATTGAGCATATCTGCCGCAAGCTCCGTTTGAAACCCGGCGAAAGGCTGCTGGATATAGGCTGTGGTTGGGGTGGTCTGGCGATTGCAGCTGCCCAGAAATATGGTGTTAGTGTGCTGGGAGTTACTCTCAGTGAACGCCAGGCCAAGTATGGGGTTGAACAATCTGTTCGCCTGGGGTTAAGTGACCAAGTGCGGATCGAGATGTGTGATTATCGCGATCTGAAACAAGAATCGTTCGATAAGATCGTCAGCGTTGGCATGTTTGAGCACGTCGGTCGAAATCTCCTTCCGGAATACTTTTCGCATGCGTACCAGCTGCTCAAACCTGGCGGTCTGTTTCTCAATCACGGCATCTCGCGCCGTTGGCAGCCAGCCGATCTGGCACTGCTCCAAGGGCTAAATGGCCATGCAAAAAACACCTCGAACGGGCAAAGCTACTTCGAACGCAAAGTACTTGGTGCTGGGTCCTTCTCTCAGCGATATATTTTCCCAGACGGTGAGCTGGTCCCAGTTAGCAAGGCGAATTTGATTGCGGAGACTGCGGGTTTTGAAGTGCGGGACGTAGAGAATTTGCGTGAGCATTATGCCCTAACCTTACGACATTGGGTACGCCGTTTGGAAGAACGGCAGGATGAGGCCGTGCAGATGGTGGGCGAGGCGGTGTATCGGACCTGGCGGTTGTATATGAGCTTCTGCGCGCTGGGTTTCGAGACTGGTCAGACGAACGTCAACCAGTCCCTACTGGCAAGACCAGTCAATGGTAAGGTCAGTCTGCCAATGAGTCGGGCAGAGGTATATGAAGGTTGTATATAATGGGAGTTAGCCAAAGGATCAATATAATATGCCCCCAGTCATGATCGTCACAGATAGCAGCGCTTATTTACCGTCCGAATTGGTTGCCAGCCACCCGATTAGGGTCATCCCGCTCACCTTGAACTGGGATGGGCAGACATTTCGAGACGGTGTGGATATTGGGGCAACTGAATTCTATTCCCGCCTCTCCCAATCAAGAACCATCCCGACAACCAGCCAGATCTCTGGTGGCGAGATCAGTAAAACCCTCCATGAGCTGCTGGCTATGGGTTATGAAGTGCTGTTCCTGCCAATCTCCAGTGGTATTTCCAGCACCTTCCAAACAGCATCCGGTGCGATTTCGAATTTCCCGAAAGGGCATATAACCGTACTGGATACGAAGCTGGTTTCGATGGCTTTAGGTTTTCAGGTACTTGGTGCGGCGCGTGCTGCAGCGGCAGGAGCTAGTTTAAGTGAGTGTACACAAGTTGCGCAGAAGGCTTACGGACAAATCGGTGTGTATTTTTCGGTCGACACCCTCAAATACCTCGCAGCAGGTGGTCGTATCAACAGTGCCAAGCGGTTGATAGGAACAGCATTAAACATAAAGCCTGTGCTCACAATTTGTGACGGTAAGATCGAACTCGTTGGGAGCGTTCGTACAAGCCGCAGAGCAATCGAGAGTATGCTAAATTTAGTGGAAGGGGGTATTGACGGACGCGCTCCGGTGCGGATTTCCGTATTTCATGCTCAGGCCCATGAGATGGCCAAGCAGGTGTTAGAAACCGCCCGCCTCCGTTTTTCACCTGTCGAGTGCATCCTGTCTGAGATTAGCCCAGTAGTTGGTACCCATGTTGGACCAGGTACAATCGCTGTTGCATACCAGGCGGGAGGGTAAAATATCATTGGATTCTCCATCCCCCTCAGAGTAGGCTGTTTTTGCAATGCTCTGGGCAGATTCAACTCCTGCCGGGAAGACCGCCATCTTCCTTCCCCTGTAAGAAGTGTCCTTTTCGATAAAGGGCACTTCGATTTTAACGGTTTATCTTGACACGATGAAATAGAGTCTTATAATTGTATAACCATATGCTTATATAACGATCGTGAGGAACACATGGTTGCAATTACAGACAAGACCGCTTTATTCACGAAGGCAAAATTAATGCGGGGGTTTAGCGACCCATCTCGGCTTTCAATCCTGGAAACCTTATTAGATGGTCCCAGGAAAGTCAATGAAATCGTCATGGCGACTGGATTAAGCCAACCCAACGTTTCGAGCCACCTGAGTTGTCTACGCGACTGCGGTTTGGTCAGTACCCAATCGCAGGGCAAGTTTGTGATTTACCAGTTGAGCGACCCGCGCGTCAACGAAATCCTAAACCTGTCCAGCAGCCTGCTGGCGGATGTCGCGCGCGGTGTGTATGAATGCACCCGCTATGAACCAGAAACCAAATTACTGACAGATTTATCCAAGGAGCAAATTAATGGCTAATCTTAGGACGATGGAAGTTCCCGTCAAGGGGATGGATTGCACCGAATGCACCCAGCATGTCCACCACGCCATACAGGATCTGCCCGGCGTCAAGTCGGTCAATGTTCTGCTGGCCGCGGAGAAAGCTACGATCCAGTTTGACCCGACCCTGGTCGATCTCCCGATGATCCGCAAAGCAGTTGCCGGGGCCGGATATAAAGTTCCGGAAAGCGTGCCAGATCAAACACCACCGGCCCCCACCCTCCAGGACTTTACCCGACCGGTCCTGACTGTATTTGGCATCGTCTTCGGCGTGGTGCTGTTTGTGGTCGTCTTTGGCGAATGGCTAGGATGGTTTGAAAAGATTACCACGTTGGTGCCCTGGCCGATCGGTTTCGCCTTGGTGCTGGTATTTGGTTACCCGGTTTTCAAAAACGTGGTACAGGCCACCCTGCGCCGGCAGATCATCTCGC
>CAZPSQ010000436.1:0-3413 GCA_964588755.1 uncultured Prosthecobacter sp. | reverse complement strand
CTTCCGCCAGCAGCGCGCCGAGCGCCAAAGTCCCCAGCCCGTTGGCCCCCGTCGTCAAAAACTCGCGTCGGGTCTGCTGGATCTGCTGTTCGAAAGGGTGCATGGCGCTCCCGATGCAAACGCCTTTCGCAGCTTCATCCTTGCAGCCGCCGGCCAACTACAGCTCCGCACGAATGGCCGCCAGCAGATCCTCATAGCGATCAAACGGCCTGAACTGCGGAAAGTGCGATTGGATGCTTTCCGGCGCGTGGAAAAAGAAGCCCACATCTGCCTCAGCCAGCATCGTCGTGTCGTTGAAGGAGTCCCCTGCCGCGATGACCTTGTAGTTCAGCCCTTTGAAGGCCGCCACCGCGTGCTGCTTCTGGTTCGCCTGCCGCAGCTTGTAATGCACGATCCGGCCCGACGCATCCACTTCGAGGTGATGACAAAAAATCGACGGCCAGGCGAGCTGACGCATCAGCGGTTGCGCAAACTCCTCAAAGGTGTCCGAGAGGATGATCACCTGCGTCTGCGACCGAAGTTCGTCGAGAAAAGCCTTCGCTCAATCCAGCGGGCTCAAGGTGCCGATCACCTCCTGGATGTCCGGCAGTTTCAGCCCGTGCTCGTCAAGAATCCGCAGCCTCCCCGCCATGAGCACATCATAGTCAGGCTCGTCACGCGTGGTGCGTCGCAATGCGTCAATGCCGGTTTTTTCCGCAAAGGCGATCCAAATTTCGGGCACAAGCACCCCCTCCAAGTCCAAGGTGACGATGGTCTGTTTTTTCATCCACCTGCTCTCTGCCACGACTACCCCGCCCTGTCCAGCAGCCGCTTTCCCTGGCGCCCACTATTGCGAAGCCTGCGGTCCGAAGCCGGACAGAGATCCTCCTGAGGCCGGAATGATGCGTGTCTGAGCCCGGCCTTCCGTCACCAGTTTGGCCGGATTCATATGCAGCGTCATCTTGGTGGTGGCGGAGGCCGCCCGATGCTCCCTGCCATGACCCAAAATCTTCGGCCAGCCACGAAACACCATGTTTTGAGCCTTCGGATCATACACCGCCTCTTCGCCAAAGCCCTGATAGCGCTCCTCCACCGCTCCCTTTGTCAGTTGCACATCCACGCTTCCATTGGCCACCATCCGGCTCATGCTGCCACCCGCCGAGTCCATGTGAACTACGAGCCTGTCCGCTGATAGTGTGAACTCATTGCTGTGAAGCGAGACATTGCCCGCAAAGATCACGGTCCGGGTCTTGAGATCAAAATTCGTCGCCGAATCTGCCGTGATGCTGTAGCCCGCGCCATTGGGCACCGGGTCAAATTTCACCGCCTCTGGCCGAATCTCCGACAACGCCACCAATGTCTCAGGGATGTCCGAAGCGGAAGATTTGGCAGTCTTTGTCTTTTTCCCGGACTCCTCATGCGGCAGCGCCAAATCCATGTCTTCCTCCGCGCTGGGTGTGTCCGCACGAGAAACCAGCCGACCTCGTACCGGCACACCTCCGCGGAAGCCCATGCTTCTTGACGTCAGTTCAGGCAACTCTTCCACCTGTTCGGCCAGCGCAAACCGTCCCGTGCGCGCCTCTGAGAGCGCGGTGGCCTCGTCATTGTCCTCCGAAAACACCGAAGTCATTTCCCCAGACAGGCTCTTCTTGATGCGGAGCATGTTCTGCGTCCTGTCCGACTTCAAATAAGCGGCAGAAGCAGCCAAAAGAGCGACTTGAACAGAGACGATGTAGTGTATGGCAGGCACGGCTTACCCGAAAATAGCCATTTGTTATTATTAAAACAAGTTTAATTTTCGTAACTCCAATCATTTTAGCACTTTGAATGTCCAAATGAAGTGTCCCGTCAGCCGGACTCAGTCCCGCAATGCCACTGCCGGGTCCAGGCGCGCGGCGAACCACGCGGGCACCAAACCGGCGATCAAGCACATCACAAAGGAGCCGCCAGCAGCGAGCCCGACATTGAGCCAGCTCAGTTGCGCGGGGATTTCCGCCAGAAATACCCCTTCGATCGCGTGGACCTGGCTGGAGGTCAGCCAGGCGATGCCGTCGCGGATGTGATTGCGCAGCCAAAGCACCAGGAGGCTGGCCGCCACTCCTGCGACGACGCCCGCTCCGCCAATGAAAGCCGCCTTGGCCACGAAGATGCGCACAATGTCCCAGGTCCGGCAGCCCAGCGCGGTGAGCACCCCGATCTCGCGCCGCTTTTGCGTCGTCACCGTGATGGTCGTGTTCATCACGGAAAACGCCGCCACCACCGCGATGATCCACAGGATGATGGTCATCATGATCTGCTCGTTCCGCATCGCCGCCAGCCGCGCCTCGCCGTCGTCCATCCACGTCTTCGTGTTCCAGCCCGCCGAAGGCAGCAGCTCTGTGCCGATCGCTTTGGCCTCATAGGGAGTAGCCAGTTCCACCGCCACACCGCTCACCCCCAGGCCCAGGTGAAACAGCTCGCGGCCCGTCTCCAGGGACAGGTAGGCATTGAAGCCGCCGGTCTCGCCCCTGTAGATGCCCGCCACCTTCAGCTTGCGGGCATCCAGACCGATCTCCCGCCGCATCGCCCGCTTTTTTGCCTCATCCGTCTCATTCATCGCCGCCTTGAACTGGCGTGCGGCCAGGTTCACCCGGCTCGACTCATAGACCGTGATTTCGTCCCCAAGCCGTGCGCCCAGTTGCCGTGCGGAGAAATCACTCAGCACCACGGTACCAGCGGCCAGTTGGAGATCTCCCTCCACCATGTGTTTCTCGACCTTTGCCAGCAGTGCCGCCGCCTCCTTTACCTCCAGCCCCAGCGCGGGAAACCCGGCCTGCCCCTCGCCAAAGCGTGAATATAGCATACCGCCCGCATAGGCCGTAGCCGAGAGCACCTCGGGATGCTGCCGCGCCTTTTCCACCACCGCCTGCCAGCCCTCCCCCGGCTCAGCCTGCTCCAGCAGCAGGTGCGGCTCCGCCCCCAGCAGCGTCTCACGAAAGTCAGCGTCAAACCCCAGCATCACCGACTTCACCACCACCATCATCAGCACCCCCACCGCCACGCCCAGCAGGGAGATGATCGTGATCACGGAAACAAACGAACGCTTCGGCCGCAGGTAGCGCCGGGCGAGGAAGAGGGAAGCGTCTTGGGCCATAGAGAAAAGGCAGGCTGCCACCATAGACGCCTCCCAGCCCCCCGCAACTCTCCCCTGCTACGGCACCTTGCCCGCCCGCCCCGTCACGATGCCCGCCAGCTCCACCATCAGCCGCTCCAGCTCCGCGTAGTACTTTTCCTCCCCCAGTTCCTGTCGGCGCTTCTTCAGCTTTTCCAGCTCCGTTTCCAGGACATCGCGCCTAGCGCGTTGGGCCTCCGTCAGCCGCTTCTCCTCCTCCCCCGGAACCAGCACCACCTGCCGCGCGCGCATCCCGTCCACAGGTTCCGGTGTGCCCGCCTTC
>CAZPSQ010000435.1:0-3421 GCA_964588755.1 uncultured Prosthecobacter sp. | reverse complement strand
GCTGGACTATGTCCACAGCCGGACTATGTTTAGCCGTGCTTAGTATGTCCCGACGGGCAGCCGTACGCCATGAAGCGACCTGCCGCGTGCGGGACATAGTCCTGAGGCTAAAGACTCTTCAAGAATGCCAAGAGCTTGTCGTCGGGGCGGTACCGGCCTGGCTTGCCAGTTGGTGGTGTGGTCTTGTCGAGAATCTGCTGTTTCAACTCCAGGTCGGCATCCAGGTAGATCTGCGTGGTTTCGATACATTCGTGACCGAGCCACAGCGCGATCACGGACCGCTCGACGCCTTCATGCAGAAGGTCCATCGCCGTCGTGTGTCGCAGAACATGGGGGCTTACCCGTTTTTGCTTCAGCGAGGGACACAGGGCGCTTGCCGTGGCCACATGCTTGGCCAGAATGTACTGCATGCCGTGCGAGCTCAGCCGACCGCCACTCGCGTTTGGAAACAGCGGTTGTGATGGGGCTTTGGGTGGTTCTCGCACCCAGGCTGCGAGGACGGCCCTGGTGCTCTTGGTCAATGGGGTACAGCGCTCCTTACGGCCTTTGCCAATGACACGCACATGAGCACCGACGTCCAAATGCAAATCCTCGAAGAGAAGTCCGGTCAGCTCCGACAGGCGCAGCCCGGTTTGTACGGCCAGGAGGATCAGCGCGTGATCGCGACGGCCGGCCCACGTGCGTTGATCAGGCGCAGCCAGCAAAGCGTCAACTTCTTGTCGATTCAGGAACGGCACCAGAGCGCGAGTAAACCGCTTGGCCGGAATAGCGAGCACGCGTTGGATCTGCGCGGCACGCGATGGCTCCTGGAATGCGACGTAACGGAAGAAGGAATGGATGGCAGTCAGTCGCAAGTTGCGCGTTCTGGCCGTCACTGCACGGGCCGTTTCCAGGTCGTCGAGGAAAGCAGCGACCAGAGGCGCGTCGACGTCTTCCAGGGCCAGTTTGGCCGGCATCTTGCTCAGCCGCTGCTGGATGAATAGCAACAGCAAACGGAACGTGTCGCGATAGGAGGCAATCGTGTGTGGGCTGGCTTGGCGCTGCTGGATCAAGCGCTGCGTGAAGAAGCTCTCCAACAACGGGGCGAAGGTTGGGCGAGCCGTCATGATGACTCTCCCCAACGTCGCTCAAGCCGCGCCATCGCTTGTGTCATCAATTCGGGACAACTGCTCAGATACCAATAGGTGCCCGCGATGTACACGTGTCCGAGATAGGTCGACAGCACTGGCAGTTTCCGCGCGGGATCCTCGCCCGACTGGTACCAGCGCGTGAGCACCTGAACTGCAAAGCGATGCCGGAAGTCGTGCAATCTTGGGCCCTTGCTCGCCCCGGGCGCGCGCAGACCCGTATGCCGTGACAGCGCATAGAAGGTTTTACGGACGCGGCCGCCATCGAGCCGCGTGCCGCGACTGGAAACAAACACATGGCTCGATCCCCCATTCCCGACAGCCTCGTCGCGTCGCCGAAGGTAGTCGGCGAGCACCGAGACAGTCGACGGATGGATCGGCACGAGACGGGTTCGACCAAGCTTGGTGGCGCGGATCGTCAGAATTGCCTGATCGAGATCGACATCGTCAAGCTTCAGATCGAGTGCCTCGGAGATGCGCAGACCCGTGACGCTAAGCAAGCCAAACAGGCAATGGAACATCCATGGCCGCAACGGCGTCGACGGCCAAGCCGTCGGAAGTCGTAACGCCGCCTCCAGCAAGTTGCGCACCTCTTGTTCTGAGTATAGATGGGGCCTGGCCCGGGTCGATCGGTACGGCAGCAGTTCCGGCGACGGAACCTCTGTGAGGGCGTCGGTGGCGCTGCGGTAACGGGCGAAACCTCGCACGAAAACAAGACGCCGTGCCCACCCAGCGGGTTGAACGGTCTGCGGCTGCTGCGCCCATTGCAGCGCTAGCTGCGCGGTAATGGACGATGCCTGACGTTCTTCCATGAAGTCGACGAACCGCGGCAGAAGAACGCCGGCCTCGTGCATCTTGAAGCCAAGGCCGCGGCGCAACACAAGGTACTCCTGCAGAGCCTCACGAAGGGTGTTCATTGCGCACCTCCCGGCCAGGCTGGCGCCAAGGACCGCAGCGAGATGAGATCCACCCTGGCGTAGATGGATGTGGTCTGCGGGCTTCGGTGACGCAACACCTCGCCGATCTCGGGTAACGAGGCACCACCTTGCAGCATGCGCACAGCCAAGGCATGCCGGAACTGATGCGAGCCACGGTGCGGCGCATCGACCTTGGCTCGCTTGAGCGCATCGCGCACAATCGTGCCAATGGCATAGGAGCCTTCCATCAGTCCGCGGATCGGAGCTATTGACCGCAGGAACACGTGTCGGTCAATGCTGGCGGGCCGGCCACGTTTGAGATAGGCGGCGATAGCCTCACCGACGTCAATGGGCACTGGCAAGAGGCCGTCGCGCCGGCCCTTGCCACGCACCTGCAATTGGCCTGTGTTCCAGTCGATATCATGCAACTGCAACGCGATGATCTCGTGAGCGCGCAAGCCAAGACGGGCCAAGAGCAGCAGCACAGCACGATCGCGAAGGCCGACTGCCGTGCCGAGATCACAGCTGTCGAGCGCACGTTGCGCATGCTCCGGCGATATCCCCCTGGGCAATTGCGGTGTCGATGCCCAACTGGCCACGCTCGGCACAGCGAAGACAAGCCCAGCGGTCACCTCGCCACGGAACTCGGCATAGCGAAGGAACGAGCGTAGTCCGTTGACGATGTTCTTCAGCGATTGTGGTTGCATGCGTTTGGCTTGACGCTGTATGAACTCGATGGCGTCGACTGGGCGCAGGGCACGAAGATCAACTTCACCACCGTCGAAGCGCTCGGTGAGAAACTGCCACGCTGTCGTCTTGTAGCGCTCGACTGATGGGTTGGCCAAGCCCTGCTGGTGCCGCAGGTAGTGTTCAAAAGCGGCGGCAACACCCTCAGCAGGCGTAGCGTTGGAACGGGCCGGTTCGCACACGCCTTGCACACGTAAAAAATGCAGGAATTGAGTCAGATCACACAGCTCACGGTGGCGCGTCCCGGTGCGGATGTCACCGCATCGACGCCGGCTACGCTGCTGGTACTCCTCGACATCAACTTCGCAAAGCTCGCCAAGAACTAATCGTTGCGTCGCCAGCCAACCGTCAAATGCCAGTAGGCGCCGTGCCTTGACGTAGACGACGTCCACCACGTACTGCTTGTCGATCAGCGATGTGACATAGCGGTCAAGATGCGCCGCCAACGGACCAACGGCCTTAAGCGCGAGCGCAGTAGCGGCCTCGTAAGATCGTTCCACAATGTTCTCCTCGCGGGCGGAAGTGCCCAGCAAGGATCATCAATTACTATGTCCAGTACGGCGAGTGATCACCCATGAACGCCAACGCTGTCCCGCAACTACAGGACATAGTCCGGATGTGGACATAGTC
>CAZPSQ010000434.1:0-3452 GCA_964588755.1 uncultured Prosthecobacter sp. | reverse complement strand
GGTCGAACAGAACCGCTTGCCGGCCATTCCAGGGCAGCCAGCAGAGGCCATAGAAGACGAGTTGGGTGAGCCAGATGAAGGCCCAGCGCCAACGTTGAAAGTAACCATTTATAGAGCGTGGATAGACCTTGGCGTCCGGGTCGACGATGGGCTTTATCTCGATGACACGTCTTCTCGGGTTGGTCTTGGCGTTTGGCATGATCTGGTGGTCTCGCTCCGTGCGGATTGGTGTACGGCAGATGGAAAGGCGGGGCAAGGGCCACCGACCCTCGCCCCGGAACTCTCACCTGATCCAGTCCTACATCGTCTTGCCGGCAAACGCGTTGGCGCTGGCGACGGCTGCCGGATTACGCCGGACGATCAGCAAGCGCCCAGCGAAGAGCGCCAGAAACAGCGTACCGAGAGCAAAAACGATGTCTCCCGGGACGCGCAACCAGACGAAGGTTTCCATCAACGACGAATGCACGAAAGCCGGCGAACGTGCAAACCATACACCCTCGCTGATGCTGGCCCACGCCTGGTAGACACCGGCCGGCACGAGCGACATGAAGACCATCATCGCCAGGACTGGGTGCGCGACGAGGAAGCGCGCGAGCGTGCCGGCATTCTCGTTGTGCCGTTGCACACGCAGGGCCAGCGTCTTCAGGCCGCGTTCGAGCTGGGAACAGGCGTACGCATCAAGCATGCCGCCAAAACTCACGGCACTCGCCGTGACGCGGCTGATGATTTCAGCAGACGCAACGACGACCCCCGCGTTCACATCGCTGTGGCCGTTGAGATATTTGGTCGCGCTGTGGATGACTGCGTCGATACCCAGTGGAATCGGGTTCTGGTTGATCGGTGTGGCGAATGTGTTGTCGATGACGGTCAACACGCCATGGCGCTTGCCGAGCGCGGCCAGCGCCGCCAGTTTGCGGTTGATGACCTGCTGGTTGGGCGTTATTGAAGCAACGCGGATAGAGGTTCTCGTCAGCCGGGTTCGGTACCGCATAGGCCGTTGACGTGAAAATTGGACTGCACGCGCAGCCAGTGGTCTGGTCTCGGTAGGTGCCAGCGTGGACACAAAGCGTCGAAAGGTGGTGAGTATGGGAGTCAGTAGTCATCAGGTTTTTTTTGGCTCGCCTTTAGCTGTGTGTCTCATCGTGCGCGGGCTCTTCCCATCGGCCGGATCACCCCTGAAGCACGCGGTTCACTTCCTTGCTTCGGGTAGGCCTTGCAGCCTTCGAGAGCAAGCGACTCGAGGCAGTACGGCTTGCTCTTGGATCAGGCTAACTATATCATGCTGTGATACAAATACCAGGGAAGGCGGTTGGCAAGAAATGTCTGAGCAGCGAATGTCGAAGGCTGACTTTGAAACGCTTGCCCACTTTCGCTACCAATTGCGCCGCTATCTGCGCTTCAGCGAAGAGGTGACCCGTGGCAACGGAATAACGCCCTTGCAGTACCTGCTGTTGCTGCAGATCAAGGGTTTTCCCGGGCGCGAGTCGGCGACCGTAGGCGAACTCGCCGAACGCTTGCAGGCCAAGCATCACGGGGTCGTGTCGCTGATTTCGCGCTGCGAGCTCGCCGGGCTGGTTAGGCGTAGCGTCAGCTGCGGCGACCGGCGGCAGGTGGACGTGCAACTGACACAAAAAGGGAACGAATGCCTTGAGCAACTGGCAGGCCTTCACCGCCGCGAGCTGCTGTCGTTGCAGGGCAAGTTCACGGTGCCCGATTTGACGACGCTCGGCCACGAATAGCCGCCGATGGCTGTGCACATCTCTCTTCAAAGGGGCTACACGATGCAGGACGATTCCGGGTTTACAGAGGCGAGTTCTGATCTCTTCGAGGCGATCGTGGCACAGGCGCCGGACGTGATCATATTCGCCGACTGCAAGGGAATGATCCGCGTCTGGAACCACGGCGCTGAAACCGTTTTTGGCCATGTCGCGAGTGAAGTTCTCGGCGACAGCCTCGACGTGATCATTCCGGAGCGGCTCCGAAAAGCGCACTGGGACGGCTTTCACAAAGCTATCGACAGCGGCCAGACCAAGTACCGGAACAAGGTACTGACGACCCGGTCGGTGCACAAGGACGGCAGCAAGCTCTACGTGGAATTGAGCTTCGGACTGGTGAGGGACGGCAGCGGTACCGTTGTCGGGTCGCTGGCTATCGGCCGCGACTGCACCGCCCGCCATCTCAAGGCGGTTGCTCAGTCTTCGCAGCCTTCCAGTTCCTGCGCAAAACAAGCCGAGTGACCGGATCGTGAAATGACGACAAACCTCCCCGAGTTTTCCACACAGATCCCCGGAACCGAGGCGCCACTGGAAATGCTTGCCGCTTGCCACCGCAGGATCGAAGCGCAATGCACGAGCTTGCGGCGCCTGGTTCCGCACCTGCTTGCCCACGGCGCAGACGACGCGGCGCGTACCGCAGCGATCAGCCTGATGCGCTACTTCGACACCTCCGCCCTGCACCATCATGCCGATGAGGAAGAGGATCTCTTCCCAGCGCTGATCGAGTCGATGGCCGGATCGGACGCGCTCTGCCTGCGCGAAATAATCGCTGGGCTGACCGCCGATCACCGCGCACTCGAAGCCTGCTGGCGACACCTGCGCGCGATTCTCGAAAGGATCGCAGCGGGCGAGTGCGTGCCGCTGCTCGTCGACGATGTCGAGGCTCTGGCGGTTCGCTACGAACACCATATCGAGCGCGAGGAAAGCGAACTCTTGCCAATGGCGGCGCGCTTGTTGAGCGATGCTGATCTTGCCCGCGTCGGACGCGCGATGCGCGTGCGCCGGAAAATTGATGAGGTTTAGGCTCAAACAACAGGCGCGTGCACGCGCTCCAATCTGCGATTGCCAGATCGAGCCGGTCGGCTTGCTCACCAGCCCCTGGACCAAGCCGCTCGCCTCTCGCCGGTACGGCCACCGCCGACCAGACCGCACAGTTCCAGTCACTGTGGCAAGACCGCGTCCGGATGCTGCTCGTCGAGCATGCTGACGATCCGGAGATCATTGTTGTTCAACATTGAGGAGAATCCCATGAACATCCAGCGCACCCTGCTCACCGTGGCACTGCTCACCACCGTCGCCATCGGCGCGCCTGCCTCTGCCGCTCCCGCTTCTGGCACCCCCGCCACCGATTCGCACCAGCACGCAGCGGCGACGCCGACCAAGCTGATGCTCGACCACGGAAAAAAGTGGGCAACGGACGAGCCGCTACGCAGGAACATGGGCGAAATCCGCACCGCACTGGTCGCGAAAGCGACGGCTATCCACCACGCCACGCTGACGGCGGACGACTACAAGGCGCTCGGCAGCCTGGTCGAAGCGCACGTCGCCAATATCGTCACCGAGTGCAAGCTCGACCCCGCAGCAGATGAAAACCTGCACCTCATCGTCGCCGAACTCAGCAGCGGCGCCGACGCCATGCAGGGCAAGTCGAAAACCACGCCGGCTGCCGGAGCAGCG
>CAZPSQ010000433.1:0-3475 GCA_964588755.1 uncultured Prosthecobacter sp. | reverse complement strand
CCTCGGCCTCCTCGTCCTCGACTTCCATCTTGGCGCCGGCGTAGTCGGCGCGGGTGAGGAGGCCGACCATGTCGGCGTCCTGCTCGATGGAGCCGGATTCGCGCAGGTCTGAGAGGACGGGGCGCTGGCCTTTGCGGGACTCGACCGCACGGTTGAGCTGGGCCAGCACGATGATGGGGACGTTGAGCTCCTTGGCGATGCCTTTGATGCCGGCGGAGATTTCGGCGATTTCGATCTGGCGGTTGTCCTTGGCGCGGCGGCTTTTGCTGGTCACAAGCTGGAGATAATCAATCATGATCATCTGGATGTTGTGCTGCTTTTTCAGGCGGCGGGACTTGGCGCGCATCTCCATGATGTCGAGGCCGGGGGTCTCGTCGATGAAGATCTGGGCTTTCTGGAGGTCGCGGGTGGCCTTGGCGAGGGCGTCCTGCTGGGCGCGGGAGAGGAGGCCACGGGAGAGGTCCTGCATGCTGAGGCGCGCGCGGGAGACGAGGAGACGGCGGACCAGCATGGTGGCGCTCATTTCCAGGGAGAAGACGACGCAGGGCTTGTTTTGATCGACGGCGATGTGCTCGACGATGTTCATGGCGAACGAGGTCTTGCCCATGGAGGGGCGGGCGGCGATGACGAACATTTCCGTGCCTTGGAGGCCGGAGCTGAGGCTGTCGAGCTTGGAGTAGCCGGTGGAGAGGCCGCGAAGCTGGCCGGGGTGCTCGAGCATCTGCTGGATGCTGTCGATGGCATCCATGACGTGGGTGGAGAGGGACTTGATGCCTTCCTTGGCGCCGGTGGACTCGCGCACGGCGAGGATGCGCTGCTCGGCGGTGTCCACCAGGGTGTCGAGGTTGTCGTCCACCTGCTCTTTTCCGTGCTCATAGGCATGGTGGATGTTGAGTGAGCAGGCGTGGATGAGCTCCCGGATGATGTGCTTGTCGAGCACGATCTTCTTGTAGTACGGGTAGTGCGCCGGGATGGGGACGAAGGCGAAGAGCTCGGAGATGGTGGCGGCGCCGCCCACCTTGTCGAGCAGGTTCTGGTCGCGCAGGGCGTGGGTGAGGGTGACGGGATCGACGGGGAGGTTCTTGTCGTAGAACTCCAGGAGCTTTTCGTAGATGGTGCGGTTGGCGTCGTGGTAGAAGGCCAGCGCGGGGACGTTCACGCGGCAGTCGCTGAGGCGTTCGTTGGGGTCCTGCAGGAGGCAGGAGAGGACGCCTTTTTCGGCCTCGTCGCTGAAGGGGAGGGCACGATTGAATGAGGCGAGGAGCTCCTCCGCGCTGGGAACGTCGTTGCCGCGCTTTTTGAAGGCGTCCTTGCCCTTGGCCGGGGCGGCCTCCCCCGGGGTGGGGGCGTTTGCGGGCGGGGCGCTGGGTGTCGAGATTTCAGCCATGGGAGGGGGGATGAGGATGGGGCAAACGAGGGCAAACTGCGAGCAGGAAAAATTTTTTCGAAAAGGCACACACAAAAGAAAATGGCGGTGGCGTTCCTCCTGACCGGACAGCGAAACTGCGATTTAGAAGCCCCTGAAAAATCTTTCCTCACAGCTTGATTGGAACGGACCCTTCTTCTGAAAAATAAACGCTCCCCGGCCTACCACGCCCCTTCCCATAGAGAAAGATCAACCATATGTTACTCACAGCCATCAAAATGAAACTCGCGGCCATGGTCGCGGTCGCCGGTCTCGACACTGCCGACATGCCAGGAGCCTCCCAGGAATTCATCAGCATTCTGGAGACCCTCAAGACGGAGCAGGACAAAGTTTCGCAAAATCCGGGAGCGGCCAACGCGGACATCAACAAGGCTTTCAATGACGCGGTGGCCAAGGTCCGCGCGCTGGTGGAGAAGGGCGACAAGGACGCGACCTATGCGCTGGCGCACTGGGGTGTGCTGAGCGGGGCGAACATCAACGAGGTGGCAGCGCTCTTCAAGAAGGCAGCGGATGCCGGCCAGGTGCTGGCGATGTCCGAGCTGGCGCAGGTGCTGATGCAGGCTGGCTCCCAGAATCCAGAGGCGGTGAAGCAGGCGATCGACCTGATCAAGCAGGCTGAGTCGAAGGACAACAAGGTGGCCCGCCGCATGCTGGCCCAGCTTCACCTGCAGGGTGTGAGCGAAGGTGAAAAGGGAGTGGTGGTGGTGGAGAAGAGCGTGGCGAAGGCCAAGGCGCTGCTGGAGAAGGGCGAGGCCGCTGGTGACGGCGAGGCCACGCTGGGCCTGGCCCAGCTTTACTCCGCTGGTGTGGAAGGCGTGCCGCAGGATCATGCCAAGGCGCTGGAGCTGCTGAAGAAGGCAGGCACCCAGGGCAACGCGGTGGCGCTGAGCACCTTTGGCGCCCGTCTCCTGAACGGAGATCCGGACACGAAGGAAAGCCCGAAGCTGGTGAAGAAGGACGTGGCCGCCGCGCTGAAGATGTTTGACGACGCCGCCGGCAAGGGTCTTGCCGCCGCGAACCGCATCCTGGGCCAGATTTATGAGAACGGCGTTGGCGTCAATGGCGCTGATGTGAAGCAGGACACGACCAAGGCGTTTGAGTACTACACCAAGGCCGCCAATGGCAACGACCCGCAGGCGCTCTTCCGCCTGGGCAATGCCTTTGAGACCGGCATCGTGAAGGACCCGAAGGGCAAGCGTGATGACAAGGACAACATCCTGATCCAGCCGAACCCCAAGAGCGCGCTGGACCTCTACCGTCTGGCGGCCCAGAACAATCTGGCCGAGGCGTTCTTCAATGTGGGTGTCTATTATGAGACCGGCACTGTGGTGGACAAGGACCCAGAAAAGGCCTTTGCCTTCCATCTGAAGGCCTCCAACGCGGGCATCCCGCAGGCGATGAACCGCCTTGCAGGCCTGTATGCCAACGGCACCGGCGTGAGCCAGGACATTGTGGCCGCCTCCGGCTGGTACCAGCGCGCCGCAGACATGGGCTTTGCCCCTGCGCAGATCGCCCTTGGCATCCTGTATGAGCAGGGCGCTGGTGTGCGCCAGAGCCGCACGGTGGCCGCCGGCCACTACTCCGACGCCGCCCAGCAGGGCAATGCGCTGGCGATGCTGCGCCTGGCCAACCTGTATGCGGTGGGTGTGAACCCCGGCACGCCGGAACTGGCCCGCGCATGGGCCTATGGCAAGCAGGCGGACGACCTGGCCCAGGGCGGCGGCAACAAGGCCGACACGGACGTGACGGCCAACGTGCTGAAGCAGCTGGAAGCCAAGATGACGGACGCTGAGAAGGCCGAGGCGAGGAAGATCTTTGAAAGGCTGCCGAAGCCCCAGGCTGGTGGTGCTGCCGCCGCTGAACCTGCGGCGGCGCCAGCCCCTGCTGCGCCGGCCAAGGACGCGAAGAAAAAATAATGGAATAAGGCTTGTCAAAGCTGACCTTCTGGCTAGTCTCCGGCTCCCCAAAACAGGGGAGCCGGTTTTTTTTAAATCGGGGCATTAGCTCAGTTGGTAGAGCGCCTGCATGGCATGCAGGAGGTCAGCGGTT
>CAZPSQ010000432.1:0-3497 GCA_964588755.1 uncultured Prosthecobacter sp. | reverse complement strand
CGTTCACCACGGCGGCTGGAGGACCAGCCGCCCTACCTCCATGCGCTGGGTGCTCAAATGTTCCTCGGGGGGTAGGGAGCTTGGTCCTCCAAGCTCCGTCGAACGTCTCATGGCTGCTTTCCGGCAATCGGTTTTGAGTGGCCAAGTGGGCGGGGAGGGGATTTGCTGATCAGTCGCTTCGTTCACCACGGCGGCTGGAGGACCAGCCGCCCTACCTCCATGCGCTGGGTGCTCTCATGGCTGCTTGTCGGAACTGGGTTTCGAGTGACGGATGCTGGCTCACGCCGCCCCAGGCTCACGCCTCGCCTTGGTGATCTGCTCAAACGCATGGCCGAGCGCCAGCACGCGGGCGTCCGCATCTGTGGCGCCCATGAACGAGAAGCCCACGGGAAGCCCCTCGATGAAACCCATGGGCACGGTGAGATGCGGACTGCCAGCCACGGCGGCGGGCGTGCTGGCCACGCGTTCGTGGGTGTCGCCTTTCTCCAGGTCGATCCGGCCCACCGGATCGTTGGTGGGGCAGATGAGGGCGTCCAGGTGGTGGGCCTTGAAGGCGAGGTCGATGCCTTCGGGGCCGGCTAGCTTGCGGGCCTCCTCCCGCGCGGCCTTGCCGGTGGCGACGCTTTCCTCACTGCCGAGGGACTCGGCCTGCAAAAAGAACTCCTGGCCGAAGTGCTTCAATTCCTCGTCGCCATGCTTGTCATTGAAGGCGATCAGTTCCGCGAGGGAGCGCACGTCGCCGCCGCGCTGCTCCAGGTAGGCGTTGAGGTCCTGGCGCAGCTCGATGAGCATGGCCTTCCATGCCAGGCTGCCGGCCTTGCCAGCATGCGGCAGGGCCACGTTGTCGATGATGATGGCGCCGGCCTGGCGCAGCTTTTCGAGCGCGGCGTCGAAGAGCGCCTGCACCTGGGGATTTTTGCCGGACTGCTGGCGCAGGATGCCGAGGCGCGCGCCTTTCAGCGCGTCGTCCTTCAGCTCCACCTTCAGCGGCTTTTCGGCCAGCGCCTGCATGAGCAGCGCGGCATCCCGCACGGTCAGGGTCATGGGGCCGGGGGTGTCCTGCCAGTGGGTGATGGGGATGACGCCCGCGCCGCTGATGAGGCCCACGGTGGGCTTGAAGCCGACGATGCCGCAGGCGCTGGCGGGGCTGACGATGGAGCCGTTCGTCTCCGTGCCGATGGCCGCCGGGATGAGGCCCGCCGCCACGGCCGCCGCCGAGCCGGAGCTGGAGCCGCTGGCACTGTGGGTGGGGCGGTGCGGGTTCCGCGTGAGGCCGCCGCGCGCGCTCCAGCCGCTGGTGGAGTCGGGGGAGCGGATGTTCGCCCACTCGCTGAGGTTCGTTTTCCCAAGGATGACCGCGCCGGCCTCGCGCAGGCGTTTCACCAGCGCGGCGTCTTGCCTGGGCTTGCTGCCGCGCAGCGCCAGGGAGCCTGCTGTGGTCTGCATGCCGTCGGCGGTGTCGATGTTGTCCTTGATCAAAACCGGCAGCCCATGCAGTGGCCCGGCCTTCGGTGATGCGGCGATGGATTGGGCGTCCGGGTTCACCTCCAGCACGGCGTTGATGTGCTTCGCCGCATCTGGGCCTGCCTTGTCGAGTTTGGCGATGCGGTCCAGGAAATGCTCGGCGATGACGAGGGGTGTGGTTTCCTTTTTCTCAAGCTGAGCGGCCAGATCCGCCAGCGTGGCGAAGGGCAGGGGAGGGGCGGCATTCGCCTTCGTGGCCGCGCCTTCCTTGCAGGACACGGGGCACAGGCTCAGGGCGGCGGCTTGCAGGAGGCGGCGGCGTTTCATGAAGATTGGAGAAATCAGCCACGGGGGGCGAGTGCGGTCAATGTGTGTGTGGTTCAGGTTGGCGGATAGGCTCAATAGGTCTCATAGGGGGCTGGGCTGCTCAGCAGGCATGGCTGTGAGGCCTGCCGGCCCCAGGGGGCCTGTCCCAAGGCTGCGGGCTGCGCCATCCTTCAGCGGCCTCGCAGAGCGCTGGTATTTTGTTGGGACCAGATTCGGCAAACCTCGGCTGTGTCTGCCGCCCGGCTCCCCCCGCCCGGCTTGATTTCCACACCCGCCTGCAAGGCCCGCCCTTTTCACCCCGTAGGGGAGCGCCGCACAAAAACGGAGCAAGTTCTTGCGGCCAAATTCCGACTCGCTAGACTTCCCGGCTTTATCCGTTCCGGACCAACCACCCGACCTCACAACCAACCCACATGCCTCCCTCCTTCCTGCTTAACAACGGAATCACCCTTTCCATCGGCCTGGCGGTCGTGGGGCTGGTGTTTGCCATCATCCTGATCCGCAAGATCGTCGGTGCGGACGCGGGCAATGCCCGCATGGCGGAGATCGCAGGGGCGGTGCAGCAGGGGGCCAAGGCCTACCTGAACCGTCAGGTGATGGCGGTCAGCTCCATCGCTGTGGTCATCTTTGCGGCGGTGTGGTACCTGCGCGACGGCCTTACCGCCGCTGGCTTTGTGGTGGGCGCGGTCTGCTCCCTGGCGGCCGGTTACATCGGCATGATGATCGCGGTGCGGGCGAATGTGCGCACGGCGCAGGCAGCCTCCAAAAGCAGCCACGCGGCGCTGAAGGTGGCCTTCAATGGCGGCGCGGTCACGGGTCTGCTCGTCGTGGCGCTGGGCCTGCTTTCCGTCGGCGTGTTTTACCTGATTGCGAAGGGGATGCACCCCGGTGAGTCCGGCGCGAAGCTGGTGATCAACTCCCTCGTCGGTCTGGCCCTCGGCAGCTCCCTCATCAGCGTGTTTGCGCGTGTCGGCGGCGGCATCTACACCAAGGCCGCCGACGTGGGCGCGGACCTGGTGGGCAAGATCGAGCAGAACCTCAATGAAGACGATCCGCGCAACCCGGCCACCATCGCCGACAACGTGGGAGACAACGTGGGCGACTGCGCCGGCATGGCTGCGGACGTGTTTGAAACCTATGCCGTCAGCCTCATCGGCGGCGTGCTGGTGGGCCACCTCACCGTGGGCACCGAGGCCTCCGTCATCTATCCCTTTGTCCTTTGCGGCCTCGCCCTCATCGCCTCCCTCATCGGCATCGCGTGGGTGAATTTTGTGAAGCAGAAGCCCACCGGCGCGCTCGTCATGGGCGTGGTGGTTTCTGGCATCGTGGCGGCGGGCCTCTTCCACTGGGCCACCGGCTCCATCTTTGGCGAGTCCGTCACCATCGGCGGCAAGGGCATCCCCAGCGTGAACCTCTTCTACTGCGGTGCCATCGGCCTCGTCCTCACCCTCCTGGTCGTGTGGATCACGAACTACTACACCAGCACCCATCACGCCCCGGTGCGGAAGATCGCCAAGGCCTCCGAGACCGGCCATGCCACAAACATCATCGCGGGCATCAGCATCGGCCACCACGCCACGCTGCTGCCGGTGCTGGCCATCGCCGCCTCCATCTGGGGCGCGTATGACCTCGCCGGTCTGTATGGCATCGCCATCGCGGTGGTCGCCATGCTTTCCCTCTCCGGCATCATCATCTCCCTGGACGCC
>CAZPSQ010000431.1:0-3560 GCA_964588755.1 uncultured Prosthecobacter sp. | reverse complement strand
AAACTGCCGAAGCCGAAGAAACCCAAACCTCCGAAGTCATGAGCCTCAACGAATCCATCGTCGAAGATGCGGCCCTGACCTGGTTCAGCGAGCTGGGTTATGCCATCGGCCATGGACCAGCCATCGCCCCTGGTGAACCTTCTGCAGAGCGGGAGGCCTTTGATGACGTGCTGCTGGTGGGACGCCTGCGTGAGGCGCTGCGATGGCTGAACCCAGCCATCCCCGAAGACGCCCGTGAGGACGCATTGAGAAAGGTGCTGCGCGTGGCGAACGGCTCGCTGGTGCAGACCAACCGCGCCTTTCACAAGATGCTGCGCGATGGCGTGGATGTGGAGTATCCTCGCCCGGATGGCTCGATCAAAGGAGACAAGGCGCGGCTGGTGGATTTCACCGATGTGAGGGCAAACGATTGGCTGGTGGTGAATCAGTTCACTGTCACCGAGTCAGGCCACAACCGCAGACCGGACGTGGTGCTTTTCATCAACGGGCTGCCCCTGGCGCTGATCGAACTCAAAAACGCCGCCGATGAGGACGCGACTATCTGGAGCGCCTATGCCCAGATGCAAACCTACAAGGCGGAGGTGCCCAGCCTGCTGCACTACAACGCAGCCCTGGTCGTGAGCGATGGCCTGCAAGCGCGCATCGGCTCGCTGACGGCCAATCAAGAATGGTTCAAGGTCTGGCGCACAGTCGATGGCGAAAGCGATGCGCCGAAGTCCGCACTGGAGCTGGAGACGCTGATCCGTGGCGTGTTTGAGCGGCATCGGTTTCTCCATCTGCTGGAGCACTTCATTGTCTTTGAAGAAGACCCGGACACCGGCGCGCTGCACAAGATCATCGCCGGTTACCATCAGTTCCACGCGGTGAATGCCGCAGTGGAGGAAACCGTGCGCGCCAGCGGCATGAATGACCACGGCATCCTGCGCGAGGACCCCGGCGGCTACTGGAGCGGCCGCATGCACGGCGGCAAACCCGGCGACCGCCGCGCAGGTGTGGTGTGGCACACGCAGGGCAGCGGCAAGAGCTTCACCATGCTCTTTTTCGCCGCCCGCGTGATCCGCGAGAGCACCATGCAGAACCCCACGCTGGTCATCCTGACGGATCGCAACGACCTGGACGATCAGCTCTTTGGCCAGTTCCAGCGCTGTCATGACATCCTCGGCCAGATGCCCGTGCAGGCCGCGAACCGTGAGAACCTGCGCGAGCTGCTGGCCGTGGCCAGCGGCGGCGTGGTCTTCACCACCATCCACAAGTTTCTGCCGGAAAAAGGCGCGGCCATGCCGGAGCTGAGCGACCGGCGCAACATCGTGGTCATCGCCGATGAAGCGCACCGCAGCCAGTACGACCTCATCGACGGCCTGGCCCGCCACATGCGCGATGCCTTGCCGCAGGCCTCCTTCATCGGCTTCACCGGCACCCCCATTGAAAAGGCCGATGCCAACACCCGCGCCGTCTTTGGCGACTACATCAGCATCTACGACATCCAGCGCGCCGTGGCAGACCAGGCCACCGTGCCCATCTACTACGAGAGCCGCATTTCCAAGCTCAGCCTGAACGCCTCCGAGCTGCCCAAGATCGACCATGAGTTTGAGGAGATCACCGAAGGCGAAGAACTCACCAAGAAGGAAAAGCTCAAAACCAAATGGGCTGCCCTGGAGGCACTCGTGGGAGACCCCAAACGCATCGCCCTCGTCGCTGCGGATCTGGTGGCGCACTTCGAGAAGCGCGTGGAGGCCATGGACGGCAAGGCCATGATCGTGTGCATGAGCCGCCGCATCTGCGTGGACCTCTACAACGCGCTCATCAAGCTGCGCCCCGAGTGGGAGGCCGGGGCGCTGAAAGTGGTGATGACCGGCAGCGCCGAAGACGGCCCCGAGTGGCAGAAGCACATCGGCAACAAGCAGAAGCGCCGCGAGCTGGCCAATGAGTTCAAAGACGCGAAGAGCCCCTTCAAGATCGTCATCGTGCGGGACATGTGGCTCACCGGCTTTGACGCGCCCTGCCTGCACACCATGTATGCAGACAAGCCCATGCAGGGCCACGGCCTCATGCAGGCCATCGCCCGCGTGAACCGCGTATTCAGCAACAAACCCGGCGGTCTAGTGGTGGACTACCTCGGCCTCGCCGATCAACTTAAAAAGGCCCTCGTCACCTACACCGAGAGCGGTGGTCAGGGAAACCCCACCTTCGACACCGCGCAGGCGATCGCCGTGATGCTGGAGAAGCACAACATCGCCTGCGACATGCTGCACGGCTTCAAGTGGGACAAGTGGACCACCGGCAAACCCGCCGAACGCCTCGCGCTCATCCCCGCCGGGCAGGAGCACATTCTGGAACAAGAAGACGGCAAGAAGCGCTGGCTGCAGGTGGTCACCGAACTCTCCCGCGCCTTTGCCCTCTGCGCCGCCAGCGATGAAGCCACCGCCATCCGCGATGACGTGTCTTTCTTCCAGGCCCTGCAGGCCGCGCTGAACAAACAAACCACCGGTACTCGCAAAACTCCCGAGCAGATCGACGCCGCCATCCGCCAGCTCGTCAGCAAAGCCATCACCACCGAAGGCGAAGTCATCGACGTCTTCACCGCCGCCGGTCTGCCCAAGCCTGACATCAGCATCCTCGATGCCCGCTTCCTCGCCGAAGTGCGCGGCCTCAAGCACAAAAACGTCGCCGCCGAGCTTTTGGAAAAGCTGCTCAAAGATGAACTCAAGGTGCGCTCGAAGCACAACCTCGTGCAGAGCCAGCTTTTCAGCGAGAAGCTCAAGAAAACCCTCAACTCCTACCACAACCGCGCCATCTCCACGATGGAGGTCATTGATGAACTCATCAAACTGGCCAAGGAAATGGAAGCCGCCCAGAAGCGTGGCGAAGACCTCGGCCTCACAAACGATGAAGTCGCCTTCTACGACGCCCTCGCCGTAAACAACTCCGCCGTCAAAGCCATGGGCGACGACAAGCTCAAAGTCATCGCCGCCGAACTCATCACCCAGGTCCGCAAAAGCGTCACCATCGACTGGACCCTTCGCGAAAGCGCGAGGGCCAAGATCCGCGTGATGGTGAAACGCATCCTCAACAAATACGGCTACCCGCCCGACCTCCAAGAGGCGGCGGTGAAAACAGTGCTGCAGCAGGCGGAGCTACTATGCGCGGAGTGGGTGTGAGCCTCACACAAAACGTCGGGCTACCTCCGTGTAAAACCCCAGCGCTTTTTCCACCTCGGCGCACTCCACGTATTCTACCGCCGCATGGGCCTGATCGATGCTGCCAGGGCCGAAGAGGAGGGTGGGGATGCCGAGGCGGGAGAATTTGCTGGCGTCACTGCCGAAGGGGACGCCGCAGGGGGTATCATCGCGGTCCATGCTGCGGAGGATGTCCTGGGCGAGGTGGATGAGGGGCTCTTGGGCGTCGGTCTGGAAGGGCCAGTCCTGGAGCATGGGAGGGGTTTCCATTTCGGCGATGACGTCGGGGTGCTGGTGCATGAGGGCGTCGAGGAGGGACTGGTAGTGTGCGAGGACGGTGTCGACCTCCTCGCCGGGGAGGAGGCGGCGGTCGATCTCGATGGT
>CAZPSQ010000430.1:0-3562 GCA_964588755.1 uncultured Prosthecobacter sp. | reverse complement strand
GGTGGAAGACGTGCTCCTCGATGTCGCGGAGGGGGCCGTTGGAGCGCGGGGGGTGGCTCTTGAGCAGGCGCGTCTTGTACTTGCGCATGCGGCGGGCGATCTTGGAGGCGCTTTCGTCGATGGAGGCGTAGATGTCCTCGGTGATGGACTTGACCTCGATGACGATGTGGTCGGCGCAGAAGAGGATGATTTCGGCGATGTGGCGGTGATGGTTCTGCACGTCGAGGATGATCTTGGCCTCGATGATGCGGGGATAGTCCAAATGGAGGCTCTCGATTTTCTTGTGGGCGTATTCCCGGATCGCCTCGGTCACGTCCATGTGGCGTGCGGTGACGATGATGGGGAGGTTGACGTTATGTTTTTGCATGGTGTCTCCTTTTGTTTGGGTTGAATTGACGTTTCGAAAGGGTCACATGGTGAAGTCCTCGCCGAGGTAGAGCCTGCGGGCCTCGTCGTCGTTGACGAGGAAGTCCTTGGAGCCGTGGCGGCGCACCTTGCCTTCGAAAATGAGATAGGCGCGGTCAACGATGTTGAGTGTCTCGCGCACGTTATGGTCGGTGATGAGGATGGCGAGGCCGGCGCTGCGGAGCATGCGGATGATGTCCTGGATCTCGCTGACGGCGATGGGGTCCACGCCGCTGAAGGGCTCGTCGAGCATGAGGAGCTTTGGGGAGGTGACGAGGGAGCGGGCGATGGTGAGGCGGCGCTTTTCACCGCCGGAGAGGGTGATGGCGAGGTTTTCGGCGACGTGGTCGATGCCGAATTTTTCCATGAGCTGCTGGGTCTGCTCCTCACGCTCCTTTTTGGAGTAGGGCTGGGTCTCCATGACGGCCATGATGTTTTCCCGCACGGTGAGGCGGCGGAAGATGGACTCCTCCTGCGGGAGGTAGCCCATGCCGCGGCGGGCGCGCATGAACATGGGGTCCTGGGTGACCTCCTTGCCCTCAAACATGACCTTGCCGTCGTTGGGGCGGACGAGGCCGACGATCATGTAGAAAGTGGTGGTCTTGCCGGCGCCGTTCGGGCCGAGGAGGCCGACGATCTCGCCAGCTTTGACCTCGATGTCCACGCCGTTGACGACGGCTCGGCCGTCATAGACTTTTTTGAGCCCCTCGGTGTGGAGGAGGAGGCCCTGCGCGGTGGCGGGGGTGGCAGCGGTCTGCGGGGCGGCTTTATCAAGGGCAGACAAAGCGGTGACGGCAGGCATGGGGGGGGAAGGGGAGTCGAAGTTGGCGGCAGCAGCCGGGGAGGAAGCGTGCTCTCCGGCGGCGGTGTGCTTGGGCTTTTTTTTGCGCGGAGGCATTGGCTTACTGCTGCGGGGCGGGGGCCATGCCGGAACGGCTGCGGGGGGTGGCTTCCTCTCCTTGGAGGATGATGGTCTGGTGCCCGCCGGTGGTGGTCAGCATGCCTTTTTTGTCGATGGTCATGACGCAGCCAGGCTCGGTGGCTTTGTGGAGCTTGTTTCCGGCCTGCACCTGGGGCCAGTCCATGAGGGTGCTGACGCCGGTCCTGCCGTCATAGATGAGGTGCTTGCAGTGGCCGACCTGGAGCTCTCCCTGGTCGGAGATTTTTTCCACGGTGACCATGGGGCCGCGGGCGTCGGCCTTTTCGATGGGGGGGCTGTCGTCTTTTTTGACGGCCACGATGTCCGCGTCCTTGGAAGGCGGCGTTTTTTTGCCTGCGCCGAGGATGCCGCCGCCGCCGTCCTGCCGGGTCATGAAGAGCTCGAGCTCCTCGCATTCAATGTACATCTGAGGGTGGCGGGCTTTCACGTCGCCGACGTAGATGCCGTAGCCTTTGTTGGCGTCAAAGAAGGCGCTTTTCTGGGCGGTGATGACGATCTGGCCCTTGGTGGTGCGGGGGGCCTCGTCGAGGTTGAGGGGCTGGAGGGGTTTTG
Organism: uncultured Prosthecobacter sp.; assembly: GCA_964588755.1. GTDB lineage: Bacteria > Verrucomicrobiota > Verrucomicrobiia > Verrucomicrobiales > Verrucomicrobiaceae > Prosthecobacter. The sequence goes on along the minus strand of CAZPSQ010000430.1, from coordinate 1,665 downwards.
GCTGCGGGCCGCCGGGTGCGGCCGGGGGGGCCTCGGCCACGGTGGTGGCGGGCGCGGGTGTGGCAGGTGTGGCGGGGGGATCGGAGGTGACGGCGGGCACGGCTGCGGGTGCGGCGGGGGTGCCTTCCGGGCTGGCGGTGGTGGCAGGGGCGGCTGCGGCTGCGGCGCTGCCGCCACGCATGGCGTTCTGGGCGGCCTGGAGGGCTTTCTGGCGCGCCTCGCCAGCCTCGGGGGAGTTCAGCAGCTCCTTGGCCTTGTTTTTGACATCGTCGGGCACCGCCTTGTAGAGGCTGGTGGCGGCCTCGATGGCTTTGGTCTTGGTTTCGTCGCTGACTTTTTTCTTGCGGGTGTCGGCGCCGGGCCGGTTCATGAACGGGCCTTGCGCCAGCGCGTGGATGCTGCCGGTGAGCAGCAGCAGGAGGCAGAGGATGAAAGGTGTTTTCATGTCACTTCTGGGCAGGTTGGGTCTCCGCAGCGGCGGGGGGGGCTTTCTCGCCGCTGAGAGCGCTGGTGTCAAAGATGACCATGCGGATGTTTCCCGTCATGCGTCCCTGATTTTGGGTGGTGTCGAAGACGAGGGAGTCGCCCTCCACCTGAAAATCGGCGCGGGTCACGCGGCTGCGCTCGGTGCTGCGCAGGATGCCATCGGCCACATGATAGAAGGCGGTGTGGAGGTCCAGGCGGAGGTTGTCCTTCGGGTCGGTGTTGTACATCTGGACGACGAGGTCCTCGGCGTAGAGGCGCTCGTCATCGATGCGGCGGATGACATCGGCGGTGATGAGCGAGGTGCGGCGTCCGGTGGCGTCGAAGGAGGGGATGACCGCGCCCTGGCTTTCCCTGCCGAGGGGGATCATCTGCATGAAGGCGGTCATGCCGGCGTTGACGGCGCCTGGTTCTCCGGACGCAAACAGGGTCAGGCCTGCCACCATGCCGAGCACGATGGAGGAGCCCACTTTGCGGCGCCACAGGGGCTCAAGCAATGTCGCGAACGATGGCATGTATCTTTCTCAAGGTTTCCACGACCTCGGCAATCTGCGAGAGGGGGATTTGATTGGGGCCGTCGGAGAAGGCCTTCTCCGGGTCCGGGTGTGTCTCCATGAAGACGCCGTCGCAGCCGGTGGCCACGGCGGCGCGTGCCAGGACGGGGGCCAGCTTGCCATCCCCGCCGGTGGCGGTGCCCAGGCCGCCGGGGCGCTGCACGCTGTGGGTGGCGTCCATGACGGCGCGGTAGCCCAGCTCGCGCATCCAGTAGAGGGAGCGCATGTCGGCCACAAGGTTGTTGTAGCCAAAGGTGGTGCCGCGCTCGGTAAACATGAAGTCCTTGCAGCCGGAGGCCACCAGCTTGTCTGCGATGTTCTTCACATCCCAGGGGGCGAGGAACTGTCCCTTCTTCACGTTGACAGTACGTCCCGTCTCCCCTGCGGCGACGATCAAATCGGTCTGTCTGCAAAGAAAGGCGGGGATTTGCAGGAGGTCGATGTGCTCGGCGGCCTTTTTGGCCTCCTCGGCGGTGTGGATGTCAGTGGTCACAGGAACACCGAGTTTCGCGCCGATTTCCGCCAGCAGCTTGCAGCCCGCCTCGCAGCCCAGGCCGCGGTAGGAGGAGATGGCGCTGCGGTTGGCCTTGTCGTAGGAGGCTTTGAAAATCCAGCGCCAGCCGCCTTT
>CAZPSQ010000429.1:0-3593 GCA_964588755.1 uncultured Prosthecobacter sp. | reverse complement strand
GATTAGATGATGTAAGTACAGATGGTTTAACTTTAATTGAAGAAATAAGAACAATTTATGATAACTATGGGTATGAAACTCAAATATTAGCAGCAAGTGTGCGCCATCCAATGCATATTATACAATGTGCTAAAATAGGTGCAGATGTTGCAACTTGCCCGTTAAGTGCAATTACCGCTTTATTAAAACACCCATTAACTGATAGTGGATTAGCTCAGTTTTTAAAAGATGCTGGTAAATAAAACTTATTTTCTTTTTCTTTGTTTCTTTTGTACTATCTTGTCTATGTCGTTTAATGTAACATTATAATTAAAGTCAAAAAGATCTTTTAGATGAATATTAAGGACTGTAGCTATTTTAATTAATGTAAGTGTTGTTATATTTCTTCCTTTTTCTATACTAAAAATATCAGATTTTTGTACACCAATTTCATATGCTAATTGCTCCAATGTAAGGCCGCATTTTAACCTATTTATTTTAATAGATTTACCTAATTTAATATAAACAGCAGTAATATTTAAGTTTTTAGACAATCATTTCAAAAAAATTAAATATTATTTGAATAAAGTTTGATTATAATCAAACCTTTTGTTATATTTGTTATAAAATCAAATTTTATGAAAAAAATATTATAATTTTTCACTTTTTATTTTCATATTTTTTTGTTTATTCACAATCGCAAAATTGGTGGCGTGTAAATGGTAATACGCCTTCTATTGGAAATTACATAGGAACAAATAATGCAACTGATTTAGTTTTTAAAACGAATAATGTAACTCGTTTTACAATTGACGCATTCGGTAATTTTAAATTAACTAATTTAATAGGATTTAGTAACCGGATTTTACAAAGTGATTCTTTAGGAAATATTATTCCTTTAGCTCAAGGAGCTAGTACACAAGTTTTATATGGAAATGGCACATGGGGAAGTTTACCTGCTGTTGCTACAATTTTTGCGAGTAATGGGTCCAATGTAATTTTACCAAACAGTTCAAAATTGGGAATTGGTACAAATTCACCAAAAGAAGCATTAGACGTTACAGGAAACGTATTAATAAGTGGTGTATTAAAAAACACAGCATTAGCAGCAACTGGTGGAGATAAAATTTTAATGATAGATGAAGCTGGTAATTTTAAAACTGCACCAACTGGTGGGCCAAATAACGCAATTTCAGGTCCATGTGTAGTAAGCGCATTGCCATGGTATGAAGGAGGAAATAATATACCAACAAATAATACAATAGGCACTTGCGATAATAGTGATTTTATTTTAAAATCAAATAATATAAACACAATTTGGAATAAAACTGATGGTAAAATTGGATTTGGAATGGCAACGCCTACCGAAAAATTTCATTTTGATAATGGGAATTTAATTTTAACGAATGGAAATGGAATTTATCGAAAACGTTTATTAGTTGGTAATTCAACAATTGATGACGTAAATTATTTGTTAAACATAAAACAATTTTCAGAATTACGGGGTATTTTATTTACAGGTAATTCAACTTTAAGACAAGCGTTTGAGGTAAAATTATTTAATAATAGTTCAAATTCTCAATTCTTAATTTTAAATAACGGTCAAACAAGAATAGGAGAATTTGATAATTTAACAAATAGTGGTTCAATTAACGACCCAATGCTTTTAATTGGAGTTAAACAAAATGCAAATAAAGGAATAAGTGTAGTTAATAATTCAAATATCAGTAACCTTGTAGATGTTTTTAATGTTTATGCTAATGGTAAAACGGAAATTATTTCAACAACAATAAATGCAAGCGATGACGTTTTCACTATTACAAACCTAAACACATTTAGTAAAAATTTCGCTATAAAAAATAATGGACAGGTTATTATTGGCTCAAAAGCTTCTGTTAGCCACCCAAATGCTGAGTTAATGATAAATGGTACCGTTGTAGCTAAAGAAATATATGTAACTAAACCTGCAGATTGGCCCGATTATGTTTTTGATAATAATTATAAATTGTTACCTTTAACAGAGGTTGAAGCATTTTATAAAAAAGAGAAACATTTACCAAATGTGCCAAGCGAAAAAGAATTAAAAAAAACAGATCTTAGTTTAACAGGCATGAATGCAATGCTTTTAAAAAAAATTGAAGAGTTAACAATTTACGCCGTAGAACTAAATAAAGAGTTAATAACAATTAAGAAAGAGTTAGAATTACTAAAAGTAAAATAAAGATGAGAGTTTTTTTTTGTATTATAATTTTGTTTTGTAAAAGTGCATTTGGACAACCACCGGATGGTGATTCTAATTGGCAATTAGTTTTTAATGATGAGTTTACAGATTTAAGTAATTGGAATATTTCGCATTGGTATGATGCTGGTAGTAATGGCTCTGTAGCATTGCTTAAAAATGTTAACATTGTGAATAATTGTCTTGAATTAACAGCAATGCATGAATTTACTCCTTGTGCTTCAAATTATTTGAATAATCCTATAAATAACCCTTCTTATCCTCAAACATGGTTCGGCTGCAATCAAGTTTCATATGATTTTAATCATGGGGCTGTGTTTTCGAAATGTAATAATTTTACATATGGATATTATGAAATTAAAGCTAAAATGGATTTAGCTTTAGGACATTGGCCTGCATTTGTTATATATGGTGGTTCTGGAGCAAGTTCATTGTATTCTGAAACAGATATTTTTGAAATGAAATCAGGTACACATCCTTTTCTTGGATTTAATGATGGAAATAATTATCATAAAAACAACCCTGACAATGGTATATATGGTAATAAAATGAACCAATTTGATATGACAACTAATATTCATGGTTATGGAACGCCAACTGAAGAAGCACCCAGACTTAATTTTGTAAACGACTATACACAATGGCATAAATATGGGTTTGAATATTGGCCTAATAAAATGATTTGGTATGTTGATAATATTGTAGTTAGAAGTATTACAGGAACACTTTCTGGTTTTACAAACACTATGTCAATGATGGTTAACCTTTGTAATAGTTTTGATAAAGACGCTTTTTTTTCATCTAATACTCTATCAATTCCAAATCTAGAACAAGCTAATTTTACTATTGATTATTTTAAATACTTTCAATTAAAAGGGAGTTGTACACCATTATCTTTTAATAATGTTTGTTATAATTTTTTAAATCATACAGACACGCCTAAAAACAACTATAATATAGGTAATACTTGTAATAATTATGTGCCTAGTGATAAAAGATATGTTTTTAAAGCTTTAAATGAAGTTTTAATAAAAGATGAGTTTTATGTCCCTCTTGGCAGTGAAGTATTAATTGATGCAGTTAATTATTGTTTAAAACCAATAACAGCAGGTAATGGATGTGGTTTATCTATGAATCCTTGTGATTATGATTTTTTAGGCTTCGACAATATGCCAAAGCAGTATATTGAACTTGGTGGCTCAAATAACTGTAATGTAATAGTACACAATAGTGATAGTGTAAAATTGAATGCGAAAGAGTACATTAGATTAAGAGAAGGCTTTTCAGTACCAATAAATAGTGAAATAGAAATAAAAATATTGAATTGTAATTAATTTGGAAAATTTAAATAAATATTTAAAATTAATTAAAAAAA
>CAZPSQ010000428.1:0-3612 GCA_964588755.1 uncultured Prosthecobacter sp. | reverse complement strand
CATCGGCTTCCACCACATTCATCACCTCAGCTCCCGCATTCCAAACTATCACCTGGAGCGCTGCCACAATTCCCACCCCATGTTCCACTCCGTGGCGCCGCTGACCTTCTGGTCCAGCCTGAAGTGCATCAACCTGCGCCTGTGGGATGAAAAATCCCGCAAGCTGGTGGGCTACAGCCACCTGAAGAAGCTGCGCCAGCAGCAGGCGGAGCAGGACATCGGTCTGGCGGCGTAGTTCCGCCCTCAACCAGCTTTTTGCCGCGTCCTGATCCCGGGACGCGGCTTTTTTGTGCGCGGGCCAGAGATTCGTTATCCTCTGATCGCAGGCAGCGTAATCTCCGTTCGTGGGCGAATCTCCCTTCCAACTCAATCCTGAATTCCTGCCGCGTGGCGACCAGGCGCAGGCCATCGCCAAGCTGGTGAAGTCCGTGAAGGCGGGGAACCGGCACCAAACGCTGATGGGCGTGACGGGCAGCGGCAAGACGTTCACGATGGCGAATGTGATCGCCCAGGTGGGGCGCCCTTCGCTGGTGTTCTCCCACAACAAGACGCTGGCGGCGCAGCTCTATTCGGAGTTCAAGAACTTCTTCCCGAACAACTCGGTGGAGTACTTTGTGAGCTACTTCGACTACTACCAGCCGGAGGCCTACATCGCGCGGACGGACACCTACATTGAGAAGGACAGCAGCATCAATGACGAGATCGAGCGCCTGCGCCTCTCCAGCATGGGCGCGCTGCTGACGCGGCTGGACACGATTGTGGTGGCCAGTGTGAGCTGCATTTACGGCCTGGGCTCGCCGGAGGATTATGAGGGCATGATGTTGCCGCTGCACACAAGCCAGCAGATCACGCGGGAGACGCTGCTGACGCGGCTGGTGGACATGCTGTATGAGCGCAACGACTACCAGCTGAAGCGCGGTGCTTTCAGGGCGCGTGGCGATGTCATCGAGGTGGTGCCCGCCTATCTGGAGAGCGAGGCCATCCGCATTGAGTTCTTTGGCGACGAGATCGACCGCATCAGCGTGGTGGATGTGCTGACTGGCACGGTGACGCTGAAGCTGCCCAGCTACACCATCTTTCCGGCAAAGCAGTTCGTGACGCCGGGCGACAAACTGCGGAAGGCCGTGGTGAAAATCCGTGAGGAGATGACGGAGCGTGTGGCGTGGTTTGAAAAGGAGGGGAAGCTGCTGGAGGCGCAGCGCATCAAGATGCGCACGGAGTATGACATCGAGATGATGCAGGAGATGGGCTTCTGCCAGGGCATTGAGAACTACAGCCGCCATCTCACGGGACGGCCGCCCGGGGCCACACCTGGGACGCTGCTGGACTTCTTCAAGGAGCCGCCGCTGATGTTCATTGACGAAAGCCATGCCACGATCCCGCAGATCGGCGGCATGTTTGAGGGGGACAAGTCACGCAAGACCGTGCTGGTGGAGCACGGCTTCCGCCTGCCCAGCGCGCTGGACAACAGGCCGCTGCGCTTTGAGGAGTTCATGAAGAAGGCGGGGCAGCTCGTCTATGTCAGCGCCACGCCGGCGCGGTTTGAGATGGAGAACAGCGTGGTGGGAAACCAGGGCTACATTCCCCACCAGCGCGAGCGCATTGGCATGGAGGAGGGCGTGCCTGCGGCGTTGCCGGGGAGCAAGGCAAGGACTGTGCGAGTGAGCGGCAGCGCGGAGGCCGTGGAGAAATTCGATGTGGCCACGAAGGGGCGCGCGCTCGTTGTGGAGCAGATCATCCGCCCCACCGGGCTGCTGGACCCCGTCATTTCCATCAAACCGCTCAAGGGACAGATTGATGAAACGATCGAGCTTTGTCGTCAGCGCATTGAGAAGGGGGAGCGTGTGCTGGTCACGACCTTGACCAAACGCACGGCGGAAGATTTGACCGACTACCTGCGCAACCTCGACATGAAGGTGCGCTATCTGCACAGTGACATCGATGCCATCGAGCGGGTGGAGATCCTGCGCAGCCTGCGTGCTGGCGACTGCGACGTGCTGGTGGGCATCAACCTGCTGCGTGAGGGCCTGGACCTGCCAGAGGTCAGCCTGGTGTGCATCCTGGACGCGGACAAGGAAGGCTTCCTGCGCAGCGAGACCTCGCTGATTCAGACGGCAGGCCGCGCCGCGCGCCATGTCAGCGGGGAGGTGGTGCTTTTTGCGGACCTCCAGACACAGAGCATCCAGGCCCTGCTCAGCATCAGCGGCTACCGCCGCCGTGTGCAGGAGGAGCACAATGAGAAGCATGGCATCACACCGCAGACCGTGCGCCGCGCGGTGCAGGAGAGCCTGCAAATCCTCGGCAAGGCCAAGGAGCTGGAGGAAAGCGTGGTGAAGGAGGGCGGTGGCGACTACGCCATCACCGAGACCATCCGCGAGCTGGAGCAGGAGATGGCCGAGGCCGCGATGAAGCTGGAGTACGAGCGTGCCGCGCTGCTTCGAGACCAGATTCGCGAGCTGAAGAAGCGCTCAGGCCTGAACACGGACGACACTGGCACGCTGCCACAGCGCAAGGATGTGAAATATGGGAAGCCGAAGCGCGGGGGAGGGCGGAAGAAGTAATAGGCGCAAGGGTCTGGAAAAGGAGGCAGGAAAAAATGTGTTGCCAGTGTAACAGTTGTGCTGTTATACTAAGAACACCTAGCCCATGCTGCCTTTTTCCATCCAGCTTCAAGATGGCACGCCGGTGTCCGACCAGATCCTGCTGGCGGTGCGCAAGGCCTTGCTGACGGGGCAGATGAAGGCGGGAGACATTTTCCCCAGCGTGCGCACGCTGAGCCAGGAGTTGCGCATCAGCCCCACCACGGCGCACAAGGTGGTGCTGCAGCTCAAGGACGCGGGCTGGCTGGCCTCACGCCCCGGCATTGGCATGGTCGTCACGGTGCCGGAGCAGCCGGACATGGCGGAGCGCCTGGCGCAGATCACGCCGGAGTGCCAGGCTCTGCTGAAGGAGGCCGCCGATCTCAATCTCACGCTCAACCAAGTCATCCAGCATCTCAAAAGCCTCAGCAACAAGCCATGATCACCATCGACAACTTGCACAAACGCTTTCGCAAAACCGAGGCCGTGGCCGGTTTGAGCCTGGAGGTGCCGGAAGGCCAGGTCACCGCGTTTCTTGGACCCAATGGCGCGGGCAAAAGCACCACCATCAAGTGCCTGCTGAACCTGCATCGCCCCGACAGTGGCAGCGCGACGGTGATCGGCTGCGATTCGCGCAAGCTCGGGCCCGCGCAGTTCACGCAGATCGGCTATGTGTCTGAAAACATGGAGCTGCCGCTGTGGATGACGGTGAAGCAGTTCCTCGACTACTGCCGTCCGTTGTATCCGAACTGGGACGCCTCTTTTGAGAAACAACTGCTCACCCAGTTTGATCTGCCGCTGACCACCAAGCTGAAGGACCTCTCGCGTGGCATGCGCATGAAGGCCGCGCTGCTAAGCAGTCTCGCGTATCGGCCCAAGCTGGTGGTGCTGGATGAACCCTTCAGTGGCCTGGATCCCCTGGTGCGAGATGAGTTCATCCGTGGCCTGCTGGAGCTTACCGAACAGGAAGGCTGGACCGTTTTCGTCTCCTCCCACGACATTGAAGAAGTGCAGCGACTGGCCGACCGTGTGG
>CAZPSQ010000427.1:0-3623 GCA_964588755.1 uncultured Prosthecobacter sp. | reverse complement strand
TTCAAATCAAGTTTTGTGGTAAAAGTCCCGCCCTTCGGGTAGCTGCAAAACGTTATAGGTAAAAAGCGAGACAATAGACATGAAAAAACAATTTGCATATCACTGTCCAAAAGACATTCTAAAAATGCCGAAAATTGACGATAAGTTTTATTGCAATTTGTGTAACAAAAATGTGACTGACCTAACCCAAGACAATGACTTAGATGTTCTCAAAAAAGCTCAAGAAATGAAATCTCCAACCTGCATTCATATTCAAAAAGACAGGTTACCTTTGGTCACAACGAGATTTCCACGCTGGCGAATTTTCATTTTTGTTCTAATAAATTTCAAGGCTTACTTTCTCCAAAAAATGTATTCTCAGAATAATGACAGTTTATCCTTTAACAAATCTCAGGACAAAAAATACATCAGAAAATTAAAAGGTCAAATAAAAGACAGTAAAACAGGGCGTCCTGTAAAAAGACCAACTATAGATCTATATCGAGGAGACGTAAAACTTCAAACATTAAAGGGAGACAGGGATGGAAAATTCACATTCCTAATTGAGAGCAATGCAAATTTAACTGACACAGTTTCCATTGCAATATCCTCGAAACATTATGAAAGTTCAAAAATTGCTACCGTCCCACTTTTTAAAAAGACGACTTCTGTCAAGACGACAATATCTAGAAATAGAAAGAAAAAAAAGTTCTATTCTAATGAAACACTTACTGGCGACGTCCGTTTTCTAGATTAAATCACTCCAAATTTAATGTAAAACTGTGCGTCGCTTTCAACCTATAACAGCACCTACTGGCCATTGGGCGGAAGTATCTCATCGCCGCGCGCTATTAACAAGGTCGCTTCGCGAAATTTTATTTGCGGCGGCTAAAAAACTTGGGTATCTTTAAATAACCTTTGGTAGGTAAAAGAAAGTTGATGCTTCGAAAGCCCAACGGCCAGTAGCCGCCAAACGTTAGGGGTAATAGCCGAGGACAGACTCTCGTAAATAAAAAACATTTGGACATGAAAATAACGCTTGACAAAAACGACAAAATCTGGGAAATAATTTCCTTGCTTTTGTTGCTGACACAAGCTTTAATAATTGCATTGACCTTGCCATCACTTCCCGACAAAATTGCTATTCACTTTGATGGCTCGGGTCAGGCAGACGGCTGGGGCAATAAAAACACGCTTTGGCTTTCGCTCGGACTTTCAATTTTAATTTATGCTTTCCTGACTTTTGTTTCGTATCGACCTGGGTTTTACAAATCACGCATGACAAAAAATAATTTAGACGAGCAATACAAGCTGACATCAAAAATGGCTCGGACAGTAAAATCATTCATTATTCTTGCATTTATTGCCTTGACGACTTTTATGGTCATGACCGCTCAAGGCAAATGGACAGGACTAATTCCTTTCCTATTTTTAATCTTCTTTGCTTTAGTTATTCCTCCTTGTATTTATTACGCTATTAAAATATCAAAGGTGCAGTAAAACGGCGGACACTTAAGCGTGTCGCACCGTTGGGGCGGCTACAACCCCTAACAGCAAGCAAGCGCCATTTTTTGCGTGTTAACGCTCAAATGTGTAACTTGACGAAGCAAAAAACGGACGCCTGCTTGCAAACCGTTAGCTGCAAGCCTGACAGACATGTGTAAGACAATATTCATAGCGACAAAAGAGCCCTTGACTGAAATTCCTTTTGACGAGGCGAACCCCAATTTTGCGGTGACAAAAATAACTGACGAGTTTTCACTAATAAAAAATAAATTCTCAAACAAGAATATTTATTTAGTTAATACCAGTAGAGGTTGTGGCTGCGACTTCGGAATTGCTAAAATTCCAGACCTTGCTGGTTACTTAGAAAAGGAAAAAGAGCGAATGTATCCAATCGACAAAATGGCTGAAAAGTTTCGTACTCTATTGGGTCGACAAGAAGATTGGAAAAGAAAACACATTGAAAAAGTTAAGGGACAAATTGAAAATGAAAAGTTCTTCGTTCAGCAGACCCAAAAATTTATCGCACTAATCAAGGACAACGTGACCTCAAGCTCTGACGTAGAACTCTATTGTTGCTGGGCGGGCGACTACGACACACCGACGGAGGAAACAAAACATATTAACATCGACAACAGAGAATTCTGCGACTCTTTCGACCTCGAATTGAATGTAAAAATTATAGTCGGTAGACAGAAGGCCAGCAGCTAACAGCACCTACTTGCAATTTTTTGCGGGTTAACGCTCAAATGTGTAACTTGACAAAGCAAAAAACTGCAAGTAGCCGCCAAACGTTAGCACTCACCCTAAAAACCGACACGACCGACAACAAACGAACAGAAAAATGCCAACGCTTCGCAAAATTAAAAGAGCTGTTTTCCCTTCCACAATCCAATCCAAAACAGCACATTTAATTTTGCCCGACACACCCAAGCCCACCCACCACCCAGACATTGTTGAAAACTTCTTTGGACTTTTTTTGTCCATAAAATTATTATCCGTATTTTTGGACAATATTTGACCAATATGGCAACAATTAAGAAGACAAAATCATTTGGAGAACATCTTAGACATCTAAGAGAGGAAGCTGGCTTGACTTTGAAATTTGTTTCAGAGCAAATTAGTATTGACACTTCACTTCTAGCTAAGATTGAACGCAACGAGAGACAGCCAACAAAGCAAATTATTAAGCAAGTTGCTGACTTTTTTAAAGTTGACGAAAAAGATTTGCAGAATGATTTTTTAAGTGATGTTATCGCTTACAAAATTCTTGACGAAGAAGCAGATTTAAGTATCTTAAAAGTTGCTGAGGAAAAAGTGAAATACCTAAAAACTGTTCACAATGGAAAATGAAATTAAAGTCGTAGAATTATTTGCAGGCGTAGGTGGCTTTCGTCTTGGACTTGAAGGATGGAATGGAAAATCTGCATCTTCAGGATATAAAAAATCTCTAAAATCACCTTACAAAGTGGTTTGGAGCAACCAATGGGAACCATCGACAAAAACGCAACACGCTTCTTTGGTTTATGAAAATCGTTTTGGAAAAAAAGGACATTCAAATGAAGACATTGCACAAGTTGATGTTTCTAAAATTCCCGACCACGATTTATTAGTAGGCGGTTTTCCTTGCCAAGATTATTCGGTTGCAACAACTCTAAAAAATTCAAAAGGACTTATCGGCAAGAAAGGTGTTTTGTGGTGGAGCATTCACAAAATAATTTCAGAGAAAAAGAATAAACCAAAATATTTATTTCTTGAAAATGTTGATAGGCTTCTCATTTCGCCATCGGGACAACGAGGACGAGACTTTGCTATTATCTTACAAAGTTTAAATGAATTGGGTTATGCAGTAGAATGGAGAGTAATAAATGCAGCAGATTTTGGTATGCCACAAAGACGAAGAAGAATTTTCATTTTGGCTTATCTTAAAGGAACTAATGTTTATGAAAGCATAAAGGAAGTTGCTCCAACTGAATGGATTTTGGAAGAAGGAACGTTGGCAGAAGCATTTCCTGTAACATCAGAAAACACATTATTTCCAACAGAATTTAAACTCAAAGGAGATATTGTTTCAATTTCTGAAAATTTCAACAAAGGCGGAACGACAGGACTTTTTGAAAATACAGGTTTAATGATTAATG
>CAZPSQ010000426.1:0-3627 GCA_964588755.1 uncultured Prosthecobacter sp. | reverse complement strand
ACGCCCAAGACGCAGTCCGCCCTGCTGGAGGCCATGGAGGAGGGCAAGGTCACGGCGGATGGCGCCACCCATCCGCTGCCGGACCCCTTCTTTGTCATCGCCACCCAGAACCCCTCCTCCCAGATCGGCACCTTCCTGCTGCCGGAGTCGCAGATGGACCGCTTCCTGATGCGGCTGGCGCTGGGGGTGCCGGACCGCGGCGCGGAGCGCGCCCTGCTGGAAGGCCAGGAACGGCGGGAAATGCTGCGCACCATGGAGCCTGCCATGTCCGTCATCGAATTGCAGCAGCTGCAAGGCTGGGCGCGCGCGGTGCATGCCGCCCCCGCCTTGCTGGACTACCTGCAGGACCTCCTGGCCTCCAGCCGCGTGCAGGGGCACGGCCTTTCCCCCCGCGCGGGGCTGGCCATCCTGGCGGCCGCGCGCGCCTGGGCGCTGCTGCAAGGCCGCCCCATGGTGCTGCCGGAGGATATCCAGGCCGTGGCCGTGCCGGTGATGGGCCACCGCCTGGAGCACGCCATGGACGGCATGACGGGCACCGACTTTGCCAAACAACTGGTGGCCGAAACACCGCTGCCGTGAGGGAGAAACGGATGCCGATGACCGCATGAAAACACGCGTCCGCTGGAACCGGCACACGTTGGCCCTGCTGGCCATCGTGGGTGGCATGTGGTACGCGGCGGAGGCTCAGTCGAACGGGGCCGCCCACGTCATCGCCCTGCTCACCGCGGCCATCGGGGCCATGTCCTGGCTGCACGCACGGGCAAACCTGCGCGGGCTGGATGTCCGCCTTGTCGGCGGCAGGCCGGCGGCGCAGGCCGGGGCCACGCGCATTCCGGTGGAGCTGCGGGCGAAAGGCGCGTTTGCCCCCTGCGGGCTGGAGGTGCTCGCCGTGGGCGCGGACTCCTCCGTCTTTGTGGAGCGTGTCCCTGCGGGCGCGCCGGTGCTGGTGAATCTGCCGCCCCCCGCCCGCCATGCCGGGGGCGCTGTGCGCGTGCTGGTGCGCAGCGTGTACCCCCTGGGGCTGTTCACGGCGGAAAGCGTGCTGCAGACCTCCTGGGTGCGGCGCGTCCACCCCACCCCGGCCGGGGACCTGCCGCTGCCGCCGCCCCACCACTCCCTGCAGGGGGAGGCGGCCGTGGTGGCGCAGTCCACCGCGCGATCCGGCGCGGGGGATGACTTTGCCGGCCTGCGGGAGTGGCGGCCGGGGGACTCCCCACGCCACATTGACTGGCGCGCCCTGGCCCGGGGCGGCCCCCTCATGGTGAAGGCATGGAGCGCCGCCACCCACGGCGTGGTGGTGCTGGACTGGAACGCGCTGCCGCTGGCGGCACCCGCGCGCGCCGCCCAGGTCGCCCGCTGGATGGAGACCTGCGAGGCCGAAGGCCAGCCCTATGAGCTGCGCGTGCCGGGCATGACCATCCGCGCGGGCCTGGGCGCGGCCCACCACCGCCGCTGCCTCGACGCCCTGGCCACCCAGTCCACGGACGCGGCGGAAGACGGCGCGCCCGCCGTGGGGGATTTGCAAGGCGGCGGCGCGGGCGGCTCCGACGTCCGCTTTGAGCTGTCCTCCCACCTGCCCCGGCAGCCGCTGCTGTTTCTGTGCGTGGCGCTGATGCTGGCGCTCTGGCCGCTGAATGGCTACATCGCCACGGCGGGCATCGGCGTCTGCGCCCTGGCGCTGATCTGGCGCGGCGTGCTGCGCATGGGCGTGCCGCATGTGCTGGTGCGCATCGCCGTCATCCTGGCGGGCGCGGCGGCGGTGTATGTGGAGTATGACGACCTGCGCGGGATGGAGCCGGGCATCGCCCTGCTGCTGGTGCTGGCCGGGGCCAAGGTGCTGGAAAGCCGCACCCCGCGCGAGTTTCAGGTGCTCGCCATCATCGGCTGGTTCCTGGCCTTCTGCATCATCCTCATTGAGAACGACCTCGGCCGCTCCGCCTGGATGCTGGGCGTGTTCCTGCTCATCACCGCGTGCATGGTGCGCTTCCGCCGCAGCGCGCCCGGCGCGCGGGAGCCCGCGCGCGTCACCGCCGTGCTGCTGGCCCAGGCCCTGCCGCTGGTGCTCCTGCTGTTCTTCGTCTTCCCGCGCGGCCTGCTGAACCTCAACGCCGCGCTGGCACGCGGCAGGTTTGGCCAGACCGGCATCGACAACACGCTGGACCCCGGCAGCATCGCCAGCACGGCCCTGCGGTCGGACGTGGCCTTCCGCGCCCGCTTTCCCGAAGGGGAGCCGCCGCCCAATGACGCGCGCTACTGGCGCTGCCTGACCCTGTGGAACTGCGAGGGCCTGCGCTGGACGCGCGGGGACCGCCTGGGCTACGCCACGGTGATGTCGCCAAAACAGCAGCCCGGCGACGTGCGCCAGATCATCGACATGGAGCCGCACGGCCGCAACTGGGTGCCCGCGCTGGACCTGCCGGTCAGCGCCTTTGCCCGTGGCGCGCGCTACTTCCCGGAGTTCGACCAGACGCTCGTCTCCCCCGTGCCCCTGACCAGCTCCACCCGGGTGGAGGTGCTTTCCCGCCTTGCCCCCCCGCCGTCCACCCGGGGCCTGCCGGAGCACCACCGCGAGGCCGCGCTGCAGCTGCCGGAAAAGATTTCCCCCCGCCTGAAGCAGATCACCGATGCGTGGGAGGCCGCCGCCGAGAATGACGAGCAGATCGTGCAGCTAGCGCTCAACCACCTGCGCACCAATGGCTTCACCTACACCCTGGACCCGGGCGAATATGGCGGCCCCGGCGGGCTGGAGGAGTTCTTCCTGGAGCGGCGCATCGGCTTCTGCGAGCACTTCAGCGCCAGCTTTGCTACCCTCATGCGCATGGCGGGCGTGCCCTCCCGCCTCGTCGTGGGCTACCTCGGCGGGGAATACTCCACCCACAACGGCGGCTACCTCATCGTGAAGCAGAGCGACGTGCACGCCTGGGTGGAGGTCTGGGTGGAGCGCTACGGCTGGTACCGCATCGACCCCACCGCCGCCCTCGCCCCCGACCGCCTCAGCATCGACCTCCGCGCCTGGCTCACCGGCGGCGGGGAGGAGGCCGAACGCCAGCGCCAGACCCTGTGGTGGCGCGCCAACCAGCGCGTGCGCCTGCTGTGGGACAGCCTCAGCTATGCATGGGAGGACCAGGTCATCGACTACGACGCGGAGACCCAGCGCGGCCTGCTGGAGCGCCTGGGCCTCGGCCGCAGCCGGCTGGTGCTGGTGGCGCTCAGCGGCGGCGCCGTGCTCCTCATCGCCGCAGTGGTCATGGGGTGGCTGCGGCGCCCCGCCCGCCTTGCCGACCCGTGGGCGCGCGGCTGGCAGCGCGTGTCACACCGCCTGGCCAAGGCGGGTGTGCGTACCCGCCTTGCCAACGAGGGGCCGCTGGACTACGCCCGCAGCGTGGCCGCCGCACGGCCGGACCTGGCCGCGGACATCCAGACCCTGGCCGGCATGTACGCGGCAGGCCGCTACGGCAGCGCATCGGCACAAATGAAGGAGTTTCAGACGGCCGCCGGGAAGTTCAGACCCCGGGCGCGGGTGAGGTGAGGAGCGGGTGGATTTGCAAGGGCAACCAGTTGCAAACGCCCTTTGAGATGCCAGCCCTTTTTGGACCGGAGGAGGATTTAGTTAGCGAGAGCGATTTC
>CAZPSQ010000425.1:0-3631 GCA_964588755.1 uncultured Prosthecobacter sp. | reverse complement strand
CCAGCCGTAGTCCGCGCCGCTGACGCAATGATTTACGCGGGTGGGGCGATACCAGGGGCTGCCGATGTCCCACTCCATGTCCGCATCGTAGGTGAAGAGCTCGCCGCCGAGGTCGAAGCAGATGTCGAACTCATTGCGGAAGCCGTAGCAGAAGAGCTCCAGGCCGCTGCCGTCCGGGTTCATGCTGCAAATGTAGCCGCCGGGGGCCATGATGCCGCGGGCGTGGCCGTTGGCATCCCAGAGGCGGGGGAGCACATGGTCCTCGCCCCAGATCTTGGCAGCGCGGCTTTTCTCCAGGCCTTCGGGCAGCTTCGTGTGGTTGCCGCAGTTGAAGTAGATGCGCTTGCCGTCCGGGCTCACGGTCATGCTGTGCAGACCATGCTCCCCTCCGCCCTGCATCGTGTGCAGTTTGTCGATTTTGTCATACTGGTCATCCCCGTTGGTGTCCGTCAGGCGATAGAGGCCGTTGTTTTTGCCGTCCTCGTTGACCATCACATACAGGCTGCCAAAGGCGGCCAGCAGACCGTGCGCCTTGCCCATCTCAATGGCCAGCTTTTCCGGCTTCAGCGCCTCGGTCTTGCCCACGGCGGGGACGCTCATGCGGTAGATGCTGCCATACTGGTCGCAGGCGATCAGGCGGCCCTTCGGGTCCACGGTCAGCGCCACCCAGGAGCCTTCCTGATCCTTCGGCACGTTGTACAGCTTCTCCACCTTGAAGCCCTTCGGCACGGTGATCTCGGACGCCGGGATGGACTCCGCCGGGCCATCGTTCTTGCCGCCCCCGCGCTTGCCGTCCAGCGCCAGTCCCCAGGGGCCTTTGCCATAGTCATTGATGACCACGGCCTTTTTGAAATCCTGCGTGCCGCTGGTGGCGGCCTCCCACTGGTCATTCGTCTCCACCAGCACCTGCTCCTTGCCGTCGGCCAGCTTGATGGTCAGCCGGGCGATGAGCGCCGCCACGCCGCCCTTGTTGCGTGCTTCCACGATGATCTCGTTCGGCACGCCGGGCTTCACCGCCTTGCTGATGTCCGCCTTTGTCGGCTCCTGCCAGTCGGGATTGGACAGCACTTTCTTGCCATTGATGAGGGCGTCCGCGCCATTGTCACAGGTCAGCTCCAGCGTGGCCGCGCTGGCATTCTGCGGCACCTCAAAGCGGTGGCGGAAGGTGACCTTGTTGTCCTTGTTTCCATCCTTCGAAAGCCAGATCCATTGAGGAGCTGCCAGGGCGTGGCTGGAAAACAAGAACGGGAGTGCGAGTAGGTGGTGCAGACGCATGGGAATGAAAGGGGGACAAATACGATCCCCACACGCATTCTTAGCAGCTATTTCCTACCGTCCGCCACACGTTACGGCGTGTTGCCGTTCAGTTTGTGGATGGGAATGGCCGCCGCACGGTCTTTAAGCTCCTTGCTGGGCCGGAAGCGCACCACACAGCGGTCTGGGATGACCACCTCGGAATTGGGCTGCTTGGGATTGCGCCCGATCTTGCCCTTCGCCACACGGAGGTCGAACGTGCCAAAAGTGCGCAGGGTGATCTCATCCCCCTTCGCCAGATGCGTCACCACAAGTTCCATGAACGACTCCAGCATGGTTTGGACATCGGCATGCTTCAGGCCGGATGTGTCACTGATCTCAGTGATCAGTTCCTTCTTTGTGATGGTGGACATGGAGTGTGGGACTAGCTAGTTGTTTAGTGAACGCAACTAATTTCTCTGTCGAAGTTAATGCTCTGCCTATGGGCCATCAAGTAATTGTGGTTATGGCGTTGAATCAAATTCTCCAGAAATCTCAGCGGTGGTTCGGAAATGCATTTTGCACAGGGTAGGTAGGATACTCCTGCCATTGGTCTCTACCATTTTGGTGGCGGCTTGTTTCACATTATTTGAAACTCCTTTCGGAATTTCCATTCCAAACCGCTTACCTTGAGTCTTTAACCAGCCGACAAAGCCGTCCCGGGCCAGGATGGAAGCCGCAGCAACGGCAGGATCGCTCTCCGCTTTGGTGCGTTGCACCAGCTCAATGGAGCGCCCGCGTTCCTGCAGCGCCCTTTGCAGCACGGCCGGATTGGCAAACTGGTCCGAGATGGCGCGTGGGCAGTCCGGCACGCGCGCCAGCAGGTTTTCGATGACCTTGGCATGTCCCCAGGCCAGCAGGCGGTTCAGATTGCCAAACTTCGTGTATAGCTGGTTGTAGCGTTCCGGGTGGATGGCGATCACCTCCCACACCAGTCCCCGTGTCTGGCGGATTTCTTCCGCCAGCTGGCCAATGCGCGCGTCCGATCCGATCCGCTTGCTGTCCACCACCCCCATCTCCCGCAGCCGCCCAACCACGGAGCCATCCACATAGGCGCCGGCGATCACCAGCGGGCCGAAGAAGTCTCCCTTGCCGCTTTCATCCACACCGATGTGCGGCTGAAACATTTCCGGATGGTGCACCTCCTCGTAGCCCAGCTTGGCCTCGCCCAGGATCTCGGGTTCCAGCAGATTTGTCACGAAATCCTCGGTCTCCTTGCCCTGCACCACGACCTTGGGGCCTTTTTCATACACCAGGACGTTCACCTTCGGGCGTGCGGCGGCGTAGAGGCAGTACGGCTTTGTCATGAACTCATAGCCGCGCTCTGCCAGCAGCCCGCGCAGCTTTTCAGCCTGGGGGGTGGTCAATGCATGGGTGTAACTGGTCAGGGCTGCCATCCTGAGCATCATAACGAATAACTCCGCAAAGACGTATGGAAAATGCCAGCGCCTGCTCGAAATAGGCGGACACCACATGCCCGTCCGCAGCACCAAGCCCAGTCCTGACCCTGACGCCATCGCCAGGGCACTCGCCGCGTGGTTTCATGCCCATGGGCGTGACTACCCCTGGCGGCGCACCCGGGACCCGTATGCCATCCTCATCTCCGAGGTCATGCTGCAGCAGACCCAGATCCCCACCGTGCTGGGTCGTGGCTACTATGCGCGCTGGCTGGCGCTGTTTCCAGACTTTGCCACCCTCGCGGCGGCCGGGGAGGAGCAGGTGCTGAAGGCGTGGGAGGGGCTGGGCTACTACCGGCGTGCGCGCAACCTGCATCGTCTGGCCAGGGAGGTGCTGGCGGCGCATGGCGGCGTGTTTCCACAGGACCATGCGGCCATCCTGGCGCTGCCCGGCATCGGCCCCTACACGGCCGGGGCGGTGGCCAGCTTTGCCTTTGGCCTGCCGCAGCCGATTGTGGACGGGAATGTGGCCCGCGTGCTGGCACGGGTGTACAATGACCCCACGCCGGTGGATTCCACGCCCGGGCTGAAAGTCCTGTGGGACAGGGCCGGGGCCTTGGTCCGCGCCACCGATGATCCACGCGTGCTGAATTCCGCCCTCATGGAGCTGGGGCAGACGCACTGCACACCGACGAAGCCTGAGTGTGGGCTCTGCCCCATCCGTTCCGAATGCCGTGCCACAGACCCCGGGGCGCTTCCCGTGAAACAGGCGCGGCAGGAGATCACCGCCGTCACCGAGCGCGTGGTGTTCCTGCGCACGGAGGCCGGGGTGCTGCTGGAGCAGGAGACAGGCGGACGCCGCACCGGCCTCTGGAAGCTGCCCGCGCTGCCCGTCCCGTATCTGGAAAATCCGCCGCCCGTGCTGCTGCGGGCGAACTACG
>CAZPSQ010000424.1:0-3638 GCA_964588755.1 uncultured Prosthecobacter sp. | reverse complement strand
CCAGGGTCAAAGTAAATCCGCACGTCCGCGTCTTTCCTCCCCAGGATCTCCTGCGCCCGCTTCAACGCATTGCGAGTGGAGAGGTTCGGATTCGACGGACTGCCCAGGAAAATATTGCTCTTGCCGATCACTTCGACCAGCCCCGAGTCCTTAAGTACCCGGTAAACGTCCTTCATGGCACCGCTGACGATGAGATCGCGCCCGTCCGCCCGCAGCACCCGCAGCAGTTCCTCCAGTGCCATCACGCTCGTCGCATCCAGGTGGCGCGCATTTTTGAGCCGCAAAATGATCAGCTTCAAATTGGGGTCCGCGCAGGTGCGCTGAATCTGGGTGCGGAACAGCTCGGCCGCGCCAAAGAACAGGTCTCCCTCCACATGGACGATGGAGATTGAGGGATTCTGCCGCCTGCCCATTTCCGCTTCAGCGAGCTGCCCCTCCTCATTGAAGGCATACTCCACGAGCTGTGGCCGGCTCGCCTTGCGCAGATAGAGAGTCACCGAAATGCCAATCCCGGTGAAAATGGCCACATGCAGCGGCACAAACAGCGTGGCCAGAAAGGTCGCGACGAAGACGATGGCGTCCGAACCCGTGGCGTTCAGGCAGATGCGCAAATGGCGTGGATTAATCAGCCGGGCCGCCACACAGACGACGAGCGCCGCCAGAGCCGCGCGCGGTATGGCTCCCACCATGGACCCAAGCACCAGCGCCGCCGCCGCGCAGCCCGCACCGTTCATGATGCTGGACAAACCTGTGCGCGCGCCGCTTTCATAGTTCAGAGCGGACCGAGTCAGCGAACCGGAGGCTGGCATGCCGCTGAAGTAGGCGCAGGCCAGATTGGCCGCCCCCAGACTGAGCATGTCCTGGTTCGCATCCACCCTGCGCCCGCTGTGGCTGGCGATGGTTTTTGCCATGACCGAGTTCTCAAGCGTCGCCAAAAAGGCCAGCGCCATCGCGATGCCAAAAAGCCGGCTGGCATTGGGCAGCGTCAGTGGCTCGGTGAAGTCCGGGAACTGCGGCATCAAGTCCCGCCAGCCAAACTGCTGGTTGGCAAACGTGGGCGGCGCAAAGCCCAGCGGCTCTGTAAGATAGACCAGGAGCCCCATCACCCCCAGCGTGATCGCAAATGCCGGCCAGCGCGGCCGCCAGCGGCGCGTCACCTCATAAATCCCGATGGTAAGCAGGGCGCACAGCAGACTGGCCCACTGCGTCTCCGGCAGTTGTTTCACGACGGCCCAGAGCGCACCGGGCAGAGTCAGCGCGCGCGCAAATTCTCCGCCTATCGTATTCAGGTCAATGCCCAGCATTGCCGGAAGTTGACTCCCGAACATCTGCAGCGCCGCCCCTGTCACATACGCCACCATGACGGTCCGGCTGATGTATTGGGCCAGATCCGCCACCCGCAGGTAGGCCCCAAAAATCAGCAGTACTGCCGACATGAAGACCAGCATCGGCATCAGGCTGATCTTGTCGAGCTGCGGGTTGGCGGCAAAAAACGAATACACCATGAACGCCGTCGCGTTCGTCGGCCCCAGGATGGTGTGCCGGGATGACGCCAACAGCGGACCGACCATGGAGGCCACCGCCGCGCACATGATGCCATAGTGCAGCGGCAGCCCGGCGATCACCGCGAAAGCCATGCCTTGCGGAATCGCCAGCAGGACACCGTTTCCTGCGGCGCGCAGATCAGAGACAAACGAGCGGCGGCCATATCCCCTGAGAGTGGCCCTCAGCGGAAAAGGGTCCAGACGATCCCCCACCACCAGCGAATGAATTTCCGAACCTGCCTGCAGTAGCAGCGATTTGAAGCGTTGAATCCAATACCCGGTACTTCCAGCAGACATGGCACAGTTCCCGAACCGTCGGGAATCCTCACCATAAGGCCAGATCCCGCCAGGGCAAGCAAACGGATGCTATTCTGACGGGTCAGCCGAAGCTGCGGGCGCCGCGATGAATTCCACCCCGCACAGGACAGGCGGTGCCTTGGACCCGGGTGCCGCCTTCAGCCGGATGCGTAGTTCCCCGCCCACCAGCACACCCGTGATCTCCCGCACTAAAGTGCCGCTCGTCAAGGCAGCCACATCCAGCCCCTCCAACACCGTCTTGCCCTGCAAGGCCACATCAAACACACGCTCACCCGCAGCCCGTCCCTCGGGCTCGCAGAAATGCAGCCTCACCGTGTGCGGCAGCGGCGGAAAATCCACCCTTAACAGTTCCTCCTGCTTGGGCTCGGGCGGTGGTTCCGCCGCTTTCTTGCTTTTGCTGGATGCCTTGTCATCGTCGTCATCGCTGCTCTTTTTCACCGGCTTCACCAGCAGCGGGCGGCGCAGCGAGGGCGTGATGACGATTTCTCCTTCCCCGATCAAACCCGATGCTCCCACCCAGGCATAGCCGTCTCCTCCCGTCCCCGCCTGCGAGCTGTGGCGGTAAAAATACGCCGCCGTCTCCGCCAACCCCTCCACCCCCATCTGAGGCGCGTTGCCGATCCCCGCATGAGGATGCTCCAGCCACAAGGTCCCGTCTGAGGAGCGCCTATTTCCAGGAGCGCCAAAATTGATCCCTGCCCGCAGGATTCGGTCTCCCTGCTTCCCGTCCAGGCCGAACTGGCTGTAGGTCCACATCTCCACATCCGGCATGTGGATCAAAGCCAGCGACGTCTGGTTCTGATAGGCGCAACTGCACGTCCGAGTGTAATCCGGCGCGTTCAGCACGCCATTTGCCACCACCAGATTGGAGGTGCAGCCGGATTTGAAGCCCCCCAGGTTCCCCGTGCCGCTCATTGTCTCCAGGTCATAGAAGCCCGCCGCACCGGAGCGGTAGGTCAGCAGGTGCTCGCTGGCGATGATCGTGTTGCAGCCGTACGTGCGGTTCAGTCTCCAGGGTTCCTTTTTGCCTGTCAGCGGATTCTCGATCAGATGCGGTTCCCCCGTCAACAGATTGAAAGCGCCGCCGGAACTGGTGTAGGAGTTCGCTCCGGTGAAAAGGATCTCGTTGTGCAGGATGCACGGCCCGGTGTAGCCGCGCTTCAGATCCTGCCACTTCACCTTCCCGTCACTGCCGGAGTAGGCCACCATCCCCTCACCCACCTCCGTGGCCAGACGGTCGCTTGCCTTGGCCCCGGCCTGAAGAAGCAGATCATGCTCCGCCGCGTAGCCCAGCCAGGTGCCAAACACCTGTGTCTCATGCGCCCAGACCTGCTCACCCGTGCGCGCGTCCAGTGCGATGATCCGGTAGTCTTTCGGCATGTCGGCACCCCGCCGCTTCAGGATTCCCTCCGCATGAGCCGTCAATTTGTCGAGGCAATAGATGCGCCCGTTTCCGGCGACGATGCCATTGTGCAAAAAGCTGTGCCGCGCCCTTACCCGCCAGAGCAGCCGCCCGTCATGCCTGTCAAAGACCGCCAGACCATCGCTTGCGGAGTAGTCCTCAATGGTGGACTCCGCCCGGCTTTTCGCACCGCCGAGCTTCAGACTAAAGTGGGCAAAATCATCGCCACCGATCAGCAGATTCTCATACACGCCAATGAATCCCCACTGTGCCGCATCCTCCCTTTTTTCCCTCAGCGCGATCTTTCGGATCAAGTTGCCCGTGCGCGAGTCCAGCACATGCTTGACGCCCAGCGCGCGCAGCAGATCGCGCTA
>CAZPSQ010000423.1:0-3647 GCA_964588755.1 uncultured Prosthecobacter sp. | reverse complement strand
GGGGAGACGGCGGAGATCGCCCTGCAGGCGGCGGAGACGGGCCATGTCGTGGTGGCCACTCTGCACACCTCCTCCGCCGCGCAGACGGTGCAGCGCTACCTGAAGCTGATCCCGAGCGACCGCATGGAGAACGCCATGCTGTCCTTTGCCGACTCGATCCGCGGGATTCTATGCCAGCGCCTTTTGTTTGATGAGAACCGTGGCAAACGCTTCCCCATTCATGAGCTGCTGCTGCCGTATGACTCCGTGTGCGGGATGATCCGCCGCGGGGAGTTCAAGAACCTGGACCAGGAGCTCGAGGCGGGCTTCACACGCGGGATGGTGAGCTTCGAGCGCTGTCTCAACATGCGCATGGCGGACGGGTGGAAGCCCTCCACCGCGCGCAAGACCGGCTACACCGAACATGAGGTGTACGACTTCCTTTCCAAAGAACAACTGACTTCTATTTATGCTGTTGGATGAAATCAAATCTGTGCTGAGCTTCGCCGCCTTCAAGTCCGACCCCGACGACTCCGCGGTGCCGTGGGGCAAGCGCTTTGAATCGCGCAAGTCTCTTCTCATCAATGTCAGCCGCGGCTCGGTGAGCTGGCGCTCCGTCAACAAGCGTGGCAAATTCGAGGACGGCGGCATGGCGGAGGGAGAGTTTGCGGACGCGGCGCCGCAGCGCGGCGAGGAGTGGCGTGGCATGGTCGAAGGGGGCTGGTGTTCCATCTCGGTGAACCACCGCTTCATCATCAGCCTGGAGAACAACCTGATGCGTGGCGACAACTGCGTGAGCCTGCTGCGCACCAATCCGCGCGCGGTGCTGGGGCCGAAGTATGACCGTGGCAAGCGCTATGCCATCTGCCACCACCCGGAGACGACAGCCAGCCTGCTGCTGGCGGTGGAGGAATCCCTGGTGAAAGTGACCGAGGACCTGCTGAAGACGGTGAACCTGAAGCCCGGCCGGGTGTGCTGCGGCCTGTTTGCCATGCTGGAGCATGCGATCCTGAGCATCTACCGCTCCAGCTCCGGCGGCACGCCGGCCAACTTTGTGCTGGTGGCCGCGTGCGAGGGGTCCCTGGCCGTGCTGGTGCAGCAGGACGGGCAATGGCGCGACATCCGCTGCCGCAGCGGCCTGGGGCCGGAGGCGGTGGAGACGGCGCTGCAGATCATCAGCCCGCTACTGGCCAAGGTGCCTGAGGGCAGCCCGGTCTTTTTTGTGGGGGACGGCCACGACAACAAATTCCGCACCGAGATCATGCTGCACCTGGAGAAGGTGGGGGCGGCGGACCTGACGCAGGACGACCTGCTGTGGACCATCATCGGCGAGCATTAAAACCACGCACTTTTCAACGCCAAAGCCACAAGCCATGAGCGACTATCTCTGCCACGACTTCAAGACACCACGCACGGACGCCTCCCGCCGGCTGCCCTCATCGTTCCGTGCCATCCCGGTCATTTTTTATGTGGCGCTCATCGGCAGCGCCTACGTGATGACGATGGACTACTTCAACTACAAGCGGGCGCTGGCGCAAAAGAACGATGCCTCCGAACGCAAGAAGATCAGCCAGGAGCAGCGCGACACGCTGTCGGCTGAAAAGACCAGCCTTGAGGGCGAGGCGGGCAAGGCTGAAATGGTGGCCCAATGGATGGAGGGCGCCCGCAACATCCAGCCCATCGCGGTGAGGATCGCGCGCGCGGTGCAGATGGAAACGCGCATCACCCAGGTGTCGCTGGAGCGCAGTGAGCAGGTGCCCGCGAACCTGGCGCTGACGATCCACCTCAACGGCTCTCGGGTCTCGACCGAGCTGACATCCATTGAGTCGGCGCTCGGCCAGCTTCTTTACCAGTCCTATTCCCCACAGCAGACCAAGAATGGTGAGGCTGTTGAATACCATTCCACGCTCGTACGCCGCGCGGAATGACGCCTTTTTCCCGCCCCCCCTTCCCCGCACCACCCCATGAATCCGAAACAACTCGCCTGCGTCATCCTGCTGATGGTCATCGGCGCGATGACTTACACCGCGCAGATCGTCCACAACAAGGTCAGCACCACGCGCGACGAGGCGCAGGCCGCCGAGGACGCCGCCGTGGCCATGGAGAGTGAGCGCTCCACCGCCGAGATCCAGACCACCGTGTACAAGGCCAACACGGAGGAGATCCGCCGCTTCCTGCGCTCCTGGCTGCCAGCCATCGAGCGTGTGCAGACGCAGCAGGAGGCGGAACAGACCATCGAGCTGAGCCTGCGCGAGCACGGAGTGCTGGTGCGCTCGAAGCGGATCGAGCTGAAAGGGGTGCCGGTCAACAAGATCATTCCCAAGTCCATTTTGACCACCCTGACGATCGAAGAAGAGTATGCCAAAGTGCTGAACTGGCTGGGCGACATCGAGCGCCGGCTGCCCACCGCGCGCATGAAGGTGGTGCAGATCACGGGGGGCAGCACCGGCCGCCAGCTAAAGATGGAGGTGTCATTCGAGACGCCCATCTTTGATCTCAATGCCGGCGAGAACGCCAGGAGCAAAGCCTCAAAAACCTAGCCTTTAGCCGACATGAACCGATTTAACCGCCTGCTTTTGCCGTTGCTCGCCGGCTTCACCCATGCCGTCTTGGTCCCGGCCATCCATGCCCAGGAGGCCGCAGAAGGAGAGGGAGAAGCCGACCAACGCGTGCAGTACCAACTGGTGCGGCCGGATGAAAAGACCCCGGAGACCGTCAAGCCGGAAGAACACAACCCCTTCGAGTCCGAGTCTGAAGCCCAGGACCGCATGACCCCCGGGGACACCGAGGAAAACCGCGTGCGGGATGTGCTGCTGCGGCTGAAGGTGGCGGGGACCAAACGGATGTCCGACGGGCGCATGCGCGTGCTGCTGGGGAACATCATCCTGGAAACCGGCAAGCCAGTGCCACCGGTGCTGCCAGACCAGCAGGTGGAGCTGAAGGTCAAAAACATCACGCCTGAAGCCATTGAGCTGGCATGGCAGGAAAAGCGTGCCACCGGCCTGCCGCCAAAGCTGATGATCATCCCCATCAGCACGCTGCCACGTGTGCGTTATCAGATGCTCGGCCAAGTTGGCGAAGACGGCACCGAGGCCAAGGGAGGAGTGAACGCCTCCATGAACATGCCTTTGCGCAGTCATCCCCCCAGACAGCAAACAGCCCCTCTCACCTCCGCCCCCCCCATGACAACGCCGATGGGCGAGCCGCAGCCGCTGCCTGCGGAGCTTGTCCTGGACGATCCGCCATCGTCGCCCAAAGCGCAGCCCACAGACTCCACGCCGGCCCCGGCAATGGTCGCGACACCCGCCGCCACGCCAGCGACTGCCACAGCCGCAAGCCCGCATCCGGTCACACAAGCGGAGAAGAAATTTGATCTTGCCGACCAGACGGTGCCGCTTGCCCCGGTGCCGCCACCGCTGGAGCCGCCGCCAGCCAGGACGCCTGCGCCGCCCGCCTCGCCCGCCGTTGAGTCGATGGTCCGCATGCTCTTCGGGAATCCAACGCCCAAATCCACGCCTGAACCCAAATGAACCGCCGCGCCCGTCAACCCGGGGGCTACACCTCCGTGGAACTTCTGCTGGTGGTGGCGCTTTCCGCGCTGGTCATCGGCGGGGCGGTGGTGTCCTACGGCACGCTGACACGCAGCCAGCCCAGCACCTCGTCCGTGG
>CAZPSQ010000422.1:0-3703 GCA_964588755.1 uncultured Prosthecobacter sp. | reverse complement strand
CGGAGGCGGCAAGGGCGTCCATGTAAACGACGACAGGTTTCTCCTTGGCCGCCTTCTTCACCGCGTTGTAAATGATGTCCGAGGCGGTGACCTCGCCGCCGGGGGAGTTGATGCGCAGCACGATGGCCTTCACGTTTTTGTCCTTCACCGCCTGCTCCAGCGACTGCTTCAGGGTGTCCACGCTGGGCATGGCACCGGCAAAGATGCCGCCCATGTCCATGGAGGAGATGACTCCGTCGAGATTGAGGTGGACAATCTTGCCCGGCGTCGGTTTTTTGCCCGGCTCGATCAATGTCTCGCTGAACCGCTGGCGGGGCTTGGCGCTCGTCAGCAGGCCTGTGTTCACGGCATTCATCCCCAGCTTGCCCATGGAGAGGCCCACATTCAGTCCCATGCTGACCACCAATGCGCCGACCAGCAGCGCGACCAAGCATCCAGATTTTTTGCTCATGGCGGGATGCTAGGCGGCGACATCCCGCTTGCCAAGCTTCAGGCCAAACTTTCGTGCAGGGCGGCGGCCCAGCTCAGGCCAGGGTCTTCAGATATTCTTTCAAGGCGGGGGCTATGTCCTCACGCTGAAGGCCGAAGTGGATGTTGGCCTTGATGAAGTCGAGCTTGTTGCCGATGTCGTGGCGGGCACCGTCGTAGCGCAGGCCGTGCAGAGTTTCTTCTGCCATCAGGCTGGCCATGGCATCGGTGAGCTGGAGCTCGCCCCCCTTCCCGGGCGGGGTCTTGAGCAGGTGCGCGAAGATGCCGGGGGAAAGCACATAACGGGCGCTCACGGCAAGGTTCGAGGGGGCCTCTTCGAGTTTTGGCTTTTCCACAAAAGTGGTGGCGCGGATGAGGCCCGGGCCGATTTCCTCACCGCCCAGGATGCCGTAGCGGCTGACTTTTTCCGCCGGGACCTGCTGCAGGGCCACTGCGGAGCCGCCATGCTGCTCCACCACGTCCGCAAGCTGGCGGGTCACGGGTTTGTCGGTGGCACTGGCCACCACGGTGTCTCCCAGCAGCACGGCGAAGGGCTCATCCCCGACATGATCCCTGGCATGGAGGATGGCATCACCCAGGCCGCCCATTTTCGGCTGCCAGACGAAGTGGATGCGGGCCATGGACTGTAGCGTGCGCAGGGCTTCCAGCTCCTCACCCCGCCCTTTGGCGGCGAGCTCGGCCTCCAGGTCAAAGGCGGGATGGAAATGCTCCTCGATGGCGCGCTTTGAGCGGCTGATGATCATCAGAATGTCCGTGATGCCGGAGGCCACAGCCTCCTCCACCACATATTGGATCACCGGCTTGTCCACCAGGGGCAGCATCTCTTTCGGCACAGCCTTGGAAATCGGCAGGAAACGGGTGCCATAGCCAGCGGCGGGGATGACGGCTTTGCGGACGGGCTTGGGCATGCGGACTGCGGGGCGGGGGGCTTGGAGTGATCGGGAGCTGAAACTGGAGAACCTCGGCAGGAGTCAGAGCTTTTTGAGGAGGCCTTTGAGGAAGCCGCCGACTTTTTCGTTTTTCAGAAGGCCCTTTGCCTTGTCCTCGATGTCATTGCCGAGGAGGCTTTCGAGGCGGAGCTGGATGTCAGGCTTCACTTCTGGATGTGAGAGGGGACCGGTGATGGTGAGGTCGAAGGAGATGCGCCCTTGGTCGTCGGAAAGCCCATCGACCACCATGCGGGAAATGGTGTCGCCGAGGCCACGGGCGGACACGCCGCGCACGATTTGTTCCTTCAGCGCGGGTCCGCAATACAGGCGGGTCAGCATGCCCTGCCTGTCCTGGGCGAAGTTCATCCATGAATCACGCTTCACGGTGATTTCGTAGTCAGGAAAGGCCATGTGGGTGTCACCCTGGAACTTCAGCTCCTGATCACGGAAAAGCACGCTGGCCACCCAGTCCTGGGTCAAGGGGCCGCCGATGGGGATGGCGCGGAGGTCCACGCCATACTTTTCCAGCTTTTCCAGGTGCTTTCCGGCGGCATCGCCAATGGTCATGTGGCCGCCGAGCACGGAGCCACGGTCCACTGTCATGGTCAGGGTGGCGGCAGGCTCGTATTGCATGCTTGTGGGGTTCACGGGATTCACCTCGCCCTCGGCACGCATCTTGAAGTCGGCAAAGCGCACGTTTTGCGTGCGCCCCCCCACCTGCGCCACTCCATCCAGCGTGACCTTGGAGCTGAAGCTGACAGTGACGCGGTTGTGCTGATCGATGCGCTCCGGGTCAATGTCGATGTTGGTGAGCCGCAGGTTGAAGTCGCTCAGGTCGGCGTCGAACCGGGAGTCGGCCTCCCTGTTGGCAATGCGGAAGTGTGCCTGCTCAATGGAAATTTCCTGCAATGCCAGCCGTGCGGCTCGGGACTGGCCCTGCTCCACCTCCACATGCGGAACCGCCTCGACCACAGGCTCCACCGCCTCCTGCACGACCGTGGGCTGGCCGCCGGGGGGGGAGCCATCTGCCGGGTAGTAGCGCTGCCCGGGGGGGAGCGGCTGTCCGGCGGGTCCCGGGACGGGAATGGCCTGCGGCACGCCGTCTGCTGCGGCCAGCAGGGGATCGCCCGGCTTTTGAAACAGCTTTTCCAAGGAACTGCCCGCAGGACTCAGCGTTTCCTGCACCTCCACCCCCGTGATGCGGAGGATGCGGGGGTAAATCTCCCGCCGCCACAGGCCATCCGGATCCAGCTCGAGATAGGCTGCGGCGATCTCCACCGGCGCCTGCTTCAGCGGCGGCCGGGCCTCCACAGGCGTGCCGACATACTGGTCAGGCGGGGCGATTTTCAGGCCATTGAGGCGCAGCGTGGGCGGCCAGGCAAAGAGGGTGAACACCACCTCGTCGAGCTGCACGCGGGCGTTGATGTTTTTCTCAGTCTCCAGCACAATGCGCTCCTTGTTCACATAGCTGCGCAGCCACCAGGCTCCCACCAGCGGGGCCGCTGCGGCGAAGAGGACAAACAAGCCGAGCAAAGTGATCAGCAGGCGGATGAGCTTTTTCATGGATGAAGCATAACCACTGATGGGCCGTTGGAAATTTGAGATTTGCAGATTTGAAATTTCCATCTGCAAATCCCGGCTATTGTCGCGCCCCTTCGTTCCATTTTTTCCACCAGCCATTGTCATGTCCATCCGCGTACGCTTTGCCCCATCCCCCACTGGCGACCTCCATGTCGGAGGCGCCCGCACGGCTCTCTTTAACTGGCTCATGGCCCGCAAGACGGGCGGCACCTTTATTCTGCGCGTGGAGGACACCGATGGTGCGCGCAACACCGCGGAGGCCTCCGCCGGAATCATCAAGGGTTTGAAATGGCTGGGGCTGGACTGGGATGAAGGCCCGGAGGCCGGGGGCGACCACGGCCCCTATTTCCAGAGCCAGCGCAAGGACATCTACGACGCCTACTTCAAGAAACTGGAGGACGCCGGCCGGGTGTATGCGGAGGAAAACGGAGCCATGCGCTTCAAGTTCAGCCGAACGGCCATCACCGTGCATGACCTGGTGTGTGGGGATGTGACCTTCGCCCCCACCGAGGAGCCGGACATGACCATCCGCCGCCCGGATGGCAGCTACATCTTCCACTTTGTGAACGTGGTGGACGACATCGAGATGAAGATGACCCATGTGCTGCGTGGCGAGGATCACCTGTCCAACACCTGGAAGCACATCGACCTCTTCAATGCCTTTGGAGCGACGCCGCCCACGTATGCGCACATCCCGCTGATCC
>CAZPSQ010000421.1:0-3709 GCA_964588755.1 uncultured Prosthecobacter sp. | reverse complement strand
TCAAAAAGGGGGGCCGTTTAAAAAAGCAGAAAGGGGGGATTTTTCAGCGGGATTGGGGGGGGGGGGGGAGGGGCGGAACGCCAGGGGAGGAAGGGCCGGAGCAGATTATGGACCGGAGCACCTGTGATGCTGGCAAATGCTTCACACACTTGCCTCCCTTTGCCCAGGGACAGCAGGGCCGCAAAGAACGCAAAAAAGACGCAAAAAAGTGAGGGCCTGAGCAGATCATGGACCGGGGCACCTGTGATGCTGGCAAATGCTTCACACGCTTACCTCCCTTTGCCCAGGGACAGCACGGCCTCAAAAAATGCAAAAAGACGCAAAAAAGGGGAAGATGCTGATGCCATTTTGTTCTGATGGCCCGCTTTCTGTTTTTTTGCGCTTCTTTGCGTTTTTTGAGGCCATCTCTCCGCCGTCGGCAAATCCCAGGCTTGCACTCTCCTGGGCTGTGTGTTCGATGCGCCGCCCACCCTTTTCCCTGTCATGAAGTCTGTCATCGCCCTTTCCCCCGGAGAACTCGTCATTCTGGACACGCCGCAGCCAGTGCCGGGTCCCTACCAGGCGCTGGTGAGGACGGAGTGCGCGTGTCTTTGCAACCGCACGGACTCCGAGCTGCTGGCGGGCAAGTTCCCCGGCATGGAGGACAAGTTCCCCTTCGCCCTGGGCCATGAGAGCGTGGGCACTGTGGTGGCGGTGGGGGAGAAGGTGAAAAACTTTGCGGTGGGGGACCGCGCCGTGGGCGGGCTTGTTTTTGACCTGCAAAAGGAAGGCGTGGACTCTGGCTGGGGCGGCTTTGGCGAATACACGCTGGCCAATGACCACGACGCGATGGTGGCCGATGGCGTGGCGGATGAGGCGCACGGCTGGTTCGAGGTGCATGAGATCCAGACGAAGGTGGATGCGGACATCCCACCGGAGCAGGCTGTGCTGCTGTGCACGTGGCGCGAGGTGCTGGGTGCCTTCCGCGATTTCCATCTACAGCCCGGTGACGATGTGCTGATCTACGGGGCTGGTCCGGTGGGCCTGAGCTTTGTGAAACTGGGCCGCCTGTTTGGCCTGGGCTGGATCGGCATCGTGGACCGCCATGCGGACAAGCAGGCCAAGGCGCTGGCCTTTGGCGCGGACGCCGCCTTTGCCCCTGGGGACAGGGCGATTGCGGAACTGGCCGCCACGCGCGGCAAGAAGCTGGATGCGGTGATCGATGCAGTGGGCCATCCGGACATCGTGCAGCAGGGCCTGCCCCTGCTCCGCCGCGGTGGCTCGCACTGCATCTACGGGGTGCTCACCCACGGCGTGCTGCACATCGACAAGACAAAGGCGGACTTTAACTTCAATGTCTTCGTGCACCAGTGGCCCACGCGGCGCTATGAGAAGGAGAGCCAGAAGGATCTCTGCCAGTGGATCCGCGAAGGCAGGCTCACTTCGGCTGACTTCATCACCCATCGTTTCCCCATTGATGGCATTGAGGATGCGTTCAAGGCGGTGGCGGAGCGGAAGGTGATCAAGGCGCTGCTGGAGTATGCGTGAGCGCGTCTTGAAGACACATCATCGGCGTGGCGCGCGGGCATCCCGGCCCGCAGCATTCCAGCAGCGGCATTGAAGCGCGTCACTCCCCCATAGAGAGACAGGCTGCTTTCGAATCAACAAGAGGACTGCGCCAGCCATCCGCGCGGGCCACCGGCTGCGATCTCGGAGGGGCCGTGCTCCGAAGAGCAACGACGGATCATGGGAGCAACCGTTGATAAATGGGCCAGCACACAAGGACCAGCACCGCGATGACCTGCGGAAAACCAAAAATCTCCACCGCCGCACCGCGCCCGAACCAGAGACGCAACAGCACGTACAGCAGGCCCGTCCCCGCAAACGTCCACGCCGAGTAGCGCCACGGGATGCCGCCCGGCCAGGCAATGAGGGCGATGGTGCAGGCCAGACCGCAGAGCATCAGCAGGGTGAACCACGGCTCCTTTTCCCCCGCCACCTTGTGGGCGATGAGGCCATAGGCCAGGCCGCTCACCAAGGCGTAAGGAATGAGCAGCAGCAGATGCCAGGGCTTGAGGGGGCGCAGCAGCATGTGGGCAAACAGAAGGGTGGAACGCAAGCATTCCACCCTTTCGCGTCCTGAATGGCAATCACCAACTTGCCCCGGGTGAGACCAAGCTCATTTCACCACTGTGATCGCAGAGACAGAGCCGTTCGTTTCGAGTTTTTTGCCGAAGGCCAGTTCCACCTTGGGGGCGGGGACGGCGATGCCGGGGACGGTGACGGTGGGCGGGGTGGTGTAGCCGTAGCCGCCTTCGACGATCTCGTAGCCGACGATCTTGCCATCCTTCACCAGGGCGTTGGCCTTGGCGTCCGCGTGCTGCCACAGCCCACGGCTTCCTGGCGGGTAACGGTAGAAGTTGGAGACCTCGTCGAGCCGGTCGTTGGTGATGCCGTGCTTGCCGAGAGCGGTCATGAGCACCTTCTTGTTGGCGCGGGCCTCATCCCCTGTGGGGCCGCGGCCGGGGCCTGCGGGACGCACGCCGCTGAAGGCATCACGAAAGATCTCGGCGGTGACGCCCAGGGCGGAGCCGATGAGGATGACGGGGCGGCCGCGATCACGCGGGTCGGTGTCATGCCCGCCGGAAAAGACGACAGGCACTTTGGTCACTCCCGCGAGAGTGGCCGTTTGCGCGTGGATGAAGGCCGTCGTCAAGGAGATGGCCGAGGCGGCGAGGAACGTGAGGAGTTTCATGGTGGTCCAGGAGGGAAGCCTGCTGGACGCCGACCGTTACACGGATTTGTGGGAAATTTTGTGGGCCAGGGGGAGGCGGCAGCTCACAAAACGGCTGATGGCGCGGGGAACTCCGGGGGACCGCAGCGTGTTGTCCGAGCAAGGACGCAGGGCTTTTTCTGCCCTCCTCGGAAATGCGGTGCAGGTCCGGGGCGTGGCGCGCCTCTGATGGGATGGGCAGCGATGAAGCTTTTATCTGCAGCGGCGGTGCTGCGGGCTCGGAGGCCCGCGCACGGTCGTGCTTTACGCTGCAACGAGGTCGTAGCCGCGCCAGTCTTTGATGGTGACTTCGGCGAACTGGCCGACGGGGAGTTTTTTGTCCACGAAGACAGTGGTGTCGATGTCGGGGGCGTCGATCTCGCTGCGGGCGACGCCGGCCTCCTCGACAAGGACGCGCATGGTGCGGCCTTTTTGCGTGATGTTGAAGTGCTCGACACCACGCTGGATGGCGCGCATGGCCTCGTTCCAGCGGGCCTTGCGGGTCATGTGGTGGATCTGGCCTTCCATCTTGGCGGCGCGGGTGTCCTCCTCGCGGGAGTAGTTGAAGACGCCGGCGCGCTCAAATTTGCTGTCCTCGATGAACTGCAGCAGCTCGTTGAAGTCTTCCTCGGTCTCGCCGGGGAAGCCGACGATGAAGGTGGTGCGGATGGCGATGCCGGGAATGCCTGCGCGGATGCGCTTGAG
Organism: uncultured Prosthecobacter sp.; assembly: GCA_964588755.1. Classification (GTDB taxonomy): domain Bacteria; phylum Verrucomicrobiota; class Verrucomicrobiia; order Verrucomicrobiales; family Verrucomicrobiaceae; genus Prosthecobacter. The sequence continues at coordinate 252 of CAZPSQ010000421.1, read as the reverse complement.
CAGGCCGCGGATGTAGGCGCCGTCGGTCTCACGCCGCATGAGGGTGAGCATGTTGTCGCTGATGTGCTGCAGCGGCATGTCGATGTAGCGGGCGACCTTGGGGCTTTCGGCGATGGCGGCGATGAGGTCGTCACTCCAGTGCGAGGGGTGGGTGTAGAGGAGGGGGATCCAGAAGTCGCACTCGATCTTGTTGAGATGGCGGATGAGGGTGGAGAGGGACTCCCCCTTGGAGGAATCCACGCCGCTGCGGGG
>CAZPSQ010000420.1:0-3724 GCA_964588755.1 uncultured Prosthecobacter sp. | reverse complement strand
TCGGCGAGGCTGCCGAGGCGATGAATCACCACCCGGACATGCTGGTGGGCTGGCGCAAGGTGACTGTCCGCCTCAGCACCCACAGCGCGGGGGGATTGACCGCGCTGGACGTGGAACTGGCCAGCAAGGCTGACAGACTGGCATAACCCAGGCGCACCCAGCTGAAGTCAGATGCCCCCCCTGGCGGCCAACAAGCTCACCGAGTGACATCGGCAGCCGCTGAAGTGGAGGCGCCCGCCGCCACGGTGTCGCGGTTGACGCGCTGACCAGAAGGATCCACCACATTGACCGTCACGAAGATGATCACATTCTTGGTGTCGCTCTGATTGACGTCGCTGCGGAATAAACGACCGACGAAGGGCAGGTCTCCCAACAAGGGAATCTTGTCATTCACGATCTGGCGGGTCTGCACCTTGGCTCCCCCGAGGACCACCGTGGCCCCATCCCAGATTTTGACGGCGGTGGTGACTTTCTGTGTCTTGAACACCGGCTGCAAGATGAGGTTGGGGGTGATGAGCTGATCTGGCGTACTGATGGGGATGTAGCTGGAAGTTCCCACCGTGGTGGTCCCAGCCTGCCCCAACTGGATGGGCACCACGGACTGGGCCGCCGGAGTGAAGATGGGGGAGCCGTAGTTGATGAAGCCCTCGAAGTCCGAAAGCTCAGGCGTGATGGTCAGCTCCACCGTGCGTCCATCCTCTGATATGATGGGTTCGACATCCAACAGGACTCCTGTTTTGCGTGTCTCGAAAGCGGTGGGAGTCGTGGGGGTGGCAATCGGGGGCGCGAGGGAGGCCCCAACGACAATCAGGGTATTGTTGCCGTTGCTGGGAAGCTGGGGCGGGTCAAACTCCGTGGGATAAATGATCTCCCGAGTGATTTCGACACTGGCCTTGATCCCATTTTTTGTCGTCACACTGGGAGAGGCATTGATGTCCACCCCTTTCTTCTGTGACAGCGCACGCAGCACCGACTGGAACTGCGGATCTGAGAACACCCCGGCCACGGACAGGACACCCGGAGCCACCTGAGCAGCAGAATTTGGCGCACCTGTTTTTAGAAGACTGTCCAGTGAATTTTGGGCGACTGCATAGGAGCCAGAACGGAGGCCGGAGGAGATCGGCCCGCCACCGTAGGGGTAGGGGGCCGTGGTGCCAGTCGGTACCGGCCCTGCAAACGCGCCTCTGGTTGGAATCGGTGGAAAGACCTGAACCATGGCACCGGGAACGTTCGGGTTTCCCACAAACTGGGCCGGTGTGGTATATGGACTCTGGAACGGAAAATTGCTGGCGCTTGTGGCTACACCATTGCCGGAACTGCCGCCGCCCAGGAACGCATTGTCACCACTGATGCCCATGCCACCGAGGAGCGTGTCAAAGCCAAGCTCTTCCAGGTTGGTCTGGTTGATTTCGATCATCTTGACCTGGATCACCGCCATTTTGGGAGCAGCCTTTGTCGCCTGCTCCACCAACAATTCCACAGCCTCCATGTTTTCCACCGTGTTGCGGACAGTGAGTGTGCTTGTCGCGGGGTTGAAGCTGGCGCTGCTGCCTTCGGGGAAGGTCACACCGCGGCCTTCCAGGAACTCCCTGGCCCCCATGCGCCGCACCACCAGGGCATTATTTGCGGGCGTCTGGCTGGCAAAGGGGTCTGCGCCCCCCCCTGCGGGAGGGGTGCCTACGGGAGAGTTTTGAATAAAGTCAGGTGGAACGCGGAAAGCCCGGCTGATGACGGCGCTGTTGCGGTCGCTCACAGACACGAAGATCACCGCATGCTCGTCCACCTTATAGTTGACCCCGGCACCTTCGCTCACATAGCGTAGCACTTCCTCCAGCGGGACATTGAAAAGGGTCAGGCTGATGGGCTTGTTGCGCGCCTCTGGCGGCACATTGATGATGAAGCTGACGCCCCGGCCCTCGGGGTCCAGGTCCCGGCTGCGGACGCGCAGCAGTTCTGTGGCCTCCTCCAGCGTGACGCCGGCAAGCTCGACCTGGGGCATGATCAACGTCCGCAGCTTTTGCGTGATGGAATCCTTGCCTGTGCTCACGTTCCGGTTGCTGGCCATCTGGGCAGCACCGAACATCGCGCTCATGTCCACAGTCAGCGGCACGGGATCCTCCCAGGCGGCGTCCACACCGGCCATCATCTTCGACCTCTGGTGATCGTAGGCGGACTGGTAATATTTGCGCTTGAATGTTTCAGCGGCCTCCATGCCCCGGCGCGCTGCGCCATTGTGCGGATCGATGCGCAGCACCTCCTGATAGGTGGAAATGGCCTTGTCCGGGTCACCGAGTTCGAGGAAAGAATTGGCCTTGAGGAGCAGGGCCTGGACGGCCTCCACATTGGCCACGTGCTTCGCGGTGAGCGCAGGTGGGAAACGATCCGGGTCTGAGAGGCGGCGCTTCAGGGCGAGCGCGCGTGCATCGTCCGGCGCCACGGTCAGCAGCTCGCTTAGCAGCTTGCTGGCCGCCTCCATATCTCCACGGGCCACCAAGTCCTGCACGTGAAGGCAGCCGGCGGAGAGGTAACCGTTGCGCGCCGCCGCCCGGTGCTCCTGCGCCATGGGCACATTGGGAATGGACTCATAGGCGGCGGTGAACAAGGCCAGGGCCTCCTGCGCTTTCCGCTCCTCAATAAGGCGGTATCCGCGTTGGATCTCCTCCCCCGCCTTGTTGACGACCAGCGCCTGACGGCGAACCTCATTCTGAGACATGGCAGCCACAGAAGCCTGTTGCGCGCTGAGCGGCGTCAGTTCAGCGCCCACAAAAAGCGCGAGACAGGCTGCCGGAGCATAGCGGCCCAGACGGCGCAAAACCATGATTCGTGGCGGGTTGGAAAAGGACTGCGAAAGCATCAAAGATTTGTGGAAAATCAGGTTTATAACAGGAGACCGCCCAGAGCCAAAGCATTTTCTGCCAGGATTCTTGTGCCCGTTCTTGCCCTGCCGCCGCATCTTGCTCTGGTGGTGACTCCACTCATCCCCAACCCCCACCCATGTCCAAAACTCCCATCAGAGTCGCTGTGACCGGCGCCGCCGGTCAGATTGGTTACGCCCTCCTCTTCCGTATCGCCTCCGGTGCCATGTTCGGCCCGGACCAGCCGGTGATTCTCCAGCTCATCGAAGCTCCTTTTGAAAAGCCGATGGCCGCCCTGAAAGGCGTGGCCATGGAGCTGGACGACTGCGCCTTCCCCCTGCTGAAAGGCATTGTGCAGACCTCCGACCCGAAAGAAGGTTTCAAGGACGCCAACTGGTGCCTCCTGGTGGGTGCCAAGCCCCGCGGCCCTGGCATGGAGCGCGCCGACCTCCTCAAGGACAATGGCAAGATCTTCATTGAGCAGGGCCAGATCATTGACGCCGTGGCCGCTGACGACTGCCGCGTGGCCGTGGTGGGCAACCCCGCCAACACCAACTGCATGATCGCCGCCTCCCAGGCCAAGCGCCTGCCGAAGGAACGCTTCACCGCCATGGTGCGCCTGGACCAAAACCGCGCCCAGAGCCAGCTGGCCCAGAAGGCCGGGGTGGACCTGACGGACGTGAAGGACATCTTCATCTACGGCAACCACAGCCCCACGATGTTCCCCGCCTTTGCCCACGCCACCATCGGCGGCAAGGCTGCCACGGAGGTCGTCAATGACCAGGCCTGGCTGGAAGGCCCTTTCTGCGAGACCGTGGGCAAGCGTGGTGCCGCCATCATCGCCGCCCGTGGCGCATCCTCCGCCGCCT
>CAZPSQ010000419.1:0-3727 GCA_964588755.1 uncultured Prosthecobacter sp. | reverse complement strand
CCCCACTGTTTTCCCCCGTCTCCGCCTCCATGACGCCCCTTTTCAAAAAATTCCTCGGCATGAACTGGCTGCTCGTGCTGAACATCGTCGCGCTGCTGGTGTTCGGCGTGTACGCCATCTACAACGCCTCCGCGCACAAGGATGAGGCGGAGCTGGCCCTCAAATGGCGCGACCAGATCCGCTGGGCGCTCATCGGCCTGCCGTTCTTTTTTGTCGCGTCCCTCATCGACTACAAGTGGATCCGCTGGGCCTGCCTGCCCATGTATCTGGCGGGCATCGGCGGGCTGGTGGCCGTGATCCTGTGGGGGGTGGACATCGGCGGCAACAAGGCGTGGATCCGCATCGGCAGCATCACGGTGCAGCCCTCCCAGTTTGCCATCATGGCGGGCATCCTCATTCTCGCGGTCATCTTTGGTGAGCTGCCGCGTCTGATGCCCGCCTTCCGGCGGCCGTGGCTGCGCATCATGCTGGCGGCCATGGTGGCGGGGGTGCCGGCGGTGATGGTGATCAAGGAGGACTTGGGCTCCGGGCTGGTCTGGGGGCCGATGTTCCTTTCCATGATGCTGATCGGCAGCATCCCGTTCCGCTACCTCATCACACTGCTGCTGTGCGTGGTCAGCGTGGTGCCGCTGGTGTACGTCTTTGCGCTGAAGCCCTACCAGCAGGCCCGCATCAACTCCACCTGGTACATGATGACCAACCAGCTGGACAAGGTGAACCTGCAGGACGAGGGCTGGGTGGCCAAGCACCTGCAGATCGCCGTGTCCACCGGCGGGCTGGAGGGCAAGGGGCCGCTGTCGATGAAGGTGCCGGAGCAGGCGTCGGTGCACCGCATGTTTTTCCCGCATGAGTCCATCAACGACTTCATCTTCGGCGTCGTGGGGGAGGAGTTTGGCTTCCGTGGCTGCGTGCTGCTGCTGGGGGGCATGGCGCTGATGCTGCTGCAGGGCATCTTTGTGGCCTTCTGCGCGCGGGACCAGCTCGGGCGGCTCATCGCCGTGGGCGTCGTGGCCATGTTCTTTGTGCACACCTTTCAGAACGCGGGCATGAACCTCGTCATGCTGCCCGTCATCGGCCTGCCCATGCCGTTTGTCAGCTACGGCGGCACCTTCGTGGTGGTGACGCTCTTCCTCATGGGCATGGTGCAGAGCGTCTGGGTGCACCGGAACATCTCCGCCGTGAAGAAACGCCCGGTGAACTCCACCCGCGAGGAAGAGGAGGAGTAGCGGACTGAAAACAGGGGGGCTGAAAAACTGAAAATGGTCAAAGGCGCGGAGGACAGGCTGCGGTGCCCGTGAGCCCCCTCCGGGCCAGTTTCAAATTCTCAGTTCTCAATTCTCAATTCACAAGGGCTGGCGCGTTCGCGTCACACAATCTCCCAGCCCTTCCGGTAGTCGCGGCGCACCAGCTTGTCCGCAGCCTCGGAGTTCGGGATCTTCAGCGCGGGCGCGTCCCATTGCAGCGTCTCGTTCGGGAAGGCGCTGGCCAGGCAGCCCAGCAGCACCGCCTCCGTCAGCGGCCCGGCGTAGTCGAAGTTCGCGCTGGGCTGGGTGTTCTTGTCGCCCTTCAGGCAGCAGTCGATGTAGTCCGCCCAGTGGTCGCGCGGCTCCAGCTTGGGGTAAGCGCCGAACTTGGCAAACTTCTCCCGCGGATACAGCAGCGGGGTGGAGCCGTGGGGGGAAAGCAGCACCCCCTCCGTGCCGATGTAGATCGTTCCCTGCTCGGGGAACTTCTGCGGCGCCACCAGCTCCATGATCTCCTTCGGCGGGCGGGCGTCGCCATCCGTCCACGTGACCTTGATGCTGTCGCCGTCCGTGTATGGGGTGCCTTTGAAGGTGTACTCCACCACGGCGTCGGTGGCCCAGTTGTCCTTGTTCGGCACCGGTCCGGTGGACTTCACAGAGGTGGGCGCGGCCAGGGCCAGGGCGCGGAACCAGCCGCTGAACATGTGGCAGCCCATGTCCCCCAGCGTGCCCGTGCCGAAGTCGCGGCGCTTCCGCCAGTTGCCGGGGTGGTCGTAGCCCTGGATGTAGCTGCGCTCCGTGGCCACGCCCAGCCATTTGTCCCAGTCAAAGCCCTCGGGGACCGGGTCGCTCTTCACCGGGCGCGGCTCCAGGTCGCCCCATTTTTTGTGGGAGAAGGTGTGGGCCTCCTTCACCTTGCCGATCGCCCCCATCTGGATGAGGGCCACGGCGTGGCGCTCCGTGAAGCTGGAGGAAACCTGGATGCCCATCTGCGTCATCACGCCCTTTGCCCGCGCGCGCTCCACCATCTGGCGGCACTCCCACAGGTTGTGCGCCAGCGGCTTCTGGCCATAGACATGCTTGCCCAGGCTGATGGCCTTCAGGCCCATGCTGCCGTGCATGTGGTCCGGCGTGGAGACGTTCACGCTGTCGAAGTTGTCGGCCTCTTTTTCAAACAGCTCCCGCCAGTCCTGGTAAACCTTGATGTCCGGCCAGCGCTCCTGCGCCTTCTTGAAGTTGCGGGTGTCCACGTCGCACACCGCGGTGAGCTGCCACATCGGGTGGTTGGACATGGCGCTCATGTCGCTCCAGCTCATGCCGCTGGCGCCAAAGGCCACATGGCGCAGCTTGCCATTGGGGGAGGCGGCCCGCAGCCCCGAGGTCACCCATGGGGCGGCGAAAAGCGTGGCGGCGGACTGGCGGATGAAGTGGCGGCGGGATTGCATGGGAAAGAAAGACTGGCGGCGTGGTTGAGCGCGAAAATACGTTGCGCGCCCGCCTCATCTTCCGTTTCTCTTTGGCCGCCCGTATGAACGACATTGCCGCCCGCCTGCAAGCCATCCAAGACCGCATCACCGCCGCTGCCACACGCAGCCGCCGCGACCCCGCGACCATGGAGCTGCTCGCCGTGTCAAAGACCTTCCCCGTGGACATCATCCAGGAGGCGGCGGACGCCGGGCAGCTCCTCTTTGGCGAGAACAAAGTGCAGGAGGTCATGGCCAAGGCACCGCAGCTCCCGGCCAGATTGCAGTGGCACCTCATCGGCCATTTGCAGTCAAACAAAGTGCGCAAAATCCTGCCGCTGGTGAAGGCCATCCACAGCATCGGCTCGCTGGACCTGGCCAGGGACGTGGACCGCATCGCCGGAGAGCTGGGCCTGTACCCCAAGGTTTATCTGGAGGTGAACCTCGCGGCGGAAAGCAGCAAGCACGGCTTCACCGCCGACACCCTGCGCGCCCGGCTGGAGGAACTGTACGCACTCCGCCGGCTGGAGATCCAGGGCCTGATGTGCATCCCCCCCTTCGACGCGAATCCCGAGAACAGCCGCCGCTACTTCGTGGCACTGCGCACCCTGCGGGATGAGCTGGAAAAAGTGGGCGGCGGCCCGCTGCCGCAGCTCAGCATGGGCATGAGCCACGACTTTGAGGTGGCCATTGAGGAAGGCGCCACCATCGTCCGCGTCGGCAGCGCCATCTTCGGCGGCCGCGCGCCCAAAGTCTGACGGCGCGCGCCATCTCCCGCCAGGACACGAAAGAGAAAAGTACTGCCCCCGCATTCAGGATAGTACTGCTGCCGCATTCAGGATAGTACTGCTGCCGCATTCGGCTGCAGCGAGCGTCCCCTGATCTGCACAACCACCCAGCGCGTGTGCGAGCGTCCCCTGACCTCCGCGACTGCCCAGGACATGGCGTGGATCAGGAGACGCTCGCCGCAGGCCAATGGGCCAGCGGTACTCCGGAAAAGTACTGCTGCCGCATTCAGGA
>CAZPSQ010000418.1:0-3802 GCA_964588755.1 uncultured Prosthecobacter sp. | reverse complement strand
GCCAAGTGGGCGGATTGGCTGGAAGCGCGTTTTGTTACGGTGGATGTGACGAAGGCGGGAGCGGGGCGCGCGCTGCCGGTGACGCAGGTATCAGTGCAGGCAACGCGATTACTTCCTTCTTTGGTAGCTACCAAAAGAAGCAAGCCGGTGGCAGCGACAGCGGCGGACGTGGAGCCACAGACCAGGACAACGCGGGGAACTTCCGGGTATGTTCCGCGGAAGCTGATCCGCAACGCCCAGCCGTGATTCATGGCGGTCGATTTTTAGTGGCCAAAAAAATGTGTGGCTAAACATTGACTGGATTGTTGGCCGTGCACATTGTCATCGGTAGCAGAATCAATGTTTGGTTTTGATTACCACCGCACGATAAGGAAAGTCAGCTGAAAGAAGCGGTCACCGCAGAGTTCTGGCGAAATCGTACGCCAAGCGTTTCCGGTGTTGGCAAGCGGCACCAACAACAAAACAACTGTAATACAACTAAAACCTCTTTTAGGGCTTGACGCGCAAAAGGAGGGGCGATCATAATCGCTCCGTCATCCTGACTGGAGTGCGCCATGCAAGCCCTCTCTCGCTATTTCGCCGAAAAAAGCCTGCGGAAAGTTCGCGTAAAACTGAGCAAGGCCCAACAAGCTTCGGTGGACACTCTGATCTCCTTGATGAACGAGGAAGGCAAGGTTAACTTCAATCACTTGCGCGACACCCTGTCGCCTCTGGCGTCCAGCACCAACAGTGCGAACACCATGCTGGGCCGATTTCTCGACCGCATCAACGAAGCCGCCAAGGAATCGAGCATGGTATTCATGGCGGTGTCGACAGCAAACAAGAAGGCCGGAAGCCACCGTTGGGTATGGTTCGAAGGTTTGGCTGAAGCTGGCGTCAAGCCTTACACCGGCGACCTGAACGGTGTTCCCGAAGCGGTACGGATGGAAGACCAACGCGGCATGCCACTCGGGCGCCCGGTGGTGCTAATGACCTTTAACGAACATGAAACTCGGGCGATCCTGGACGCCTTCGCCCCCGCTGGTCAGCCTTTGGAGACTGAAGGTGCTCATACCTTCACTCGCCTGGGCATCCATGGCAGCCAGGAAGTAATCCATGTCATCAGCCGTCAGGGACGCAAGTTTGCCCAGGACACTACCGCCAGGGCCATCGAACGTCACAACCCCTGCGCCGTGATTGGTGTTGGCATAGCCTTCGGAGTGCAGAATGGCAAGCGCCGAATAGGTGACGTGTTGGTTTCCGACTATCTGTTCGACTATGAGTCGGCGCGATTGAACGCTGATGGCAAGACCATTTCTCGCGGCCCCCGCCCGCCCGCTTCGCGCTTGCTGGTAGACCGCATACGCGCCCTTGACCACCTCCGGGGCGAACAGATCGACTGGCCAAAGGTGATCATCGGCCCCATCGCTTGCGGCGACAAGCTGGTCGACAGCCCTGCATTCCTGAAACAGATTCAAGAAGCGGAGCCGGAGTGCGTCGGCGGAGAAATGGAGGGGTCCGGCATGGAGATCGCAGCTAGCGCGGCCAATGTGGCTTGGATTGTCGTCAAAGGTATAAGCGACTGGGCTGATGGCACGAAGAACACCCCGAGCAAGGACGACGATCAGAAAGCCGCCGCCCGCAATGCCGCACAAGTGGTCAAGACGCTGCTGGGAATGGGTTCCTTGTCACCTCAACCGGACAAAGGACTCCTGCCGATGCCCGTACAGCCGCCGCAGGCATCATCGCGTCGCCAGGAATGCCGCCCGCCTTCAGCTCGTGCCATGAACTTGAGAGACTTGTTTGAAGTGGATGGGGAAGACGTTGATGACACCGCCAAGGGTGTACCTACAAGCCTGGACGCTAAGCGAAACGCCGATGCGCCGCTCATGCCAAGTTCCGCCAAGGGAAGCTGCGATGTAGGTGAGGAAGGGCAGGCCGTACTGCCCTATTTGCGGCACTGGCTGCAAGACCCCGCCGCCCCGCGGCTGTTCGCCTTGCTTGGCGAATACGGTATGGGCAAGACGATTACCTGCCAGTTGCTGGCCAAGCAACTGGACGAGGAGCGGCAGAACGACCCCACCCGTCCCATTCCCCTTTACTTTGACTTACGTCATGTTACTGGCCTACGTGAGCGGGTGCCCAAGTTGCACGAGGCTCTGGAGGAGTGCATGTCCCGCGGCTGGCTCGATGACGGTTCAAGCGAGGGGTACACCTTGGCCAATATCCACCGCTGGGTGGCGCAAAGCGCCGTGATCATCTTCGATGGCTTGGACGAAGTCCTTGTCAAACTTACCGAGGCCGATGGCAAGGTCTTCACCGACAATCTGCTCAAGCTCATTGTTGATGCTAAAGCCCGCGCCCAGGGTGAAAGGCGGACACTCCAACTTAAAGTTTTGATTACCTGCCGCACCCAGTATTTCCCCAATCTCCAAGCTCAGAACAGCCACTTCACCCAATCGGAGCGGGGAGAGTTCAGCGCCGACCGCTACCGGGCCATGGTCTTGTTGCCCTGGCGTGAAAAGCAGGTACGGCGCTACATGAGCCATGCCTTGCCAGGAATGGATCTGGACCGACTACTCGAGATGGTGCGTTCGATCCACAACCTGCAAGAGCTGACGCAGAGGCCCTACACCCTCAAGCTGGTAACCGAGTTCATCCCTGAAATTGAGAATGACCGGGCCGCCGGGCGCACCGTGTATGGGGTCACGCTCTATCGCCGGATGGCCGAAAAGTGGCTAACCCGGGACAGCGGGAAACACCATATCAAGCCGGAACACAAACTTCGCCTTGCCGCCCACTTGGCCGCCTACTTGTGGCGCACGGGCCGCAATGCACTGCCCGCCGAAGACCTGAACGCCTGGTTTCACGAATGGTTGGAAACCGAGGCCGATTTGCGGCGGCGGTACAACGGCCTACACCCGGACCAGTTGGAAGAAGATCTACGCACCGCCACCTTCCTTGCTCGCCAGGACGACGGAGAAGCCAGCACCTTCCGCTTTGCCCACACCTCTTTACTGGAATTCTTCCTCGCCCGCTATCTATTGAGTGCGGTCGAACGCAACGATGCCGGCGCTTGGGCCATCCCTGTACCCAGCCGGGAGACTCTGGATTTTCTCGGGCAGTTGTTAGGTGAGGCCGCCAATCCCCTTTTCCTGCAAACCCTGCAAGCCTGGCGCCGCCCCTATGTCGCCCAAGCTAGTGAACTGCTGGTGGCCTATGCCTTTCGCGCAAGCCACGAGGGCTGGCCGCAGCTTGCGCTTCGGGGTGTGGATTTACGCGGCGCTCGCTTGCGTTCCTGGGTCTTGACCGGCTCCGCTGGCCGCCCCATGGACTTGACCGGCGCTTGCTTCGACGGCGCCGACTTGCGCGACAGCACTTTTCGGTCCGTCACGCTTGATCAGGCCGGCTTCGTCGGCGCAGATATGAGCCGGATCAACATGCTTCAGTGTTCCGCGCGTGCCGCCAATTTCCAGGCAGCGACTCTAACCGCCGCCATATTTCGCTACTGTCAGCTTGAAAAAACCGATTGGCGCCAGGCCCGCGGCTATCGACCGCAATGGTTGAACTGCATGCCCTCTGGAGCGCCCTGGCTGCTTGATCCGGGGTTGGCACTAATCAAGCCTTTGGTGGCTCCGAGTGCGGACCAACGACGTCATGAGCAACTGGCTTGGCTGGCGGGATGTCAGTCTACATTTTCGTACATGTGCTTGGCTTTCTCTCCCGACCTGGATAGTGAGGGCCGACAGTGGCTGGCGATCGCGGATGATGACGGCACGGTGCGGCTGTGGGATGTCGCGAGCGGGGAGGCCGGGCCGGTGCT
>CAZPSQ010000417.1:0-3838 GCA_964588755.1 uncultured Prosthecobacter sp. | reverse complement strand
GCACCCGCGCCACTTCCAGGTTGCTGGCCTGCTTGGAGCGGTTGCAGCTGGCATGCGTCAGCGCAAAGTTACTCGGGTCGTCCTTGCCGCCGGTTTTCAACGGGATGACGTGGTCCACATCGAGGCTGTCCTTGTGCAGCACCAGATCGAGCGGCTTCTCGCAGATGAAGCAATGGCCGCTCTGGGCCGAATGCAAAGTCTCGATCAAGGCCTTGCGCTCGTCGGCGCTCTGGCGGTTGAGGAATAGCGACGCCATCAATGGTCTCCATTGCGTTGTTCAAAGTGTGCCCAGGCGATTCGGTAGTCTGCTTCGCGGTCGGCCAGTGCAAACGGGGCGACGTATTGGACAGTGCGGCGCCTGGGGCCTCTCGGCAGCGTGTCGTCCAGCACCAGGCGCTCGATGACTGTGCCGTCGGGTATCTGGGTCCGGCCGTTCTTGGGCTGCACGTCCTCCCAGCCTAATCGACGGGTTTCACGGCGGCCGTCCGGATGGATTAGTGTGCAGGGCGTGTCGTTGCGGCCAGCCTTTCGCGGCAGGCCAACGCCGACCAGGCCCTTGCTGGCGGTAAAAACGATGCGGCCGCGGGCGTCGTACCAGGTGTCGCGTTCGTACTGGCGCATCACCGGGAACTGCACGCGGTAGATCGTGACTAGCTCATCTACGTCGAGCCCCAGCGCTAGGGCGGCCAGCACATCGATCTCAAGTAGCGCCTGTCTGCGCAAATAGTCACTTCGAAGTGAGCAATTTCGGCTCCAGGAAGGCCCGAGAAGAGTAAACAAAGTCTGCGGTAGGCGTGGATCTCGGCGAGTCCACATGTCACGCCTGAACTTGTCGGTCCACGCGCTATTCCAGAGCTCTTCGTATGCTGTAGTTAGGCAGTTCAGTAGTAGTGCGCGTAGATGCAAAGCGCAGCGCAGCCAGTCGGGCGTATCTTCAGGCGGCAGCGGGAGTTGCGCGATCAATGAAGGATTCGCATGAGTCGCCCCAGTGCTCTTCACACGGTAGTCCACGGGCACCGACAGCGCTAACGAATGAAAATCCAAGAGGTCGGCGACAGTACTGAAGGCATTTGAGAGGACAGTATGGACGTGCGCTGCCCCAGGAGGAATGATTGCGCTGACCAACGTACGCTCTCCAACCGGAGTGATCATTTCTCGGTTTGCATGCCTATAGCATTCGATCACCCTTAGATCAGGTATGGCCGTCTTGGACGACCACGCTACCGTCGGCGCGCGGGAACGATATACCTCTGCCGAGCAGGCCGGTAAAAAATTGGACCGAGGAAGATATTCATCACTCATCGCCTCAAGATCAACTGCGTCATAGTGACTGTTCTGCGTGCAAATCTGACGTGGAGTCTTGTTTAGCGGATTTCCTACGTAGAAGAGTGGCCCCGTGAATATCAACTCGCTGCAACTCGATGGAAAACCCGTCGCTTTCTTGATCGTTCCTTTCGACTGAGCGCCGCTCTCATGCCAACATGTTGTCGGTGTGTTCAACCTCGACATCTCATCAAGATCACCCAGTCGCCTCGCAACCACAGAGAATTTCTCGAGAACCGAGACAAGCTCCCTGCTGTGGACTGCCGGGAGCCTTGCCTGATTAGCTGGTGTCCCAGGGGCGTCGTACAGCTTCGCAAAGACTTCGAGCGACCTCGTACCAATGTGTATTACCCGATGGGCATGCCCGATAGTATTCCAACCACCTTCGTCGTGCTTAATGCCCGGCGTCGCTCCTCCACCATCATGAACAAGGCATGCTGAAATCGTTGTCGGAACAAAGAGATTCGCAATGTGCGTAAACTCTGCCGGACCTTGTGGCGCCGAGAAGATGTTCACGCTGAATTTCGTGTTGTGATGCACCTCCGAGAAAAGAGATGCCTGATTCTCGAATTGGAAGTGCGCGCGAAGTCTTGGATATATGGTGGCACGGAGGTCGCCAGCATTGGGATCGTCATAAACTCCTTCGGGATGCAACAGCCCTTGCACTGAGCCACCGACACGCCACGCCACTGGCAGAAAGCACTTGTAGAGGTTGCTCTGCTGCCCCCGAAGCAACGGGTAGTTTTGCACCGCGTTCAGGAACTCTGCGAGGCCCTCAATGGCCACGCATTCGCCGATGAAGTCGTCCCGCGCCAACGGTGTGGCGTCGAACACTACCTCTCGTTGGTCCGCCGTTTCTGTCGCGCTTAGGCGCCGTATCGCAAAGCGCGGGTCGAAGTCCGACAGCAACGCCTGCTCGTTCCACTCCACCTTGATCCAGGGCGGGTTGCCCAGGATCAGGTCGAAGCCGCTGCGGGCCTTGAACTGGTCGGCGAACTCCAGTTCCCAGTGGAAGAAGTGCTGCGATTCCGCAACATACTGCGCCACACGCAGCGTCGGCAACGCAGCCACCAGCGCATCAATGTCCACCTGCCCATAGCGGTCCCGCTCGGGCGTGAAGTCCAACGTCAACTGCGGCAAGGTCTCGGGGAAGAAGTCGCCGGCCTGCGGCACCTCGGCCAGCGAGGCATTGCCCAACAGCAGGGTCTCCAGCACAAACCACCACTCCTCGCGCGTGGGAAGATGCGCTGCTTCGCCCAAGGGCCAGAACCACAGCGAACACCACAGGTCCATCGCCAGCTTCAGGCGACGGTAGGGGCTGGCGTTCTTCACCTGCTCCGACAACATCTCGCGCTGGAAGGTGGCGTCTTTCTGCGCGGTGGTGGTGGGCGCGCGGTTGGGCGCCGGGTCGGGCCAAACGTGCAGTTCGTCGCTGGTGGAGCGGCGCACGCGCACCAGCTCGGTGGCGTGCTGCTGCCATAGCGCTTCGGCGGCCACGGTCAGTGCCTTGGCGCGGCGTACCTCGTCGGCCGTCAGCGGCGCGGTGAAGTCGGCCCGCCAACGCTTGAAGGTCTCGAATGCCTTGGGCTCCAGCGCCTTCACCACCTTGTCGCTGCAGCTGGCCATGCCGTCGGCGGGCAGTAGAAAGTGGAAGACATCACTATCAATCGGCGCTGCCGTCATGGCCACCGCGCGCGGCACGGCGGCACGCCAGTCGCGCTCTGGCATACCCTTCTCGCCTCGGCCGGGGCTGAGCTGCGCCGCCGTGAACAGGTCGCGCCGCGCACCGACCAGCGAGTTTCCATTGTGCAGCTGCATGCCGAACCACGGCACATGGCTGCCCTTGAAGATGGCGTTCAGCCACAGCGACACCTCGGCCAGCTCCACCGCCACCGGATTCAGGTCCACGCCGTACACGTTGGTGTCGGCGATGAACATTTTCACCCGCTGCTTCTCTGCCGTGTACTCGTCGTGCGGGATGGTGTGGCCCAACTCCTTCTGCTTGGCTTGAAGATAGGCTTCGGCCAGCTGGTTAATGGCCTCGTTCAGGAAGGCCGCGCTGCCCATGGCGGGCTCGCAGACGGTGAGCTTCAGGATGTCGTCGGCCGTCTGGCAGGTGGGTAACAGTTCTCTCAGCGCGTGCTCCACGAGGCACTTGGTCAGCACTTCTGGCGTGTAGTACGAGGCCGATTTCTCGCGCGCCCGGCCGGCCAGGCGGTAGATGAAGGTGCCCTTTTTGTACAGGCGGGGCTCCCCGCCAAACAGGTATTCCGCCGGCTCATAGGGCTTGATCTTGCTGGTGGGCACGAAGTAGGCGGCGTCCAGCGGGTCCACCTCGGCGTCCTTCTTCTTGTCGGCCGCCGATACGGTGGGCACGTTGTCAACGTCGTCGCCGGCATCGGGGTCGCTGTCGTCACCGTCGCCGTCCGGCGCCGGCATCTCCTTCTTGCGCTTGGGGTTCGGTCGCACCTCGTACAGGTCTTCCTCGGCGAAGAAGCCGCGGAAGGACAGCAGC
>CAZPSQ010000416.1:0-3846 GCA_964588755.1 uncultured Prosthecobacter sp. | reverse complement strand
TGTCTTCGCTGCGCAGCAGGCGGTAGAGCCAGTCGTGCTCCTCGAGCCACAGGCGCGTTTCGATGACGTCCTGTGGATCGGTCTCCGGGGACCAGGTCTGGGCGTTGTGCGGGTGAGTCATCGGCGTGGCGGTGAACATGGTGCTGACCTCGATTCAGTGGCTGCGGATTGCTTCTGCGAGCGTATGACTGAAGGGTAGTCAGCGGTAGCTGTAGCGTCTCCCGGGAATCAGGATCTTATGAGGGGGATTTCGGCACTAGCCGAAGACATGTTCAATCTGCTACTGGCACGCGGCAATCTGGTCAAGTTGCCGGACAACAAGTCTGTCGTTCGATTCACCAAACAGCGGCGGCCGGAAGTGCTGGAGCAGTTCGAGGTCATCATCTGAACCACGTCCCTGGACCAATGACGACCCGCTCAAACTGGTGAGACCACCTTCGTGTCGACCAGGGAACGAAGATGCTCGTCGAGCAATCGGGGAATGCGCCCTCCAGTGATCAGTACCCCGGCTTCCATGTTTTTCTCCATCGCAAACCCCGTCAGGTTCGCACTCGTGATGAAACACGTTCCGGTATCCGCAACGGCGACCTTTGCATGCACGCGGCCCTCGGAAAACGGCTCAGCTTTGTCCCGCCAGGCATAGAGCCGAGCAGCGGGAATCAGCGTCTTCATTTTTCCGATCGCATCGATGGTGATGCTTCCGCCGTGATCCTGCGACGACTCGAGGAGCATGGAGATTAAAACTCCCCGGCTGCTGGCGTCATTGAGGGCTTTCACGATGCCCGACACGTCGTAGGCGACGAAACTCATGATGAACAGGGTCGATGTCGCCGCGTTGATCACTTGCAGCAATGCCTGCTCTGTTCGACGGGCAGAGACGAAGGGGGTCGTCGGCCCCGTCCATACGAGCTCGGTGGATTGCTCGGACGATGCCTTGATGAAGACGTGACTGGCGGCGACCAGCATCGATGCAAGCTCATCGGGGCTGACGGGATGGGACTGCCAAGCATCGACGAGTTGGTCGATGACGCCCGTGGCGACGGGTGTCCCGACCACACCATTCAATGCCGAGGCCGACCTCGCCATGTCAGTGCGGCGTATCCGTGAGGCGATGGCCTCCACCTTCGCTGGCGAAACGAGCGAGACCACGGCTGCGACGGCGTCCAACAGCTTCTCCAATTCAGAATCCTTTGAAGAAAGCTGCGTCGGCCTGTTCGAAGGTCGGTATCAGTAGAGAGCGGTCCAGGTAGCGGTTACCCCGCTCGCAGGAGGTCTCCGCGACGAGGCTGCAGGCATGGCAAGCCGCACCGTGGAGTGTGCGATCCTTCTCGGGGTCGTGTTCGGAGCACAGGGGGTCGGACGAGCACACCTTGGAACGGCTCAGTGCCTGCTCCAGCAAGCGCCCGAGGTTCTCCGGCTTGCCGAGATCGACGAGGCCACCGAGCGTTCCATCGGAGTCGGCCGCGGCGGTGTAGATGAGGATGCCGGCCTGAGGCTCATCACCCGACGTGTCCGCGTAGATTCGCTCGCGAATGCTTGCCGCGTTGTAGCCGCACTCCAGTGCCAACTCACGAATCAACAGGTGGGAGAGTGTATGCAGCATCGCGTAACGAATCCCTGGATACCCATCGTCTGGGTTCAGATGCCGGGAGTTGCGCCATCCCTTGTGGCCTCCCTGCAATTTCCGATCGACCTTCTGGACGGCGGACAGGCTCTCCCAGGACTGGAGCGCTTGCTCGTCGAACTGGATGAAGATGCCCTCACCATGCACCTGGCTCGCGGGCACCCACTCTGGCTTGCCGCGAGACAGGCCGGCCATCGGTGGCCGCTCGTCGGGGTCGGCCGACTCCTCCGGGGCCTCGACACGAGTGAAACCCAGCAGCGCATTGACCTCACGGAGCCGTTCCAGGAGCAGGACTCTACCGATGAACGCTCCAAATCCTGTCGGCGTACCGACCTTTTTGCTCATGAAATGCGGATAGTCGGTGGGCGGATCGGTCTCAGTCAGGACATCCCACTCAGGGCCCTTGATGTCCGCGTCCAGCACGACTTCCTGCCCCTTGCCCGAACGATGCGCCTCGATGGCCGTCCAGATGGCCGCCGGTGCATACTTGTCGATGCCGGGTAGCGCGCCGGTTTTCTTGAGGGCCTTGACGGTTACCGACACCTCGGCTTCGGACTCCAGTTCTTCGAAGAACTCCCATCCATCCTGGACCAATTGACCGAGCGGGTCTTTCGTCTGTGGAATGGCCAGCGCCGACAGCGTGATCGGAAACCAACTGTTCGTCGCGCCCAAAAGCACAGCCCTCGCATCTTCGTCGCAGTCGGTCTCGAACAGGTCCAGATGTGGGTGGCGCCCCCGGCAGGCCGGAAGATTTTCCTTACCAGCCTTCCCGAAGGCGTGAGCCATGCTTCTGGACGCGCCACAGGCATCACACTTCACCCACAGATTCTCGGTCTGCAGCGATGCCCCGCTCTCGAAGAAACGCAGGGTACCCTTGCAGCCGCTGGGACCGCCATGGACGAAGTAATGCCAGGGGAAATCATCCAGGTGGCCGTTTCGGCAGGCCAGCAGGAAACGTGCGGGCACGGCGTCGGCATCCTTGGCCGGCTGGTCACTCTTCGAACCGCGACACCCCTTGTGGACGAAGCGGGTTCTCTCTGGACGGAAGCGGTTCTCCTTGATCTCGAACAGCCCGGCATCGAAGGGTGAAAGCAGACCGCACTTCACGCAACGCAGCCAGCGGGGAAACGGTCTGACCGGAACCCCGATGTTGGCCTCGGCCGACCAGACGTCGACGAGATCGCTCTTCTGGAACGGCGGCATCCGCAGGTTCTCCACCTGCGATCCCAGCACCTTCCTGACGGCGGCGAGCAATCGCGCCTCCTGGATCGGCTGGCAGCGATCCTTTTCCCATCGGTCGATTCCCTGCGTGACAACAGAAAGGCTGGGGAGGTCGATCAATGCCCCTGGCCCATAGGTCCACAACAGTTGGCTGGGCCTGACCTCCCCTACGGGAGTTTTATTGTTGATGATCATGTTCGATCCTCGTCCTTCGATGCCGGACGGGGCTTCCATTCGTGGTCGTCCGTGATGTGACTCGTGTTCATGATCAGACGCACACCTGGCTCCACCTCGCGCATCGACATCGGCACGGTCCAGTTGTCCCAGGCCTGGATGCCAGGCGACTTGATCAATGCCACGGTCGTGTCCTTGTGTGGCCCCCGCTTCTCGTAGGCCAGGATGCGCCCCCCTTTGCTGGCTTCCTTGGCCCACTCGTCCGCACGTTCCTTGAGTTCCTGTTCCGCCAGCACCTTGGTGCCCGTCAGGTCACTCACACCCCATGCGCGCTTGACGAGGATATCGATGGCCTCGCCAATCTCGGCTTGGTCAGATTTGATCAACTTTCCTGCGCCCTCATTCGGGCTGAAGGCGTCGTTGTCGAGGCGCATCAGACTGAGCATTGAGCCGGTCAATCCGCGATCCATCGCTCGCGGCGAGAACGGGGTCACCGATTGCGCCTCGACGTGTTTGTAGAACGTGGCGTGGTAATGCTCGAATGTCTCGTAGTGCGAGAGATCGCGAGGGCGTGCCCATGTGAGCACGGTGCAGACCAGACCTGGGAAAGATCGCCCGACACGGCTGGTGGCCTGGATGTATTCCGCCGTGCCCTTGGGCTGACCGTTCACGGCCATCAGCCCGAGGCGATTGACGTCCACCCCGACCGACAGCATGTTGGTGGCCAGCACCACGTCGATCGCCCGGGTGTCACCCTCCTGCCAGCGTGTAACGTACTTAGCGGCGGCCGTGTCGAATTCTGCCTTGAACTTGACCTCGAGTTGGTC